>LJHT01000019.1 GCA_001295905.1 beta proteobacterium AAP51 | reverse complement strand
CCGGCCCGCGCCGCCAGGCGCGCCCAGGCGCCGCCCAGACCGCCCGCCCAGCGCCCGGGCAGCGCGCCGCCGAACACTTCTTGCGCCGCCTGCTGCACGGTGGCGCGCTCCACACGCGGCTGGCTGCGCGCGTAGGCGCCCAGCAAGGCACGGTCGGCCAGCAGGTTGATGCGCCGCGGCACGCCGCCGCTCAGCGCGTGGATGCGCGCCAGCGCCGCCGCGCTGAAAGGCAGCGGCGCACTCGGGCCGGCCACGGCCAGGCGGTGCTGGATGTACTGCTGCGTTTCGGCAAAGCGCAGCGCGCCCAGGTGGTAGCGCGCCACGATGCGCTGCGCCAGCTGCTCCAGCTCGGGCCGCGCCACCATCTCGCGCAGCTCGGGCTGGCCGATGAGGATGATCTGCAGCAGCTTGCGCTCGGCCGTCTCCAGGTTGGTGAGCAGGCGCAGCTGCTCCAGCACCTCGGCGCTGAGGCTTTGCGCTTCGTCGATGACCAGCACCGCCTGCTCGCCCCGGGCGTGGCCTTCCAGCAGGAAGGTGTTGAGCACGTCCACGTGCGCCTTCACGCTGTCGGCCTGCGTGGGCAGGGCGATGCCGAATTCGCCGCACACCGTCTGCAGCAGCTCGGCCACGCTGAGCTTGGGGTTGAAGATGTAGGCCACGCGGCACTGCGCGGGCACCTGCTCGAGGAAGCAGCGGCACACCGTGGTCTTGCCCGCGCCCACCTCGCCCGTGAGCAGCACGAAGCCGCCCCCGCCGCCCAGGCCATAGAGCAGGTGCGCCAGCGCCTCGCGGTGCTGTTCGCTCATGAACAGGAAACGCGGGTCGGGCGCGATCGAGAAAGGCTCTTTGCTGAGGCCGAAGAACGACGCGTACATGGGGCGCGAGGATAGCCGCCGGCCCGCCACAAGCGGCCCCTGCGCGGCCGGGCCCTGGCGGGCCTGGGGCCGCTGCGGGTTGGCAGCGGGCTTTCAGGTCTTCCAGATGCGGGGCGGCGGGGCCGCCAGCTCCCAGGCCTGCAGCCGCCAGGCGGCGCGCACGGCGCCGAAGAGCTGCATCACCGGTTCCACGCGCGCGGCCAGCACGCGCAGCACCACCACGCCGGCCTGCGGTGAGGTGACGCCCGCCGTGGCGGCCAGGGCGTGGCCTTGCAGCACTTCGCGTGCGGCCTCCACCAGCGCCGAGCGCCGCACCGGGGCCAGCGCCGCGCCGGCCGCGAACCACAGCGTGGCGCACACCGTGTGCCCGGCCCAGCCCAGGGGGCCCTGCAGCAGCGTGGCATCGTCGGCCGCGATGCGGCCACCTTCGACCCACTGCCCCGGCAGTTCCAGGTGCTGGCTGAACACACCGCCGGCAAAGGGCTGACCGGCGGCTGCCAGGCCCAGGGCCAGCACGTCCCAGCCGATCATCTCGCTGCCCGGCGCCAGTTCGGCCGTGACGCGGTTCGTGGCCTGGCAGCCGGTGTAGGCGATGGTTTCCAGCGGCAGCCATTCCAGCCGCGCGCCCTCGGCCAGCTGCAGCCGCGTGTGCTGCAGGGCCGGGGCGCCTTCGCTGCGGTAGAAGCGCGTGGCGCCGGGGGTCGTCAGCAGTGCGTGGCTGTGCGCTTCGGCCTGCACCTGCACATGCAGCTCATCACCGCCCACCACGCCGCCCGGCGGGTGCACCAGCACGTGGTGGCACACACCCTCGCCTTCGGGGTACAGCGCCTGCAGCACGCGCAGCGGGCCGGTGTGGGCATCGAAGGCCACGGTGCGCGGGCCGCGGCGGTGGTAGCGCAGGCGCAGTTCACCGCGCCAGCCGGAAGCTGAATTCATGCGCCGATGATGCCCCGGCTCCACCCCGTCTTCCGCGGCCTCACTCGCCCTGGCTGCCGCGGTGCGCCCAGCCGGTGGTGCGCTTCTCGATCCAGCTGAACAGTTCGTACATCGCCATGGCCATGGCGCCGATGGTCACCAGCCCTGCGAAGGCCAGCGGCATGCGCTGCTGGCTGCCGGCGGTCTGCATCAGATAGCCGATGCCCGAATCGCCCGCCGTCATCTCGGCCAGCACCGTGCCCACGAAGGCCAGCGTGATGGCGATCTTCAGGCTGCCGTAGAAGTAGGGCATCGATCGCGGCAGGCCCACCTTCACCAGCACGTCCCAGCGCCTGGCGCCCAGCACACGCAGCACGTCTTCCAGCTCGGGCTCCAGCGTCGCCAGGCCGGTGGCGATGTTCACCGTGATGGGAAAGAAGCTGATGAGAAAGGCCGTGAGGATGCCCGGCCCCAGCCCGATGCCGAACCACACCACGAGGATGGGCACCACCGCCGCCTTGGGCACGGCGTTGAAGGCCACCATCAGCGGGTAGATGGCGGTGTAGGCCAGCCGGCTGCTGCCGATGAGAAAACCCAGCAGCACGCCCACCACGATGGCGATGCCGAAGCCCAGCATCGTGACCCAGAAGGTCTTCCACGCCGCTTCCATCAGCGGGCCGGTGAATTCGACGAACTGCTGTGCGATCTGCACCGGGCTGGGAAAGATGAACTCCGGGATGGAGAAGCCCATCACGATCAACTGCCACAGCAGCAGGCAGGCGGCCAGCAGGATCAGCGGCGACCAGCGTTCGACGTTCTTGGTGATCTTCATGCGCAGCTGACCTTCATTGCGGCAGCGCCACACCGGTCTTGCCGATGTTCTGCCGGAAAGCCCCGATGTGCCCGCGCAGCTCGTGCACGATGTCGGTGAACTGCGGCGTGTAGGTCACTTCCAGGTCGCGCGGGCGTGGCAATTCGATCTCGCGCTTGACGACGAAGCGGCCCGGGCTGCGGCTCATGCAGTAGACGGTGTCGGCCAGGAACACGCTCTCGCGCAGGTCGTGCGTGACGAGGATGACGTTGAACTTCTGCGCCGCGTGCAGGTCGCGCAGCGCGCACCAAAGCTCTTCGCGCGTGAAGGCGTCCAACGCGCCGAAGGGCTCGTCCAGCAGCAGCATCTTGGGCTCGTGCACCAGCGCGCGGCAGATGCTGGCGCGCTGCTGCATGCCGCCCGAAAGCTGCCAGGGAAACTTGTCTTCATAGCCGCCCAGCCCCACGCTCTGCAGCAGCGCGCGCGCCTTGGCCTCGAACTCCTTCTTCTTCGCCTTGAACTGGCTGCGGTAGGGCTCGACGATCTCCAGCGGCAGCATCACGTTGCTCACCGTGGTGCGCCAGGGCAGCAGGCTGGGCGCCTGGAAGGCCATGCCGGTGATCTTCAGCGGGCCGGTCACTGGATTGCCGTCGATGATGACGGTGCCCTTGCTGGGCCGGCGCAGGCCGGTGGCCAGCTTCATGAAGGTGCTCTTGCCGCAGCCGCTGGGGCCGACGATGGCGATGAACTCGCCCTCGCCCACCTTCAGCGAGATGTCTTCGACGGCGTACTGGCCCGCCTGCTCAAGCTCTTCGTTGTAGGCGAGCCAGACCTTGTCGAACTCGACGAAGGAGGTCATGCCGGCCTACTTCTTCAGCGGGGGCAGGATGTTGAGTTCCGCCTTGGTCGGCAGGAAGGCATCGGTCCACACGGCGTTGGGGTCGACCCGCGTCTTGGTGGCGAATGCGTCGCTCACCTGGCTGGCCATCAGCGCCAGCCGGCCGGGCACCACCACGCCGAAGCCTTCGGCGCGCGCATCGGGGCTGGCCACCACGGCGTCGATGGCCAGGCGCAGGCGGCGCTTTTCCAGGTCGACGTTGATGATGCCGTCGCGGGCCTTCACGTACTCGATGGCTGCGTCGGGGTTGGCCATCACGCTTTTGGCGCCCTGGAGGAAGGCGCTGATGAAGGCCTTCACCGCCGCCGGGTTCTCCTTGATGAGCTTGGGGCTGGCGATGATGGCGTTGCCATACAGCTTCACGCCGAAGGCCGGGAAAGGCATCACCACCACGTCTTCGACCTTCACGCCGCGCGCTTCCAGGTTCAAGAGGCTGGTGAAGCTGAAGCCGGTGATGGCGTCGATGTCGCCGCGCACCAGCATGGTTTCGCGCAGCGGCGGGTCCATGCTGGTCCAGGTGACGCCGCTGATCTTGTTGGCCTTGGCGAAGATGGGGAAGGCCTTGCGGCCGGCGTCGAAGCCCGGGGCGCCGAGCTTCTTGCCGTTCAGGTCGGCCGGGGTCTTGATGCCGCTCTTTTTCAGCGCCAGCACCGCGGCCGGCGTGTTGTTGTAGACCATCAGCACGGCCACGGGCTTGTTGGGCGCGTCGGGGTTGTTGGCGTGGAACTCCATCAGCGCGGCCATGTCGGCAAAACCCATGTCGTACACGCCGCTGGCCACGCGCGTGACAGTGCCGCCGCTGCCGTTGCCGGCGTCCAGCGTCACGTCCAGCCCCGCGGCCTTGTAGTGGCCCTGGGCCTGGCTGGCCAGGAACAAGGCGGCCGGGCCTTCGAAGCGCCAGTCGAGCTGGAACTTCAGCGGCGTGGTGCGGCCTTGTGCGCCCACCAGCGTGGGGAAGGCCAGCAGCGCGGCCAGCAAGGGCACGGCCAGTTGCACGGCCGTGCGGCGACGGAAGGCGGAACGGAACAAGGGGAACCTGGAACAGGGCATGGAAGTTTTCTCCTGCAGCAGCCCGGGAAGCCGGGCCTGGCCAGGTTCTGCAAGTTCCATGCGAGGCCTCGTGCACCACAAGAAGGCACCGGACGCGGGTGCGGCGCGGGTGCGGCGCGGGTGTGGCGCCGGCCGCAGACCCTCAGGGTGCGCGCAGCAGGTCCAGCAGCGTGCGCGCCACCACGCGCGTGGCGCCTTGCAGGTCGCTCAGCACCAGGTGCTCGTCGGCGCGCTTGGCATTGCTTTCCAGCACCGTGCGCGGGCCGGCGCCGTAGATCACGGCCGGCACGCCGGCCGCGCCATAGAGGCGCACGTCGGTGTACAGCGGCGTGCCCGACACGGGAATCTCTTCACCGAACACCGCCTGCCCATGGCGCTGGATGGCGGCCACCAGCGGCGCGTTGCCGGGCAGCGGCTGCAGCGGGTGGGCCAGCAGCAGGCGCTTGATCTCCAGGCGGATGCCGGGGCAGGCCGCCACCGTCTCTTCGATGAGCGCACGCACCTCGGCTTCCACCGCTGCCGGGTCTTCCTCGGGGATCATGCGGCGGTCGAGCTTGATCGTCACCTGCCCGGGCACCACATTGGTGTTGCTGCCGCCCTCGATGCGGCCCACGTTCAGGTAGGGGTGGGTGATGCCGGCCACTTGGGACACCCGCGTCTTCAGCAGCGTGTTGTGCGCGTAAAGAGCCGTGAGCAACTGGTTGGCGGCCTGCAGTGCATCGACGCCGGTGTGCGGGTAGGCCGCGTGCGAGGCCAGGCCGTGCAGCGTCACCTGCAGCTGCAGGCAGCCGTTGTGCGCCGTCACCACCTGGTAGCTGAAGCCGGCGGCAATCAGCAGGTCGGGTTTCGTCAGGCCGTGGCGCAGCAGCCAGCCGGGGCCGAGTTCGCCGCCGAATTCTTCGTCGTAGGTGAAGTGCAGCTCCACCGCGCCCTTCAAGGGCAGGTTCATCGAAACGCAGAGCGCCTGCAAGGCACGCAGCGCGAAGGTGTAGGTGGCGAAGTCGCTCTTGCTCACCGCGGCGGCGCGGCCGTAGAGCCTGCCATCGGCCACTTCACCGCTGTAGGGGCCGTGGGTCCAGCCCTCACCGGGCGGCACCACGTCGCCGTGGGCGTTGAGCGCAATGGTCGGGCCACCCTCGCCGAACCGCTGCCGCACGATCAGGTTCGTCAAGCTCTGCAGGCCGCAAGCCTGCACCTCGGCCGCCGGCACCGGGTGCACCTCAGCCTCGTAGCCCATGCCCGCCAGCAGCGCGGCGGTGCGCTCGGCGTGCGGCGCGTTGTGGCCGGGCGGGGTGTCGGTGGGCACCTGCACCAGGGCCTGCAGGAAACGCACCTCTTCGTCGAAGTGCGCGGCGATCCAGGTGTCGAGGGCTTGGTACAGGTCGGTCATGCGGCAGCCAGTTCTTCAAGCAGGTTCTGGAAGGCCAGCGCGCAGAGCTCGGCGTCGTCGGCGGTGATGGTTTCCAGCGGGTTGTGGCTGATGCCCGAATTGCCGCCGCGCATGAACAGCATGGCCTGCGGCATCAGCTCGTGCAGCTTCATCGCGTCGTGCCCGGCGCCGCTGGGCATGCGGTAGACGGGCAGGCCCAAGCGGGCCACCGCGCTTTCCCACCGCAACTGCCAGGCCGGGTGGCTGGGCGCGGCGTTGGCCGCCAGCGTGGGCACCACGCTGTGCGCGAGGCCGCGCCGCTCGCAGATGCGCTGCAGCTCGGCCAGCACGTCGGCGCCCAGGGCGTCGCGCGCGTCGTTGGTGGTGGCGCGCAGGTCCAGGCTGAAGTGGCAGGCGCCGGGCACGACGTTGATGGAGCCGCTGGGCACGTTCAGCATGCCCACGGTGCCGACGACATCGGGCACGGCCGCGGCGCGCTTTTCCACGAACAGCACCAGCTCGGCCACCGCGCAGGCCGCATCGCGCCGGCGGTCCATCGGCGTGGTGCCGGCATGGCTGGCCTGGCCCTGCACCGTGCACTGGTAACGCAGGCTGCCGTTGATGGACGTCACCACGCCCAGCGGCAGGTCCAGCTCGTTGAGCACCGGGCCCTGCTCGATGTGCACTTCCACGAAGCCCAGGTAGCGCGCCGGGTCGCGCTTCAGGGCTTCGATGCTCTCCAGCGTGCCTGGCAGGCCGGCGGCCTGCATGGCCTGCCGCATGGTGATGCCCTCGGCGTCGGCCTGCTCCAGCCAGGCCGGCACGAAGCTGCCGGTGAGCGCGCCGCTGCCCAGGAAGGTGGCCGGGTAGCGCTGGCCCTCCTCTTCCGAGAACGCCACCACCTCGATGCCGAACGGCAGGCGCCGGCCCTGGGCGTGCAGTTCGCGCACCAATGCCATCGGCACCAGGATGCCCAGACGCCCGTCGTACTTGCCGCCGTTGCGCACGGTGTCGAAGTGGCTGCCCGTCAGCAGGCGCTTCGCACCGGGCTGCCGGCCTTCGTACACACCCACCACGTTGCCCACGGCGTCGACGTGCACGTGGTCGAAGCCGGCTTCGCGCATCCAGGCCTGCAGCTGCGCGGCCACGGCACGGTGGGCTTCGGTGAGATAGGTCACCGTGAGCTGGCCCTGCTCCTTGAAGCCCGGGTCGCTATGGACGGCCAGGGCCTCGGCCCAGTCCCAGAGACGCTGACCCAGCTTCGGCACGTGGCCGAAGCGGTCGTTCAGGCGGATCTCGGCGATGCGGTGGATGTGGCGCAGGCACTCCGCGAACTCGAAGTCGGGGTGGCCGGCCAGGCGGCGCTGGAAGGCCGCGATGATCTCGGCGCGCGTGAGGCCCAGCCCGCGCGGGCCGCGCACCGCCAGGATGAAAGGCCAGCCGAACTTGGCCTTGTAGTCGGCATTGAGCTGCTGCAGCCGCGCGAACTCTTCCGGGCTGCAGGCGGTGAGGCCCGCCTTGCTCTGCTCGTTGGTGCTTTCGGCCGTCAGCTCGCCGGCGATGGCGGCCTTGCCGGCCAGTTCGGGGTGGGCGCTGATCAGTGCCAGCTGCTGCGCACGCGGCGCCTGCCGCACGGCCTGGGCCAGCGCGTGTTTCAGCGCCGCCAGCGTGGCGAAACCCGCGGCCGGGCGCTGCGCGTAGGCGGCCTCGGCCACCCAGGGCGAGTGTTCGTAGGTGCCGGCCAGCAGCGCGACGAAGTCGTCACGGCCGGCGGCGTTCAGCAGGTCCAGCGTCAGGGGGGTGCTCATCGAGAAAGGCTCATTCCCAAACAAAAGCTGTGGCCGCATCGAAAGGGTGCGTGGCCTTCCAGTGCCGCGCGATGTCGATGCGGCGCGCCACCCACACGTGCTCGTGCGCCTGCACGTGGTCGAGAAAACGCTGGAAGGCGCGCATGCGCCCCGGCCGGCCCAGCAGCCGGCAGTGCAGGCCGATGCTCATCATCGCCGGGCCGCCTTGGCCTTCGGCCGGGTTGCGCGCACCTTCGGCGTAGAGCACGTCGAAGCTGTCGCGCAGGTACTGGAAGAACTCGTCGCCGTGGCTGTAGCCCTGGGGCAAGGCGAAGCGCATGTCGTTGGCGTCCAGCGTGTAGGGCACCACCAGGTGCGGGGCCAGGCTGCCGTCGCTCTTCTTCACTTGCAGCCAGAAGGGCAGGTCGTCGCCGTAGTAGTCGCTGTCGTATTCGAAGCCGCCGGCCTCCACCACCAGGCGGCGCGTGTGGGGGCTGTCGCGGCCGGTGTACCAGCCGGTGCAGGGCTGGCCCGTCACGGCTTCCACCGCGGCGCGGCCGAGAAGCAGGTGCTCGCGCTCGGTGGCTTCGTCGACGTTCTGGTAGTGCACCCAGCGCCAGCCGTGGCAGGCGATCTCGTGGCCGAGTTCGACGAAGGCGGCGGCCACCTCGGGGCAGCGCTGCAGCGCCATGCCCACGCCGAAGACGGTGAGCGGCAGGCCGCGCGCCTCGAACTCGCGCAACAAACGCCACACCCCCACCCGGCTGCCGTACTCGTAGATGCCTTCCATGCTGAGGTGGCGCGCCGGGAAGGCCGGCGGGTTGAACATCTCGCTGAGGAACTGCTCGCTGCCGGCATCGCCATGCAGCACGCTGTTTTCGCCACCCTCCTCAAAGTTCAGCACGAACTGCAGGGCCACGCGGGCGCCGCCGGGCCAGTGCGGGTTGGGCGGGCGGCGACCGTACCCTCGCAGGTCGCGCGGGTAGCGTTGAGCAGGCATGGGGGCGTTCATCGCAGGCTTGGCAGTGTTCTTGCGTGGTGGCCGAGAATAGCTCGCACACCGCGCAGACGTTTTTCACCAGCAAGCCATGGGCCACCTCAGCACCCACGTTCTCGACACCGCCCACGGCTGCCCCGCCGCCGGCATGGCCGTGACCCTGCAGCGCATCGACGCCACCGGGCCCGTGACCTTGAAGCAGATCACGCTCAACGCCGACGGCCGCGCCGACGGCCCGCTGCTCAAAGCCGAGGAGATGGCTGCCGGCCGCTACCGGCTGCTGTTCGCCGTGGCGCCCTACTTCCGTGCACGCGGCCTGGTGCTGCCCGAGCCGCCTTTCGTCGATGTGGTGCAGCTCGACTTCGGCATCGCCGATGCTGCGGGCCACTACCACGTGCCGCTGCTGTGCAGCCCCTGGAGCTACAGCACCTACCGTGGTTCCTGAGCGCACCGGCCTCCCCTGTACCCGATGGACCTGAACTACCTGCTCGACTGGGCCAACCTGCTGCTGCGCTGGGCCCACGTCATCGTGGCCATCGCCTGGATCGGCTCGTCGTTCTACTTCGTCTTCCTCGACAACAGCCTCACGCCACCCACCGACCCCGCGCTGAAGGACAAGGGCGTCGGCGGCGAGCTCTGGGCCGTGCATGGCGGCGGCTTCTACCACCCGCAGAAGTACCCGGTGGCACCCAAGACGCTGCCCGAGCACCTGCACTGGTTCTTCTGGGAGAGCTACTCCACCTGGCTGACGGGCTTTGCGCTCTTCACGGTGATGTACCTCTTCAACGCCAGCACCTTCCTCATCGACGCGCGCGTGCACGCCTGGCCCGCGCCGTGGATGGCGGTGGTGGCGGCGCTGGCCTTCCTGGTGCTGTTCTGGGTGTTCTACGACCGCATCTGCCGCTGGTTCGGCGAGAAGGACGGTGCCGTGGGTGGCGACGCGCGTGTGGGCGTGCTGGTGCTCGTCTATGTCATTGCCGCCTCGTGGCTGGCCTGCCAGCTCTTCGCCGGGCGGGCCGCCTTCCTGCTGGTGGGCGCGATGCTGGCCACTGCGATGAGCGCCAACGTCTACTTCTGGATCATTCCCGGCCAGCGCAAGGTCATCGCGCAGATGAAGGCCGGGCAGCCGGTGGAAGCCATCCACGGCCAGCGCGCCAAGCAGCGCAGCGTGCACAACACCTACTTCACGCTGCCGGTGCTGGTGGCCATGCTCAGCAACCACTACGGCTGGCTCTACCAGGGCCCGCACAACTGGGCCGTGCTGGTGTTGCTGATGGCAGCCGGCGCGCTGATCCGCCACAGCTTCGTGGTGCGGCACAAGGCGCTGGTGCTCGGCAAGCGTGTGCCTTGGGAGTACGCCGCGGGCGGCACCGCGCTGCTGCTGGCCCTGGCCATCTGGCTGGCGCCCCAGCCCACGGCACCCGTGGCCGCCAACGCCGCGCCGGTGACGCTGGCCCAGGCCCACGCCGTGGTGCAGGCGCGCTGCGTGATATGCCACAACGACCAGGTGCGCCAGAAGAACGTGGCGCTGCACACGCCCGAGCTGCTGCAGCAGCAGGCCCAGGCCGTCTACCAGCAGACCGTGGTGCTGAAGCTCATGCCGATGAACAACGCCACCGGCATCACCGACGAAGAGCGCGCGCTGATCGGGCGCTGGGTGCAGGCCGGCGCGAAGTGAGGGCGGTGGGAGGGGGCGCCGCAGAAGGCGCACCGCGACGCCGGGAAACCGCGGCCCGTTAGCCTTGCGGGCCTGTACTCCCGCAACCCCCCCTGCCCCGAGGCCCGCATGCCTACCGTCCACGTCCAACTCTTCAAGGGCCGTACGGCCGACCAGAAACGCGCCGCCGCCGTGGCCATCACCGAGGCCGTGGTCAAGACCCTGGGTGGCAAGGCCGAGACGGTGGACGTGATCTTCCACGACATCGAGCGCCACGACTGGGCCACCGGCGGCGTGCTCTGGAGCGACCCTCCCGCGGCCGCCCCCCAGCAGCCGTGAAGGGCTGGCTGAACGCGGTGTGCGCCACGGCGGGCGCGCTGCTGCTGGCGCCCGGCCCGGCCCCCGCCGCCAGCCCTGGCCCTGGGCCGGCTACGGCTGCGGCGGCAATCGACAGCGGCATCACCTGGGTGCGCATCGGCACCGGACCGGGCAGCTTCGAGATGGCGCGCACCGAAACCACCGTCGGCCAGTTCCGCCGTTTCGTGCAGGCCACGGGCACGCGCACCCACGCCGAAGAACGCGGCGGCGGCCAGGTCTATGAACGCGGCTGGGCCGAACGCCCGGGCTGGACCTGGGCCCGCCCTTTCGGCCGGCCCGCCGCCGACAACGAGCCTGCCGTGCACATCACCTTCCCCGAGGCGCAGGCCTTCTGCCGCTGGGCGGGCGGCGTGCTGCCCACCGACGCGCAATGGACCCGCGCCGCCTACCTGGAGCAGCGCAGCGCCCCGCCCGCGCCCTTCCAGGCCGGCCGCCGCTACCCGCTGCCCACCGGCGACAACGCGGCCGGCGCGCAATGCCTGAATGACTGCGGCCGCGAAGCCCGCCAGCGCGCCCAACGCCAAGGCGCGCGCCTGGTGCGGGGCCACGGCCATGCGCTGGTGGGCAGCACGCCGGCTGGGGTGAACGGCTTGTTCGAGATGGGCGGCAACGCCTGGGAATGGGTGGACGACCCCGCCGGCGCGGCGCCGGACGCCGAGCGCCGGATGCGGGGCGGTTCCTGGTGGTACGGCACGGCGCAGATGCGCGAGGAGTACGCGCAGTTCAAGGCCCCCGACACCACGGTGGTGTACATCGGTTTCCGCTGCGCGCGGGGGGGTTGAACCTCAGGCGCCGGCGCTGCGGCCTGCCGCAGAATCGGGCAAAACCAGCCCTGCAGCCGGCCCCCGGGGCCAGGCGGCGACCCCCAGCCTCAAGGAGACCTATGAACGGCCAGATGATGCAGCAGCCGCTGCTGATTTCCTCCCTGCTCGTGCACGCCGAACGCCACCATGGCGAACAGGAAGTCGTCACCCGCCGCGTCGAAGGCGACATCCACCGCGAGACCTACCGCGAGATGGCCGCCCGCGCGCGCCGCATGGCCAAGGCCCTGGGCGCCTTGGGCGTGCGCCCCAGCGACCGCGTCGCCACGCTGGCCTGGAACACCTACCGCCACATGGAGCTGTACTACGCCGTCAGCGGCAGCGGCGCCGTGCTGCACACGCTGAACCCGCGCCTGCACCCCGACCAGGTGGTCTACATCGCCGACCACGCCGAAGACCAGGTGCTGTTCTTCGACCTCACCTTCCTGCCCCTGGTGCAGGCCGTGGCCGCGCGCTGCAAGACCGTGAAGCACTGGGTGCTGATGAGCGACCGCGCGCACATGCCCACCGGCGAGGCCGCGGCCAAGATCCCCGGCCTGCTGTGCTTCGAAGAGCTGATCGAAGGCCAGGACGACCGCTACACCTGGCCCAGCTTCGACGAGAACCACGCCAGTTCGCTGTGCTACACGAGCGGCACCACCGGCAACCCCAAGGGCGTGCTCTACAGCCACCGCAGCACGGTGCTGCACACCTTCGCCATCAGCATGCCCGACGCCTTGAGCGTCAGCGCCAACGACAGCATCCTGCCCGTGGTGCCGATGTTCCACGTCAACGCCTGGGGCCTGCCCTATGCGGCGTGCATGAACGGCGCCAAGCTCGTCTTCCCCGGTGCGGGCCTGGACGGCAAGAACCTCTATGAGCTGTTCGAGGCCGAGAAAGTCACGGTCTCGGCCGGCGTGCCCACGGTGTGGCAGGGCCTCTTGGCCTATGTGGAAGCCAACGGCTTGAAGTTCAGCACCATGCGCCGCACCGTCATCGGCGGCTCGGCCTGCCCGCCGGCCATGCTGCGCAAGTTCGGCGACACCTACGACGTGCACGTGCTGCACGCCTGGGGCATGACCGAGATGAGCCCCGTGGGCACGGTGGCCGCCTTCAAGCCGCGCCACATGGGGCTGAGCAAGGAAGAGCAGTACGGCGTGATGTCCAAGCAGGGCCGCGCGGTCTATGGCGTGGACCTCAAGATCGTCGACGAGAAGGGCGAAGAACTGCCCTGGGGCACCGAGACCTCGGGCGACGTGCTGGTCAAGGGGCCGTGGATCCTCAACCAGTACTTCAAGGGCGAAGGCGGCGACCCCTTGGTGGACGGCTGGTTCCCCACCGGCGACGTGGCGCGCATGGACGCCGACGGCTACATGCAGATCACCGACCGCAGCAAGGACGTCATCAAGAGCGGCGGCGAGTGGATAGGCAGCATCGACCTGGAGAATATCGCCATGGCCCACCCGGCGGTGGCCATGGCCGCCTGCATTGCCGCGCCGCACCCGAAGTGGGACGAGCGCCCGCTGCTGGTGGTGATGAAAAAGCCCGGCGCCGAAGCCACGCGCGAGGACATCCTCGGTTTCTTCGAAGGCAAGATCGCCAAGTGGTGGACGCCCGACGACGTGGTCTTTGTCGACGCCATCCCGCTGGGCGCCACCGGCAAGATGCAGAAGAACAAGCTGCGCGAGCAGTTCAAGCAGCACGTGCTGCCCACGGTTTAAGGCACCGCTCTCGCCCACGGCGCAAGGCGCCGCGCGCCCTCTCGGCGGGCGTTCAGGTGTCCTGCGTCACCTGCGCCAGCGCGCGCTGCAGGCCGGCCGCGCTGGGCGTTTCCACGAAGACGCAGCGCTTGCCGGTGCGCTTGCAGTGGTCTTTCACGCGCCAGTAGGCGTTGTGGCTGACGCAGCCGGCCTGGCAGATGACGAGGTCGGCCGCGGCCAGCGTGGCGTCCAGCGCGCCGAGCTTGTCTTCTTCACCGCCGTCGTGGTGCAGGAAGCGGCCACCGCGGGCTTCGACGAGGCGGCGGTACACCGGCACGATGGCGGTGCGGCCCCCCACGCAGAGCACGTTGCGCTGGCCCAGGCCCTCTTCAGGCCCTGCAGCCACCGCAGACCCAGCGCCCCCCAGGGAACCCGGGGCCTGCATCACGGGCACAGGAACAGGCACAGGAACAGCCAAGGGCTTGGGCTTGGGCATGGGCCCCGGTGCCGGCAAGGGCGCCTTCACCGGCGCCTGTGCCTTGCGCAGCGCACGCTCCAGCCCTTCGATGCGGGCCTCCTGCTGCGCGCTGGTGGGCGCAGCCGCAGCGCCAGCACGCAGAGCCAGCACCTGCGCTTCCAGCGCAGCCACGCGCCCGCGCAGCTTGGCGTTGTCAGCCAGGCAGGCCGCGTGCACGCGGGCATGTTCCGCGGCCAGCTGGGTACAGCGTTGCTGCGCCGCGGCCAGGGCCCGCGCCAGCACGGCGTTTTCGTCGATCAGCGCCTCGAAACGCGCCAGTTCCACGCGCGCCGCCTGCCCGGCCTGGAACTGCAGCATCTGCACCTCGCCCAGCACCTGCTGCTGCAGCGCCTCGGTGCAGCGGGGGTGGCTCAGCACGGCCCACAAAGCGCCGGGCAGTTCGCCGCGGCCGGCCTGGCCCTGCCACCAGCGTGCCAGGGCCTCCGCGCTGCCGGCTTCAGCGGCCTGGCGCTGCGTGGCGGCGTGCTGGCGCTCCAGCTCTGCCTGCAAGGCCTCGGCCAGCGGGCCGCGGCGCCGGCACTCGGTCACCAGGCCTGCGTGCAGTGCGTGGCCCTGGGCCTTGGGTTCGGCACGCAGCACGCGGCGCGCCACGCGGCGCAAGGCTTCATGCGGCAAGGCCATGCCCAGCACCATCTCCAGCGCCCGGGGCGGCAGTTCCCACAGGCGCCGCCGATGCCCCGCGCTGGCCAGCGGGGCCGCAGCCGGCTGTTCGCGCAGGCGCTGCACGCGCGCCACGGCGCGGGCCAGGTTCAGCGGGGCGCCGGTGCGCAGCATGGCGAGCCTGGTGCTTTCAAGGGTGCGCCGGGCGCGCTTCGGCCGCGGCCCAGGGCAAGGCCGGCAGGCTGTGCGCGTGGAAGGTTTCGCAGGCGCAGTCCAGGCAGCGGCCGCAGCCGGTGCCTACGCCCAACTCGAACTGCAGGGCCTCGAAGCTGGCACAGCCCTCGCGCACGGCGCGGGCGATGTCGCGGTCAGAGACGCGGTGGCAGATGCAGACAATCATGTCCGCAACTGTAATGCGAATAGTTCGCATTAGCAAACGCAAGCCGTCGGCAACCCCGATGGCGCCGGGGTGGCGCCAAGGAGGGGCCGAGGCGGAGCCGCTGCGCCGTCGCGCGAACCTCAGGACACCGAACCCATCTGCGATTGCAGGTAGTTCGGCTCGCCCACCTTCTGCGCCAGCTCGAGCTGGGTTTCCAGGAAGTCGATGTGCTCTTCGGTGTCTTCCAGGATGCCCTGCAGCAGGTCGCGCGAGACGTAGTCGCGCGCCAGTTCCGCGGCCGCGATGCCGTCCTTCAGCGTGGCCTGCGCCACCAGCTCCGACTTCAGGTCGCAGCCCAGCGCCTCCAGCAGCGTCTCGCCCACCAGCAGCTTGCCCAGGTCTTGCAGGTTGGGCAGTGCGTCCAGCGTGAACAGGCGCTCCATCAGCGCGTCGGCGTGTTTCATCTCGCCGATGGACTCTTCGTATTCCTTCTTCGCCATGCGCTCGAAGCCCCAGTGCTGGAACATGCGGTAGTGCACGAAGTACTGGTTGATGGCGGTCAGCTCGTTCTTCAGCTGGGCCTGCAGGAAGTGAATGACCTGGGGGTCGCCTTGCATGGGGGTTCCTCGAAAAGAAGTGGGGGTCAGCGGGCCCACCAATCATCCCCGAACTGGCCTTGCAGCCAATCGACAAACCCGCTGACTTTCGTGGGCACCCAGCGCGGCGAGGGGTAGACCGCATGCATCTCCTGCGCCGGCAGCGCCCAGCCCGGCAGCAGCGCCACCACCTGCCCGGCGCGCAGGCTTTCGTGCGCCACGTAGCGCGGCAGCACCGCCAGCCCCATGCCGGCACGCGCGGCCGCCAGCAAGGCGCTGAGGTTGTTGCTGCGCAGCGGGCCGCGCACCGGCACGGCCTGCGGCTGCGGCGGCGCATGGCCCTCGATGCCGGTGAAGTGCCAGAGGTCGTCGCCCTGCACGGTGCTGTAGACCAGCGCGGCATGCTCGCTCAGCTCGGCCGGCGTGGCCGGCGTGCCGCGCTGCTGCAGGTAGGACGGTGCGCCCACCAGCACCCAGTGGTTGATGCCGAGGTAGCGTGCGCCCAGGCTGCTGTCGGCCAGGCGGCCCATGCGGATGGCCAAGTCCACGCCATGCTCCACCAGGTTCACGTAGCGGTCTTCGAAGCTCAGCTCCACCTGCAGCTCGGGGTGCTGCTGCATGAAGCGCAGCACCATGGGCACCAGCACACGCCGCCCGAAGGCCACGCTGGTGCTGATGCGCAGCGTGCCGCGCACGCGGCTTTGCATCAGCGCGGCCAGGTTGTCGGCGTCTTCCAGTTGCCGCGCGATGTGCTTGCACTGATCGTAGTAGGCCGCACCCACCTCGGTGGGCGTGACGCCGCGCGTGCTGCGGTGCAGCAGCCGCGCCCCGAGGCGCTTTTCCAGCGCCGCCACGTGCTTGGTGGCCGTGGGCTGGGTGATGCCGAGGTCGGCGCTGGCCTTGCTGAAGCTGCCGGTCTCCACCACGCGGATGAAGAGGCGCAGGCCGGTGACGGTGTCCATGCCGGGCACTCTAGACCGGGGACCCGGAAAAAAACATCGGGGTCTGGCGGGGGCGGTGTCGATTGGCGGCCGGCCCGTGCATCAACATCACAGGGCTGGCGGCGTGCGCCGGCCCACACACCCCGTTCAAGGAAGAACCATGGACTACATGCTGCTGTTCTACGAAACCCCCGCCGAGCAGGCGCGCGCTGAAGACCCGGCGCAGGCCGATGCCTACTGGGGCGCCTGGGGCGCCTATGTCGCCGCGCTGGAAGGCAGCGGCCTGGTGCGCGGCGGCGCCGGCCTGCAGCCGCCGCGCACCGCCACCACCGTGCGCGTGGTCGGCGGCCAGCGCGTGGTGCAGGACGGCCCCTTTGCCGACGTGCGCGAGCACCTGGGCGGCTACTTCCTCATCGAGACCGAAACGCTCGACACCGCGCTGGCCTGGGCCGCGCGCGCGCCCTGCGCCAGCGCCGGCAGCGTGGAAGTGCGGCCGGTGATGCACATGCCTGCCGACGGCGCACCGGCTTGAACCCGGCAGCTCCGGCTGCCGGGGCCGCCGAGCCCACCCCAGCGGCCCAGGCGGCCCAGGCGGCCCAAACCGCCCAGGCCGTGGCCCGCCACAGCTACGGCCGCCTGGTGGCCTGGCTGGCCTGGCAGTGGCGCGACCTGGCCGCCGCCGAAGACGCGCTGGGCCAGGCCTTGCTGGCGGCGCTGACGCACTGGCCCGAGCGCGGCATTCCCGCCCAGCCCGAGGCCTGGCTGCTGAAGACCGCCCAGCGCGAGCTGCAGCAACAGCACCGGCGCCAGCGCCTGGCGCACTCGCCCGAGGTGCAGGCGCTGCTGGAGGCCGAGCCCGCGGCGCCGGGCGGGCCCGACACGCCCACCCTGCCCGACCGCCGGCTGGAGCTGCTGCTGGTCTGCGCCCACCCGGCGCTGGCCCCCGCGGTGCACGCGCCGCTGATGCTGCAGGCCGTGCTGGGGCTGGAGGCGCGCAGCATCGCGCGCGCGCTGATGCTGCCGCCGGCCACGCTGGCGCAGCGCCTGGTGCGCGCCAAGGCGAAGATCCGCGATGCCGGCATCGGCTTCGAGCTGCCCGGCCCCGAGGCCCTGCCCGAACGGCTGGGCGCGGTGCTGGAAGGCATCTACGGCGCCTACACCATCGGCAGCGACTTCGCCTCGCCCGCACCCGAGGCCGAACCCGGGCTGCGCGAGGAAGCGCTCTACCTCGCGCGCCTGGTGGCCGCGCTGCAGCCGGCTTCGGCCGAGGCTGCCGGCCTGCACGCGCTGCTGGCGCATGCCGAGGCCCGCCAGCCGGCCCTGTTCACGGCCCGCGACGAGTTCGTGCCGCTGGCCCGGCAAGACCCGGCGCTGTGGCACGCGGGCCTGCTGGCGGAAGCCGAGGCCGCGCTGCGCCGCGCCGCTGCACTGCGGCAACCCGGGCCGCTGCAGATCGAAGCCGCCATCCAGTCGGCCCATGCCGAGCGCCGGCATGTCCGGCCCACGCCCTGGGCGCAGATTGCCCGGCTCTATGGCGCGCTGGTGGGTTTGACGGGCAGCCTGGGCGCGCACATCGGCCACGCGGTGGCGCTGGCCGAAGCCGGGCAAGCCACCGAAGGCCTGGCGCTGCTGGCGGCGCTGCCGGCCGAGCGCGTGCGCGAGCACCAGCCTTACTGGGTGGCGCTGGCCCACCTGCAGCGCCGCGCCGGGCAGGACGCCCAGGCCGCCCTGCAGCGCGCCGTGGGCCTGACGGCGGATGAAAGGGTGCGTCGCTTCCTGCGCCAGCCGGCTGCAGCGCCAGGCCCCGCGGCCGACCCGCAGCAGCCTTAGCGGCTCAAGCGGCCGGCGCCAGCTCCCAGCCCGGCATGCCGGTCTGCCACAGCACGAAGGCAAACACGTCGGCGCGTTCATCCAGCACCTGCGACTTGGTGTCGCCGACACCATGGCCGGCGGCGTAGTCCAGCCGCACCAGCACCGGCTTGCCGCTGGCGCTGGCGGCCATCACGCGCGCGGCCGTCTTGGTGGTGTTCCACACCTCCACGCGCGGGTCGTTCACGCCGTGGGTGAACATCACGGCGGGGTACTTCACGCCGTCCTTGACCTGGTGGAAGGTGCTCATGGCCAGCAGCGCGCGGAAGCCGGGCTCGGTCTGGCGGCTGCCGAACTCGGGGATGTTGGGAATGCCGTTGGGCGTGGTCTCGGCACGCACCATGTCCAGCGCACCCACCGCCGGAATCACCGCGGCGAAGAGATCGGGCCGCTCGCACATCGCCATGCCCACGAGGATGCCGCCGGCGCTGCCGCCCCAGATGGCCAGGCGCGCGGGCCGCGTCCACTTCTGTGCCACCAGGAACTCGGCGCAGGCGATGAAGTCGCGCCAGGTGTTGGGCTTGGTGGCCTTCTGGCCGGCCAGGTGCCAGTCTTTGCCGAACACCGCGCTGCCGCGCGGGTTGGCCACCGCGAACACCCCACCGGCCTCCAGCCAGGCCAGGCGGCTGGGGCTGAAGAAGGGCTCTTCGGTGATGCCGTAGCTGGCGTAGCCGTAGAGGATGGTGGGGTTGGCGCCATCCAGCGGCGCGTTGCGGCTGTGGATGATGCTCAGGGGCACCTGGGCGCCATCGTGGCTCTTCACCATCACCTCGGTCGCGGTGACGGTGGCCGGCATGTCGTAGGGGCCGGCGGGCTGCAGGCCGGTGTTGCTGACGCTGCCATCGGCCGCCAGGCTGTAGATCTGGCGCGCGCGCGTCCAGCTCTGCAGGTCCAGCAGCAGGCCGGGCAGCGTGGGCGCCACGCCCGAGAAACCGAAGGAACCCGCCACGGGCAGCGGCACTTCCTGCGGCTGCGCGCCTTGGGCCGGGCCCAGCTTGAACAGCTTCTTCACGTTGCCGTCGCGCACGTCGAAGTACAGCGCATCGGCGGCCGCCACCAGCCGGCCCAGCACGCGTTCGCTCTCGGGCACCAGCGTCGCGGCCTGGGCGATGTCGAAGCCCTCCAGGCGGCCGCCGACGAGCTTGTAGCGCGGCGCGCCGCGGTGCGTGGTGGCGAACACGCGGTCGCCCATCACGGCCATCGAGGTGACGCCATCCGCCTGGCTGAACAAGCGCTTCCAGGCCGGGCGGCCCGCAAGCAGGGCGGCCTCGGTGCTGTGCCAGGCCGAGAACTCGGGCGACACGCCGTCCTGCACCTGCGCGATGGCGCGGCCGTCGGGCAGGATCTCGATGAACGGGAACTCGGTGGCCGGGATGGCGATGGGGCTCTGGTCGCCGGCACGCAGCAGCACGCGGATGCTGCGCTCGGCGCCGCCCACCGGCATCACGCAGGCCATGCTGCGCTGGTACTTGCCCGTGGCCGGCGCGCCCTTCTGCAGCGCCTGGAGGCGGTGGAAGTAGATCTGCCGGCCATCGCGCGACCAGCTGATGCCGCCCCACTGCGCCCGCTCGATGATGGGCCCCCGTTGGCGGCCAGTGGCAACCTCCAGCACGCGCATCGAGGCGTCTTCGCTGCCGCCGGCAGACACGCCCAGCGCCACGAAGCGGCCATCGGGCGAGGCCGAGTACCAGTTGATGGCGTGCGGCGTGCCGGTGGCCTTCTTCAGCGTCTCGGGGTCGAAGAGCACACGCTCGGTGCCGTTCAGGCCGGTGCGCACGCAGAGCTTGAACTGGTCTTCGGTGGCGCCGCGGCGCTGGTAGAAGAAAAGGTCGCCGGCGCAGCGCTGCACCTCGGCCACGCGGGCCGAGGCGCTGGCATCGATGCGCTCCAGGCGCTCGCGCAGCGCCGCACGCCCGCCGATGCGCCGCAGCGTGGCCGCCGCGTGGTCGCTGTGGGCCTTCATCCAGGCCGCGACCTCGGGTGCCTTGGCATCTTCGAAGTAGCGGTAGGGGTCGTTGACGGTGGTGCCGAAGAAGGTCTCGGGCACGTTGCGCACGGCGGCCACCGGCAGGCCGGGCGGTTGCGAGCTCAAGGCCGCGGCGGCCGCCTGGGCCAGCGCGCTGCGCGGCAGCAGCAGCGTGGCCGGCAGCGCGGCGGCGGTGAACAGGGTGGCGCGGCGCAAGGCATTGGGGCGGGGCATGGGTTCGGGCTCCAGGGGTCTCAAAAGACGCCGATGCTAGCCATGCCAGACCTGCGCCCCCGGCATCACCCCGGGGAAAGTCTGCGGACCGGCCTGCGCCTAGTCTCCGCCCCGCCAGCGGGCCACGTCGAAGGCGTTGAGCGGCGCTGCCTGCGGGTTCTCGCGGCGGCGCAGCCAGGTGGCGAGGTCGGCGATCTCGGCATCGCTCAGCACGTGCGCGAAAGGCGGCATGCCGAAAGGCCGCGGGTGCGCGGCCGTGGCCGCACCGAAACCGCCCAGGGCGATGGCACGCACCAGGTTGGCCGGCGGGTCCATCGTCACCAGGCGGTTGCCGGCCAGTGGCGGCACCACGCGTTCGCCGCTGGGCAGCACGCCGCCAGCGCCGGTGTCGCCATGGCAGCTGGCGCAGTGTTCGGCGTAGAGCTGCTCGCCGCGCGCCAGGCTTTCGGGCGCGGGCGGGTCGGCGCGGCGCGGCGCCGGCTCGGGCAGCACGGGCAGCGACTTCAGGTACACCGCCATCGCACGCAGGTCGGCCGCCGGCAGGTGCTGCGTGCTCTGCGCCACCACCTCGGCCATGGGCCCCTGGGCGTGGCCGCGCGGCGCACGGCCGTCGCGCAGCAGCGCCACGATGTCTTCCAGCGGCCAGTCGGCCACGCTGGCCTGGCTGGCGCGGTTGAAGGCCGGTGCATACCAGTTGCGCGTGGGCAGCAGGCCGCCGCCGAAACCGGCATCGGCCGTGGCGCCCAGGGCGTTGCGCCCGCCGTGGCAGGCCGCGCAATGCGCCGGGCCGTTGACGAGGTAGGCCCCGCGGTTCCACTCGGCGCTCTGCGCCGGGTCGTCCTGCCAGGGCCCGGGCTCGAAGAACAGCACGCGCCAGGCGGCCAGGGCGAGTGCGCTGTCGTAGGGCCAGCGCAGTTCGTGCGGCCTGGCGGCTTGCTGCACCGGTGGCAGCGTGCGCAGCCAGGCGTAGAGCGCGTCGCTGTCGGCACGCGGCATCAAGGTGGTCTGGGCATAGGGAAAGGCCGGCACCAGGCGGCGGCCATCGGCACTGCGGCCGTGCTGCAGCGCGCGCCAGAATTCTTCGGCGCTCCAGCGGCCCAGGCCGGTGCTGGCGTCGGGCGTGAGGTTGCCGGCGTAGACGGCGCCGAAGGGCGTGTGCAAGGCCGCCCCGCCTGCATAGGGCGCGCCGCCGGGCCTGCTGTGGCAGCCGGCGCAATTGCCCGCCAGCGCCAGCACGCGGCCGCGTTCGATGAGCGCGGGGTCGTTCAGTGCCAGGGGCACAGGGCCGGGCTGCAGCGCCGGCTCGGCATCGAGGGCGAGCACCAGCGCAGCGAGGGCCAGGGCCAGCAGCGGCAGGCCCAGGGCCGCCGCCAGCAAACCCATCTTCCAGCCCATCTTCGAGCCCATCTTCGAGCCCATTTGCCGGCCCTTCAGCCCAGCCTTCATGGCGCCACCGCGCTGCCGCACTGCATCGGCAGCACCTCGCCCGGGCCCGGCGCGGCCGCCACGCGCGCCCCAGCGGGCACGGGCTGGCTGGCCAGCCAGGCGGTGACGGCCCCCAGGTCTTCGGGCGACAGCTGGCGCGCGATGGTGGCCATGCAGTCGGGCGCATGGGCGCCGCGCTGGCCCTGGCGCCAGGCGCCGAGCTGGGCGTTGAGGTAGTCGCGCGGCAGGCCCAGCAGACCGGGCGTGGCCGGAAGGCGGCCGGTGAGCGCAGGGCCGTGGCAGCTGCTGCAGGCCGGCAGCTGGCGCCCGGCGTCGCCCTGAAGCGCCAGCTGCCGGCCGCGCGCCAGCGTGGCGGCATCGGCACGCGCGGGCGGCGGGGCGGCGTAGGGCAGCTCGAGCGCGGCGTAGTGCTCGGCCATCTCACGCAGGTAGGCATCGGGCAGCCCCGCCACCAGGGCGGCCATCGGCCCGTAGGCGCGCCGGCCTTCGCGGAAGTTCAGCAGCTGGTGGTAGACGTAGGCGGCCGGCTTGCCGGCAATGCGCGGGTGGTAGCCATCGGGCGCAGCGCGGCCCTGGGCGCCGTGGCAGGCGCTGCAGGCGGCCAGGCGCGCGGCCAAGGTGTCTTCGATCTTCGCCGGCGTTGCGGCCCCGGTGGCCAGCGGCAGCAGTGCCAGGGCCCCGGCCGAGACCCAGGCCCCGGCCCTTCGGCTCTTCCAGAAGGTGTTTTTCACCCAGCCATTCTCGCCCGCCCATTCCACAGCGGAATAGCTCATATCCACCGGCTGCGCTTCCCGCACAGAGCCCAGCGCCCGACCATCGCGGCACCGCAACAGGAGACACGACGATGGCAAAGATGAAGGCCGCCCTGGCCGCCGTGCTGGTGATGGAAAAGGAAGGCGTGACGCAGGCTTTCGGCGTGCCCGGTGCCGCCATCAACCCGCTGTATGCAGCGCTGCGCGAGCGCCAGAGCATCGGCCACATCCTCGCGCGCCACGTCGAAGCGGCCAGCCACATGGCCGAGGGCTACACGCGCGCCAAGGCCGGCAACATCGGCGTGTGCATCGGCACCAGCGGCCCGGCGGGCACCGACATGATCACCGGCCTGTACAGCGCCAGCGCCGACAGCATTCCCATCCTGTGCATCACCGGCCAGGCGCCCCGCGCGCGCCTGTACAAGGAAGACTTCCAGGCGGTGGACATCGAAAGCATCGCCAAGCCGGTGACGAAGATGGCCGTGACCGTGCGTGAACCCGGCCAGGTGCCGCGCGCCTTCCAGCAGGCCTTCCACCTGATGCGCAGCGGCCGCCCGGGGCCGGTGCTGATCGACCTGCCCTTCGACGTGCAGATGGCCGAGATCGAGTTCGACATCGACACCTACGAGCCGCTGCCCGTCTACAAGCCTGCGGCCACGCGCAAGCAGGTCGAGAAGGCGCTGGACATGCTGCAGGCTTCAGAAAAGCCGCTCATCGTGGCCGGCGGCGGCATCATCAACGCCGACGCCAGCGCGCTGCTGGTGGAACTGGCCGAGTTGACGGGCGTGCCCGTCATTCCCACGCTGATGGGCTGGGGCTGCATCCCCGACGACCACCCGCTGATGGCCGGCATGGTGGGCCTGCAGACCAGCCACCGCTATGGCAATGCCACGATGCTGGCGTCTGATTTCGTGCTGGGCATCGGCAACCGCTGGGCCAACCGCCACACCGGCACGGTGGAAACCTACACCAAGGGCCGCAAGTTCGTGCACGTGGACATCGAGCCGACGCAGATCGGCCGCGTGTTCACGCCCGATTTCGGCATCGTCAGCGACGCGAAGCTGGCGCTCGAACTCTTCGTGCAGGTGGCCAAGGAGCGGCGCGCCAGGGCCGAACTCAAGGACCGCAGCGACTGGGCCTTCCGCTGCCAGGAACGCAAGCGCCTGATGCACCGCAAGACGCACTTCGAGCAGATTCCGGTGAAGCCGCAGCGTGTGTACGAAGAGATGAACCGCGCTTTCGGCCGCGACACGGTGTACGTCACCACCATCGGGCTGAGCCAGATCGCCGGCGCGCAGTTCCTGCATGTGTTCGAGCCACGGCATTGGATCAACTGCGGCCAGGCCGGCCCGCTGGGCTGGACGCTGCCAGCGGCCCTGGGTGTGGTGGCCAGCGACCCCACCAAGACCGTGGTGGGCCTGTGCGGCGACTACGACTTCCAGTTCCTCATCGAAGAACTGGCCGTGGGCGCACAGTTCAAGCTGCCGCTGGTGGTGGTGCTGGTGAACAACAGCTACCTGGGCCTCATCCGCCAGAGCCAGCGCGGCTTCGACATGGACTTCTGCGTGCAGCTGGCCTACGACAACATGAACGTCGAAGACCCGGCGCTCAAGGGCTACGGCATGGACCACGCCAAGGTCGTGGAAGGCATGGGCTGCAAGGCGCTGCGCGTGACCGACCCGGCGAAGATCGAAGGCGCCATGAAGCAGGCCCAGCAGATGGCCCATGATCTGCGCGTGCCGGTGGTGGTGGAAGTCATCCTGGAGAAGGTGACCAACATCGCCATGGGCACCGAGATCGACAAGATCAACGAGTTCGAAGAGATCGACTGCCGCCACCCCGAAGGCCGTGAAGGCCTGCAGATGGCCGGCCTGCTGGAGTGAACCCCGTGCCGAGATTTGCCGCCAATTTGTCGATGCTCTTCACCGAAGTGCCGCTGCTCGACCGCTTCGAACGCGCCGCGCGCGCGGGCTTCACCAGCGTGGAGCTGCAGTTCCCTTACGAGGCCCCGGCCGAGGCCATCCACAGCCGTCTGGTGGCCAACCGGCTGACGATGGTGCTGCACAACCTGCCGGCCGGTGACTGGGCCGCTGGCGAGCGTGGCATCGCCTGCCACCCCGACCGCGTGGAAGAGTTCAAGGCCGGCGTGGCGCGCGCCATCCACTACGCCCATACGCTGGGCGTGACGCAGCTCAACTGCCTGGCCGGCAAGCAGCCGGCGGGGGTGGACGGCGACACCGCACGCCGTGTCTTCGTGAACAACCTGCGCTTCGCCGCGGCGGCGCTGAAGGAAGCCGGGCTGAAGCTGCTGATCGAGCCGGTGAACAACTACGACATCCCGGGCTTCTGGCTCAACAGCACCGCGCTGGCCCTCAGCGTGCTGGACGAGGTGGGCGCCGACAACGCCTTCCTGCAGTACGACGTCTACCACGCGCAGCGCTACGAGGGCGAGCTGGCAGCCACGCTGGAGAAGCACCTCGCGCGCATCGGCCACATCCAGGTGGCCGACAACCCCGGCCGCCACGAGCCGGGCACCGGCGAGATCAACTACAACTTCCTGTTCACGCACCTCGAGCGCATCGGGTACAAGGGCTGGGTCGGCTGCGAATACAAGCCTGCCGGCACCACCGAGGCCGGCCTCGGCTGGATGAAGTGAGCCCCCAGGCTCGCTGGAGCTCGCCACCCCCCGAGGGGGCTCTTGCAGCGGCCCGGCCAAGCCGGTTCCGCGCAAGGGCTTGATCAGATCTGCTGTGGAGAAATCGAAATGAAACTGGGATTCATCGGCCTGGGCATCATGGGCACGCCCATGGCCGGGCATCTGCGCGCCGCCGGGCACGAGCTCTACATCACCACGCGCAGCAAGGTGCCGGCGGCCCTGCTGGAAGCCGGCGCCGTGGCCTGCAGTAGCGCGAAAGAGGTGGCCGAGGCCGCCGAGGTCGTGTTCCTGATGGTGCCCGACACGCCCGATGTCGAGGCCGTGCTCTTCAGCGCGCAAGGCGTGGCCGCCGGCCTTCGGCCAGGCAAGACCGTGGTCGACATGAGCAGCATCTCGCCCATCGCCACCAAAGGCTTCGCACAGAAGATCACGGCGCTGGGCTGCGAGTACGTCGACGCGCCGGTGAGCGGCGGCGAAGTGGGCGCAAAGGCCGCCAGCCTCACCATCATGGTGGGCGCCACCGAGGCCGGTTTTGCGCAGGTGCAGCCGCTGCTGCAGCTGATGGGCAAGAACATCACCCACGTGGGCGGCCATGGCGACGGGCAGACCACCAAGGTGGCCAACCAGATCATCGTGGCGCTGAACATCGCCGCGGTGAGCGAGGCGCTGGTCTTCGCCAGCAAGGCCGGCGCCGACCCGGCGAAGGTGCGCCAGGCGCTGATGGGCGGCTTCGCCAGCAGCCGCATCCTGGAAGTGCACGGCGAACGCATGATCAAGCGCACCTTCAACCCCGGCTTCCGCATCGGGCTGCACCAGAAAGATCTGAACCTGGCGCTGCAGGGCGCCAAGGCGCTGGGCGTGAGCCTGCCGCAGACGGCAGGCGCCGCGCAGCTGATGCAGGCCTGCGCCGCCCAGGGCTGGGACCAGCTGGACCACAGCGCGCTGGTGAAGGCGCTGGAGCTGATGGCCGCGCACGCGCTGGCCGAGGCGCCGGCGGCCGCCTGAACGGGCTGGGCTGCGGGCGCCGCTAGCATCGGTGCATGAGCCTGTGCCAACGCTGGCGCCTGCGGGCGCCATTTCTCTTTCTGGCCTTGCCCCTGTGGGCCGCGGCCCAGGTTCCGGTGCCGGCGCCTGTCGAAGAGGTGCCTTTCATCACCACGCCCGACCACGTCACCGTGGCGATGCTGGAACTGGCCGGCGTGGGGGCGCAAGACCATGTCATCGACCTCGGCTCGGGCGATGGCCGCATCGTCATCACCGCCGCGCGGCGCTTCGGAGCCACGGGCCTGGGCGTGGAAATCGTCCCCGACCTGGTGGCGCAAAGCCGCGACAACGCGCGCCGGGCCGGCGTGACGGCACGCACGCGCTTCGAGGTGCAGGACTTGTTCACCACCGACCTCACCCCGGCCAGCGTGGTGACGATGTACCTGCTGCCCGAGGTGAACCTGGCGCTGCGCCCGCGCCTGCTGGCGCTGCAGCCGGGCACGCGCATCGTCTCGCACGACTGGGACCTGGGTGACTGGCGGCCCGACCGCACGCTGACCCTGGCCGTGCCCGAAAAGGCGGTGGGCCGCGAAAAGCTCAGCCGCCTGCACCTGTGGACAGTGCCAGCCGTCGTGCAGGGCCTGTGGTGCGGCCCGGGCGGCGCCAAGCTGCAGGTGCAGCAGCAGTACCAGGTGGTGAGCGCGGTGCAAACGCAAGGCGGGCTGGCGCGCAGCTACAGCGGCCGCGTGCACGGCCGCACGCTGGAACTGCTGGGTGAAGCCGGCCGCCGCTGGCAGGCCACCGTGGCCGACGACACGCTGCAGGAGGCTGGCGCAGGGGCACCGGCCTGGCGGCGCGCCGGTGCCTCATCGCTGGCAGGGCCAGGGGAAGGCGCAGCGACCGCAGCCTGCAGCTGAGGCCCGGCCGGCGCCGCGCCTCAGGCCATCTTCACGGCGGTGCCGCTCACCGCCACCATCATCATGCCGTTGGTCTCGCCCAGCACTTCGTAGTCGAAGTCGATGCCCACCACGCCGTCGGCGCCCAGCTCACGCGCGGCTTCGATCAGGTCTTCCATCGCCGCATCGCGCGCGCCGGACAGCGCACGTTCATAACCGCCCGCACGCCCGCCCACCACGTCGCGCACGGAAGAGAACATGTCGCGGAAGATGTTGGCGCCGATGATGGCCTCGCCGTGCACCACGCCCAGGTACTGCGCCACCTGCGGCCCCGGCGCGCAGGCCGTCGGCACCACGGTGGCCAGGAAGAACCCGGCATCCTTCTTCGAAAACCAGCCCATCGTCGTTCTCCTCAAGGGTCAGGGCCGGCAAGAGCCGGCCTGCGGGTGCATTCTGGCTGCAGGCATCATCAAGCCCTTCCATGACCCCTGCCGCCCCGCCCGCCAGCACCTCCATCCGCGCCACGCTGCGCCACCCCGCCTTCCGCGCCTTGCTGGGCGGCGGCACCGTCTACTTCATCGGCAATGCCATGCAGGCCATGGCCGCGGCCTGGCTGATGGTGGAAGCCACCGGCTCTTCCTTCCTGGCCGCGCTGGTGCAGACGGCCGTGTTCCTGCCCATGTTCCTGCTGGCCCTGCCCGCCGGCGTGCTGGCCGACACCACCGACCGCCGCCGCCTGATGCTGGGCGCCTTGGGCGTGCAGGCGGTGCTGGTGGCGCTGCTGGCGGTGCTGTTCATCGCCGGCGTGGCGGGCCCGGGCACGCTGCTGCTGCTCACCTTCCTGGCCGGCTGCTGCACGGCCATGCTCTCGCCTTCGTGGAACTCGGGCATCGTCGACGTGGTGCCGCGCGACGAACTGCCGCAGGCCATCACCGCCATCGGCATCTCGTACAACAGCGCCCGCGCTTTGGGCCCCGCGATGGCCGGCGCCGTGTATGCCGCGGCCGGCCCGGGCTGGGTGTTCGTGCTGGCGGTGGGCGGCATCCTGGCCTTGATGGAAGGCGTGCGCCGCCACCCGCCACGGCCGCACCCGCCCTCGCGCCTGCCGGCCGAGCGGCTGTGGGGCGGCATGCTGAGCGCGCTGCGCTTCGCACGCCACAGCGAAACGCTGCTGGCCCAGCTGGTGCGCACCGGCGCCTACAGCGCGGCGGGCTCGGCGCTGTGGGCGCTGCTGCCCGTCATCGGCCAGCGCCAGCTGGGTCTGGGCGCCACCGGCTTCGGGCTGCTGATGGGCTGCCTGGGCACCGGCGCGGTGATGGCCGGGCTGGTGCTGGGCCCGCTGCGCGTGCGGCTGGGGCTGGAAAGGCTGGTGCTCATCGGCGGCGTGGTGTTTGCGGTGGTGATGGCGGTGGCTGCCTTCTCCACCTGGCGCTGGCTGACCTATGCCGCGCTGGTGGCCGGCGGCGCCAGCTGGATGAGCGTGATGAGCACCTACAACTCGGCCACGCAGACCAGCGTGCCGCCCTGGGTGCGCGCCCGCGCGGTGAGCCTGCACACGCTGTGCGGTCTGGGTGCGTTCGCCATCGGCTCGGCCTTCTGGGGTGCGCTGTCAGACATCGCGGGCCTCACGCCCGCGCTGCTGCTGGGCGCGGCCACCATGGGCGCGGGCCTGCTGCTGGCGCGGCGCTTTCCCCTGCGCATGGGCGAGCTGCACGAGGTGACGCAGGTGCCGCTGTCGCAAGACCTCTTCGTCAAGCACGAGCCGGACCCCGAAGCCGGCCCGGTGGCGGTGGAGATCGGCTACCGCATCCGCCCCGAGGTGACCGAGGCCTTCCTCGAAGACGTGAGCCTGCTGCGCGCGCCGCGCCGGCGTGACGGCGCCACCTTCTGGCGCGTGTACCGCGACCTGTCAGACCCGGCGCGCTTCGTCGAGCGTTTCATCGTCACCAGCTGGGCCGACTACCTGCACCAGCGCGCGCGCGGCACGCTGGCCGACCAGCAGATCGAAGCCCGCCTGCGCGAACACCTGCAGCCCGGCGAAACCCCCAGCGTGCAGCACTACATCGCCGAGCGCTGAGCCGGTACGGGTTGGGCCCCGGTCCCGCTCGCCGGCATCGGGCTGGCGTCCATGCGCTGCACCGCCTGCCGCAGCTGGGAACGCAGCCAGTGCAGCCCCGGGTCCTGCGTGCGGTACTTGTGCCATTGCACCGACTGCTGCATGGGTTCGATGGGCAGGGGCGGCTGGCGCAGCACCAGCGGCCAGCGCCCGACGAACAGCTGCGCCAGGCGCTGGTGCACGGTGGCGACATGCTCCGTACCGGCCACCAGCGCCGGCAGCGAAACGAAACTGAAGGTGGACACGGCCACGCGGCGCGTGATGCCGAAGCGGCGCACGAACCAGGCCTCGAACGAATCGGTGCCGGTACCGGGCGGCTGCATCACGACATGGCCTGCGGCCAGATAACGGTCGAAGCTGAACTCGCCCTGCGCCAGCGCGGCGCCGGCCCACATCACGCAGACGAATTGCTCTTCGTACAGCACCTCTTCGGGATGTTCGGGCGAGTTGAGCCCCTGCGGAATGATGAGCAGGTCGGCCTCGCCCCGCTCCAGCGCGCGCTGCGGGTTGCTGACCTGGGGCAGGAACTCGAAGCGGGCCGTGCAGCGCTGCTCGGCCGCCAGTGCCAGCAGGTGGGGCGCCAGCACGAACTGCGTGTAGTCGGACAGCAGGATGCGGAAGCTGCGGTCCGTGGTGGCGGGGTCGAACATCGGCCGCGCCGCGATGGTGCTGTCGATGCGCACGAGCACGTCGCGAACCGCGTCGCGCAGCCCCTCGGCGCGCGGGGTCGGCTCCATCTTGCGGCCCACCTGCACCAGCAGCTCGTCATCGAAGTACTCGCGCAGCCGGCCCAGCGCGCCGCTCACGGCCGAGGGCGTGAGGTTCAGGCGCTCGGCGGCCCGCGTGATGCTGCGCTCGGTGAGCAGCACGTCCAGCGCGGTCAGCAAGTTGAGGTCGAGACGGTTGAAGCGCATGCCGAGGGTTAACCCTCCATCGTGAAGCGGCACCGAAAGCTGGTGTCGATCGAATGCGATTTTCAGGATGCAGGCGCCTCCCTAATCTATCGCTTACCCGATCAGGAAAGCTCCTGCGCAGACAGGAGTTCACAACTGGAGACCGCTGCGATGCCTTCGAAACCAAAGCCCCACGGGCACCACCACCGCCTGTCCGCCCTCACGCTGGCTTCCAGCCTGGCCTTGGCCTGGGGAGCGGCGCACGCCCAGAACACGGCCCCGCCGGCCGCCCCGCCCGCCGCCCCACCGACGGCCGCGCCCGCCGCCACGGCGGGTTCGGGCAGTGAAAAGATCGTCGTCACCGCGCGCAAGCGTACCGAGCTGGTGGTCGATGTGCCGCTGGCGGTTTCGGTGGTCGGCCGTGAACAGCTCGAGCGCGACCAGGTCAGCAACCTCACCGACCTGGCGCGCACCTCGCCTTCGCTGGAAGTCAGCCAGAGCTTTGGCGGCGAAACCAACGGCGGCGGCCGGCTGCGTGGCATCGGCACGGGCGTGTTCAATGCCAGCGTCTCGCCCTCGGTCGCGCTGGTGGTGGACCAGGTGCCCGTCGGCAACCTGGCCTTCCCGCTGCTGTACGACATCTCGGCCGTGGAGGTGCTGCGCGGGCCGCAGGGCACCCTGTTCGGGCAGGGCGCGTCTGCAGGCGTCATCAACATCCGGAGCACCGCACCTTCGACCGCGGGCTTCTCGGCCCGGGGCGGGGTTCAGTACGCCAAGAAGGGCACCGCGGGTTCGGAGTTCGGCGACCAGGTCTTCGAGGCGGCCGTGAACGTGCCGCTGAACGACAAGATGGCGCTGCGCCTGTCCACCCAGCACCGCGTGGAAACCGGTTTGCAGCGCCGCATGAATGCCTCGGGTGACCAGCCGGCCGGCAAGGACACCGAGATCACCGATGTCGGCCTGCGGCTGCGCTTCATGATGAAGCCGACCGACAACATCCAGGTCAACCTCGGCGCCGAATACGGCAAGAACGAGAGCGACGGCCAGGTCTTCCTCGGCCTGGCCATAGCGCCGAACTCCACCACGGCGTTCGGCGCACCAGGCGGCACGCTGGGGGGCGCGTCGCTGGCGGCGCACCTGAACCCGGCGGGTTGCGCGATGACGCAGATCAGCCTGCGTACCGAGCAGTACTGCGAAGCCTCACCCAGCTACACCGAAACCGAGGTCAGCGGCCTGTCGGCGGTGGTCGAGTTCAGCCTGTCGGATGCGCTGTCGCTCACGTCCGTCACGGGGGTGCGCGAGCGCACCTACCGCCAGTTCAGGCGCGAGTTCACGCGCCTGTCCACGGCGCCTTCAGCTGCGCGCGACCGGGTGGACGAGGAGGCCGAGGGCCTCAACCAGGAATTGCGCGCCAGCTATGCGGGCGACGGGTACGACCTGACCTTCGGCATCGCCTATTCCAGCTTCGACTTCGAAAGCAAACCCCAGGGCAGCGGGCCCTTCACCTTCGGCCTGCGCGGCCAGGCCGACCGCATCGGCTTCAGCGTGTGCACCTTGAACGGTGCCGTCTGCCCGCTGCCGCCGGCCTTCGCGAAAGAGATCATCAGCAACCGCACCCTGTCGGCCTTCACCGACGCCACGGTGAAGCTGCCGGCGCAGATGCAGTTGTTCGGCGGCCTGCGCGTGGACGACTTCAAGGCCACCACACGCACCGGCTCGAACACGCTGGTCACCACGAACACGCTGGTCACGAAGGACCGCGCGGTGTCAGGGCGCATCGGCCTGAGCTACCAGCCCATCCGCAACTCGAACCTTTACGCGTCGCTGTCCCGGGGCTACAAGCCGCCAGCCACCGGCACCAACCCCGCAGGTCAGTTGTTCGAACTGCTGCCCGAGGAGTCTGATGCCATCGAGCTCGGTGCGAAGCTCTTCACCCGCAACGTGCAGCTCACCGCCAACCTGTTCCACAACACGCTGAGGAACTACCAGGGCCAGACCAACATCTTCGTCGGCACGGCGCTGATCTCGACCCCGCTGAACGTGCCCAAGCTGGTGTCTCAGGGCCTGGAGTTCACGGCCACCGGCGACATCGGCCGGCACCTGAACCTGAGCGCCGGCTACCAGTTCAACGAGATCGAGTACCCGGCCGGCTTCCTGGGCGAAGACGGGGTTTCGCTGGGCGGTCGCCAGTTCCTGCTGGCGCCCAAGCACAAGGTCTCGCTGTCCACCGAATACACCTTCGCGGTGACGGGTGCCCTGCAGGGCTTCGTGAACGCCAACGTCATCTACAAGGGCAAGACCCTCTACGGCGCGCGCTCCGACCCGCGCTTCGTCTACCCGGCGCACGAGATCGTGAACGTGGGCTTTGGCGTGAGAAGCAATGACGGCCGCTGGAACGCCTCGGTCTTCGTGCGCAACCTCACCAAGGAGCGCCAGCCCATGACCCTGGTGGCCAGCACCTTCGCGGGGCAGCCCGACGGCGGCATCCGTTCCTGGCCGATCGCCGGCCTGACCGCGCGGGCGGTCGGCGTGCGCGCGGGCCTGAGCTTCTGAACATGTTCAAGTACTTTCCCACCAACTACGTCTGGAACCTCTCGGTCGACCTTGCCATCGAGATGGGGGCCCGCATCGGCGAGATCGAGGCGATGTGCGCGCCCCTGCAGGAGGCCGCCAAGGCCCCCGACGCCGCAGGCACCCAGGCCTTTCGCGAAACCTGGGTGAAGATGGCCGACCAGCTGTGCGAGCTGGCGGCCGAAGACGAGGCCCGGGGCCGCCTGCTCTCGGCGGGCGAGAAACTGCGCCGCGCCTCCAGCTACCTGATCACGGCCGAACGCCTGCAGGCCCACAACGCCCCCGGGCGCATGGCGATCTACCAGCGCGAGCTGGCGCTGTTCCTGAAGGGCTCGCGCCTGCTGGGCGACCGCGTGGAGCGCGTCGAGATTCCCTACGAGGGCCAGCACCTCAGCGCGCTGTACCTGCCGGCCCAGGGCCTGCAGCCCGGCCAGCGGGCGCCGCTGCTGCTGCAGCTCAACGGTCTGGATTCGACCAAGGAGATGAAGTACCTGGTTGGCCTGCCCGCCTGGCTGGCACAGCGTGGCGTGTCGTCGCTGGTGCTGGACCAGCCCGGCACCGGCGAGGCGCTGCGGCTGCAGGGCCTGACCGCGCGCTTCGACGCCGAACACTGGGCCAGCCGCGTGGTCGACTGGCTGGAGCAACGCCCCGACGTGGACCCGCAGCGCATCGGCTGCGAGGGTGTCTCTTTGGGCGGCTACTACTGCCCGCGTGCCGTGGCCTTCGAGCCCCGCTTCGCTGCCGGCGTGTGCTGGGGCGCCAACCACGACTGGCGCGACGTGCAGAAGCGCCGGCTGGAGAAGGAAGGCAACTTCCCCGTGCCGCACTACTGGGCCCATGTGATGTGGGTCTGGGGCGCGAAGGACATGGACGACTTCATGCGCATCGCCGAGAACGTGCACCTCGACGGCGTGGTGGAACGCATCCGCGTGCCCTTCCTCGTGACGCACGGTGCCAAGGACTCGCAGATCCCGCTGAAGTGGGCCGAGCGCACCTACGAGCAACTGGTCAACAGCCCCCAGCGCGAGCTGAAGGTGTTCACCGACCGCGAAGGCGGCGCCCAGCACGCCAGCTTCGACAACAGCATCAACGCCGGCCACTACATCGCCGACTGGGTGGCCGAGATCCTGGGCGGGCGCACGGGCGCCTGACCCTGCACGGAGGAAAGACATGAACATCATCGGACTCGACGCCCTCGTCTTCGGCGTGGACGACCTCGCCGCCTGCCGGCAGTACCTGGCCGACTACGGTCTCAGCGACGTGGGCGGCGGCCGCTTCGAGGCGCTGGACGGCACCGCGGTGGTCTTGCGCGCGAAGGACGATGTCTCGCTGCCCGCGCCGCTGGGCACCGCCAGCCTGCTGCGCGAAACCGTCTATGGCGTGGCCGACACGGCGACGCTGGACGCCATCGAGGCCGAGCTGCGCCGCGACCGCGCCGTCACCCGCGAAGGGGACGTCGTGCGCAGCGTCGACGACATGGGCTTCGCGCTGGCCTTCCAGGTGACGCTGCGGCGCCCGATCTCGCTGCCGGCCGAAACGGTGAACGCGCCCGGCGCCGAACCGCAGCGCGGGCCCAACGGCATCGGCGTCACGCGCGACATGCCGGCCTTGCCGCGCTCGCTGTCGCACGTCGTCTACTTCGTGCCCGACTCGGCCAAGGCCGAGGCCTTCTACACGCGCCTGGGCTTCGTCACCACCGACCGCTTCACCGGCGTGGGCCCCTTCCTGCGCCCGGCCGGCACGCTGGACCACCACACGCTGTTCTTCATCCAGACCCCGCCGCACATGAAGGGCTGCGAGCACTTCACCTTCCACATGGGCGGCCCCACCGAGGTGATGCTGGCCGGGCGCCGCTTCACCGAAAAGGGCTACGAGAGCTTCTGGGGCCCGGGGCGGCACCTCTTCGGCAGCAACTGGTTCTGGTACTTCAGGTCGCCGCTGGGCTGCAATGTCGAGTACGACGCCGACATGGACCTGCACGACGATCGTTGGACCGCACGCGAAGCCCCGATGGGCGCCGACACCTCGCAGTCCTTCCTCTTCCAGTACCGCCAGGCCTGGGCTCCCTCGGGCCCGCCGCCTGGCGGGCCCGGCGGAAAGAACGGCCCGCCGCCGGGCAAGCCCGGCGCCGCGCACTGAAGGCTCTGGCGTGCGCCTGTGCCACCTGGATGAGCTGCCCGACGGCGCTGCGCGCGGCTTCGACCCGCGCGCCAGCGGCAGCGACACGCTGTTCGTGGTGCGCCGCGGGCGCCGGCTCGATGCCTATGTGAATGCCTGTCCGCACGAGGGCACGCCGCTGGCCTGGCGCAAGGACGCCTACCTCAACGCCGCGGGCGACCACATCGTCTGCGCCGCACACGGCGCGCTGTTCGACATCGACAGCGGGCTGTGCACCCTCGGCCCCTGCCTGGGCGAGCGCCTCACCGCGTTGCCCCTGGCCCTGCACGACAACGGCGAGGTGTACCTTGCCGACCCCACGCTGAAGGACACACACCCATGAGCCTGGCCTCACCACGCATCCTCGTCATCGGTGGCGGCTTTTCCGGCATGGCCGCTGCCATCGAACTGCGCAAGCTCGGCGCCGCGGTCGACCTGGTCGAGATCGACCCCGGCTGGCGCAGCTACGGCGCCGGCATCAGTCTGGGCGGCGCCACGCTGCGCGCCATGCGCACGCTGGGCATCCTCGAGGCCTTCCTGCGCGAAGGCAACGCGGCCGACGGCGTGAAGATCTGCCTGCCGCACGGCCCCCAGGTGGCTGAGCTGCCCACGCCGCGCCTGGCCGGCGCCGATGTGCCGGGCGGCGGCGCCATCCTGCGGCCCGTGCTGGCCCGCATCCTGGCCGATGCCACGCGCGCCGCCGGCACCCACGTGATGCTGGGTTCCACGTTCACCTCGATCACGCAGGACGCCGACGGCGTGGACGTGAGCTTCACCGACGGCCAGCGGCGCCGCTACAGCCTGGTCATCGGCGCCGACGGCCTGTACTCGAAGACGCGCGAAGCGCTGTTCCCCGGCGCGCCCAAGCCGCGCTACAGCGGCCAGGCCTGCTGGCGTGCGGTGCTGCCGCGCCCGCCCGAGGTGAGCACCGCGACGATGTGGATGGGGCGCGTGAAGCCCGGCGTCAACCCGGTGTCCAAGACCCACATGTACCTCTTCGTCACCGAGCACCGGCCGAACAACGAGCACGTGGACCCGGCCCGCTTCCCGACGCTGCTGCGCGAATTGCTGGCCGACTTCCCGGCGCCGGTGGTGCAGCAGATCCGTTCGCAGATCAACGAAGACTCGCAGATCGTCTTCCGGCCGCTCGAAGCCCTGCTGATGCCGCGCCCGTGGTCGCAAGGCCGCGTGGTACTGATCGGCGACACGGTGCATGCGACCACGCCGCACCTGGCCAGCGGGGCCTGCATTGGCATCGAAGACGCCATCGTGCTGGCCGAGGAGATCGCCCGAGCGGGCGCGGCGCCCGATGCGCTGCAGGCCTTCGAGGCGCGGCGCTGGGAGCGCTGCCGCATGGTGGTGGAGAACTCGCTGCGCCTGGGCGAGATCGAGATCGCCGGCGGCGACAAGGACGAGCACGGCCGCATCATGCGCGAATCGCTCATGGCACTGGCGCAGCCGGTATGAACGCGATGCGCGGTGCGCCCGGTCCTGCGCACGTGCTGGTGACAGGCGCGGCCGGCTTCGTCGGCCGCGCGCTCGTGGCGCGGCTGCTGCAAGCGCACGCGGGTGGCACGTGGTCGCTGGCGCGCCTGACCACGCTCGACCTCACCACGGACCTTCAGGCTCGGCAGGGCGCGGCAGCCGGTCTGCTGCATGCCATCGAAGGCAGCATTGCCGACGCTGCCGTGGTGCAGCGCGCCTTCGCCGAGCCGGTGGACGTGGTGTTGCACCTGGCCAGCGTGCCCGGTGGCACCGCCGAGCAGCAGTACGCGCTGGGCCGCGACGTCAACCTGCACGGCACGCTGCACCTGCTGGAGGCCTGCGCGGCGCAGGCGCAGCGTGGCGGCCCGGTGCCGCGCTTCGTGTTCGCCAGCACCGTGGGCGTGTTCGGTGCGCCGCTGCCGCCGGTGGTGGACGACGACACGCGGCCCTGCCCGGGCATGACCTACGGCGCGCACAAGCTGATGGCCGAGGCCGCGGTGGCCGACTTCACGCGCCGCGGCGGCTGCGACGGCCTGAGCCTGCGCCTGGCCGGCGTGCTGGCGCGGCCGCCCGCGCCCACCGGGCAGCGCTCGGCCTTCCTCAGCGAGCTGCTGCGCGCACCGGCGGCCGGGCGGGATGTGGTGTGCCCGATGTCGCCGCAGGCCACCACCTGGGCCTCGTCCACGCCCAATGTCGTCGACAACCTGCTGCACGCCGCCACCGTGCCCGCGGCCGCACTGCCCCGCCACCGTGCGCTGACGCTGCCGGCGCTGCACTTCTCGATGGCCGAGCTGGTGGACGCGCTGGTGGCGCGCCACGGCCGCGCCGCGCGCGCGCACGTGCATTTCGCGCCCGAGCCGGAGATCGAGGCGCTGTTCGGCCAGCAGCCGCCGCTGCACACGCCTGCGGCGCGCGCCGCCGGCTTCACTGACGATGGCGACCTGGCCACGCTGCTGCGCCGCGCCACCGAGGCCGACCAGGCCGACGGAGATGCCCCATGAGCACCATCAACCCCACGAACCCGAACCCCAAGCGCCGCTTCGTCGACCTCTCGATTTACCTCGAGAACGACGTGCTGTCCGACCCGCCGCCGCTGGCGCCGAAGATCACCTACCAGAAGCACGCCGACACGCTGCCCGAGTTCATGGCCATGCTGCCCGGTACGGCACCCGAGGACTACCCCGACGGCGAAGCTGCCGCCGCCGAGTGGGTGACGCTGACCACCCACAACGGCACCCACCTCGACGCGCCCTGGCACTTCCATTCCACGCAGGACGCCAAGAATGGCGGCAGCCGCCCCAGCATCACCATCGACGAGGTGCCGCTGGAATGGTGCTTCCAGCCCGGCGTGAAGCTCGACTTCCGCCACCTGCCCGATGGCCACGTGGTCACCGCCGCCGAGGTGGAGGCCGAGCTCGCGCGCATCGGCCACGTGCTGCAGCCGCTGGAGATCGTGGTCGTCAACACCCGCGCCGGCTCGCGCTACGGCCAGGGCGACTACGTGAAGAGCGGTTGCGGCATGGGCTACGAGGCCACGATGTACCTGCTGGAACGCGGCGTGCGCCTCACGGGCACCGACGCCTGGAGCTGGGACGCGCCCTTCGCCTACACCGCGCAGAAGGTGGCAGAAACCGGCAACAAGGCGCTCATCTGGGAAGGTCACAAGGCCGGCCGCGACATCGGCTACTGCCACCTCGAGAAGCTGCACAACCTGGAGGCCCTGCCCCCGCACGGCTTCACCATCAGCTGCTTCCCGCACAAGATCCGCGGCGCCTCGGCCGGCTGGACGCGGGCGGTGGCCATCTTCGACCCCATCTGAAACCGCCCCTTCAAGAGGAGACAAGCCATGATCAACCGACGCCATTGCCTGGCCGCTGCCGGCAGCGCCCTCGCTGGGCTGGCGGGCCTGGGCGCAGCACCGCTGCGCGCGCAACCCGCCTTCCCTTCGCGCAACCTCACGCTGATGGTGGCAGCACCGGCCGGCACGCCTTCCGACTCGAACGCGCGCCGCATCCAGCCCTACCTGCAGAAGGCCCTGGGCCAGCCCGCCATCGTCGAGAACGTGGCCGGCGCCGGCGGAACGCTGGGCGCGGCCCGCGTGATCCAGCAACCGGCTGACGGCCACACGCTGTTCGTGGCTTCGCCCACCGAGCTGGTGCTCAGCCCGCTGACGATTCCGGCCGTGCGCTACACGGCCGAAGACTTCACGATGCTGTGCAGCTTCGGCCGCATCCCCTACGTGCTCGTCAGCCGCATGGGCCTGCAGCAGGCCACGCTGGCCGACATCCTGGCGCTGGCCGGCAAGGGCGGCACGCCGCTGAACATCGGCAACATCGGCGCCGGCTCGCTGATCCATCTGCTGAGCCTGGACTTCGACCGCATCTCGGGCCTCAAGCTCAACCACGTGCCTTACCGCGGCGTGGCGCCGATGGTGCAGGACGTGATGTCCGGCCAGCTCGACCTGTGCTTCACGCCGCTGGCCGGCAACACGATGGCGCTGCTGGAACAGGGCCGCATGCGCACGCTGGCGGTGAGTTCCATCGCCAAGGCGCGATTGCTGCCGCAGGTGCCCTCGCTGGCCTCGCTGGACCCGCGCTTCGCACGCTTCGACTACGACGTGTGGGGCGGCCTCTTCCTGCGCCGCGAAACCCCCGAGCCCGTGCAGGCCCGACTGCACGCCTGGTGGAACGAGACCGCCCGCGACCCCGAATTCCTGAACTGGATGCGCTCCACCGGCGGCGACCCCGTGCCCGTGCCGCCGCTGGCCGAGACGCGCGCCTTCTACACCAGCGAGGTGGCACGCTACCGCGCGCTGTTGAAGGCCTTCCCCGAAGCGCTTCGTGGCTGAAAGCGAAAACACCATGAGCCTGCCTGTCATCCACCGCGTCGTCACGGGCCACCGCGCCGACGGCCGCGCCATCGTCATCGAAAACGGCCCGCTGCCGCACGTCGAAGAGCTGTCTGCCATTCCGGGCACCGTGTTCCACGAGGTCTGGTGCACCACCAGCAGCCCGGCCCCGGTGGACAACGGCCCCGACCCCACGCTGGGCCCGCTGAGCCTGCCACCGCCACCGCTGGGCACGCGCATGCGCTTCGTCGACATCCCGCCCGACACGCCGGAGTTCCTGGCCCACGGCGCTGCACGCATGAAGGAGGCCTTCTCGCAGATCGGCGACGTGGCCGCTTCCACCGTGCAGGCGAACTCGCCGCACCCGCTGATGCACCGCACCGAATCGGTGGACTACGGCGTCGTCATCGATGGCGAGATGACGCTGGTGCTCGACGAAGGCGAGGTGCTGCTGCGCCCCGGCAGCGTGGTGGTGCAGCGCGGCACCAACCACGCCTGGGCCAACCGCTCGGGCCGGCCCTGCCGGATGCTGTTCGTGCTGGTGGCCGGCCGCTACGCCCCCGAAATCGCCGCCACGCTGCCGGCGCACCCCTGAAGGAGAACCCGCCATGCGTTTCGCCACCTTGCGCGACGGCAGCCTCGATGGCCGCCTGCTGCTGGTCTCACGCGATGGGCTGCGCGCCATGGAGGCGGCGCCTGTCGCGCCTTCGCTGCTGGCCGCGCTGCAGCGCTGGGCGCACGTGCAGCCGGCCCTGCAGGCGCTGGCCGACGCGCTGGACGCCGGCCATGCCGCCGGCGCCTTCGACTTCGACCCGCACGCCTGCGCCGCACCGCTGCCGCGCAGCCCGCAATGGCTGGACGGCTCGGCCTTCCTCAACCACGGCCGGCTGATGGACCAGGCCTTCGACAAGCCGCCGCCGCCGCTGGTGGACACGGTGCCCTTGATGTACCAGGGCGCCAGCGACGATTTCCTGGGCCCGCACGACGACGTGCCCATGCCCACCGAGGCCGATGGCATCGACTTCGAGGGTGAGTTCGGCGTCGTCACCGGCGCCGTGCCGATGGGCGTGTCGCCGGCCGACGCACTGGGCTGCGTGCGCCTGGTGCTGCAGCTCAACGACTGGAGCCTGCGCGCCCTGGGCCCGCACGAGATGAAGACCGGCTTCGGCTTCCTGCAGGCCAAGCCTTCGACCGCGTTCGCACCGCTGGCGGTGACGCCCGACGAGCTGGGCCCGGCCTGGCGCGACGGCCGCGTGCAGATGCGGCTGCACGTGCAGTGGAACGGCGCGCGCTTCGGCGAGCCTCACGGCGGCGAGATGAACTTCCACTTCGGCCAGCTCATCGCGCACGCGGCGCGCACGCGGCGGCTCACGGCCGGCTGCATCGTCGGCTCGGGCACGGTGTCCAACGTCGCGCGCACGGCCGGCTCGGCCTGCATTGCCGAGCGCCGCATCATCGAGAAGATCGACCTCGGCGAAAGCCGCACCGCCTTCATGCGCTTCGGCGACCGCGTGCGCATGCAGGCGTGCTTCGACGATGGCCGCGAGGGGCCGTTTGGCCTGATCGAGCAGCGGGTGGTCAGCGCCGCGTGAGCGGCACGCCGGGTACGCCCGCCCGGACGCTGCCTTCGCGCCCGCCAGAGGGCAGCAGCCCGCTGTCTCCTCGGCCAGCTTCTGCGAGCGTCTGCGAGCGCCGGCACGGACCGGCACTGATGCCTGCGTCACCCCATACCCTACAAAGCCCCCCATGGAAAACTCGTCAAGCCCTGGTGACCCGCCGCTGCCCGCACGCCGCCGCATCGAACGCGTGCGTTTCGAGCCGTGCCGCCGCGAGCTGGTGGTGGCGCGCGTGGAACGCCCGACGCCGGGCTTCGCCGCCATCACGCTGGCTGGGCCCGCGCTGGCAGGCTTCCAGTCGCTGTCCTTCGACGATCACCTCAAGCTGATGCTGCCGCAGCCCGACGGCACGGTGGCGATGCGCGACCTCACGCCGCGCGCCTTCGACGCCGCGCGGCAAGAGCTTCGCCTGGAGATCGCGCTGCACGGGCACGGGCCGGCCAGCCTGTGGGCGGCGCAGGCGGCGCCCGGGCAGCCGGCGGTGATCGGCGGGCCGCGCGGTTCGATGATCATCCCTGCCGACCACGACTGGCACCTGCTGGCCGGTGACGCCACGGCGCTGCCGGCCATCCTGCGCCGACTGGACGAGCTGCCCCCGGGCAGCAGCGCCCAGGTGCTGGTGCAGGTGGAGAACGCCGCGGATGAACGCCCGCTGCGGTCTGCCGCTGCTTTGCAGGCGCAGTGGGTGAGGACGCCCGGGCAATGGTTGCAGCACGTTCGCAGCCTGGCCTTGCCCAGCGGGGACGGCTTCGTCTGGCTGGCGGGCGAGGCCGCCACGGTGGCCCAGGCGCGGCGCATCGTGCTCGACGAACACCACCACCCGCGCGAGGCGCTGCGTGCGGCGGCCTACTGGAAGCGGGGCGCAACGGCCTTCCACGAGCGGCTGGACGAACCGGGCCGCTGACGCGCCCTTTTCGCACACGGCCCGGTGGTTCGCGCAGACGCAGGGCCCAGGCCTGGCGTGGCAGGCGAACCGGGCGGGCGCAGGGCCCGCGGCGGTTCCACCCCTATCGCCTGAGCGCCAGAGCTCGAGCGCCCAAGCCGCGGCCTGTCCGCTCTTCCCGGCGTTTCGTCGCCCCAGCCCCTCCCGGGCCGGCCCGCAATTGCTACATTGCGCCGCCCCCAGGGGAGGAGCCTTTTGTTGACTGCCACATCGAACCACGCCCAGAAGCAACCCGCCGGCCGGCTGCAACAGCGCTGGCAACGCCACCCGCGGCTGCGCTGGCTGGCCCTCTTGCTGCTGGTGGGCGCCGCCTTCGCCGGCTGGCGCCTGCTGAACCCGCCGGCACCCCCGCCACCGCCGCCCACGGGCCTGGTGCAGCGGGCCGACATCACCCAGCTCGTGCAGGCCGCGGGCGTGCTGCAGGCCAAGACCAAGGTGGACGTGGGTGCGCAGGTCAGCGGGCAGATCCAGACCCTGCACGTGCAGCTGGGCCAGCAGGTCAAGAAGGGCGAGCTGCTGGTGAGCCTGGACCCCGAACTCGCGCGCAACGAGGTGGCGCGCGCCGAGGCCGCGCTGCTGCAGCAGAAGGCGCTGATCGATGCACGCCAGGTCGACCTGGCCACCGCCGGCCGCGAACGCGAGCGCCAGCGCCGCCTCCTGGCCGGTGACGCCACGGCGGCGCTGGAAGCCGAACGCGCCGAGAGCGAATTCGCCAAGCTCGAAGCCGAGCTGCGCGGCCAGGCCGCCGTGCTCAGCCGCCTGCAGGCCGACCTGGCCCAGGCCCAGCTGCGCCTGGGCTACACGCGCATCACCGCGCCGATGGACGGCACCGTGGTCAGCCTGCCGGTGCAGGTGGGGCAGACGGTGATCGCGGTGCAGATCACCCCCGTGATGCTGACCCTGGCCGACCTGGACACCATCACCGTGCGCACCAAGGTGCCCGAGGCCGACATCCAGAGCATCCGCGTCGGCCAGGTGGCGCGTTTTTCCACGCTCTCGGGCGAAGGCCAGCGCTACGAAGGCCGGCTGCGCGTGATCCAGCCCGTGCCTGAACGTTCGGGCAATGCCGTCTTCTACAACGTGCTGTTCGAGGTGGACAACCGCGAACGCCAGCTCTATTCAGACATGACGGTGCAGGTGGACGTGGAAACCGGCAGCGTGAAGAACGCGCTGGCCATGCCCATGGTGGCCCTGGGCGAACGCGGCAAGGACGGCCGTTTCCGCGTGATGGTGCTCGAACCCGGCAAGACCGAAAAAGAGAAGCGCCAGGTGTCGCGCTTCGTGCGCACCGGGCTGCAGGACGGCACGCGCGTGCAGGTACTGGAAGGGCTGAAGGAAGGCGAGACCGTGCTCACCGCACTGCCCACCGAAGCTGAGGCCGCGGCCGCCGAAGCCGCTTCGGCCGCCGCCAGCGGCGCCCGGTGAAAGTGAAGCGCTGATGGCCCTGATCGAACTGCACGGCGTGAGCCGGCGCTACACGCTGGGCGAGATCGAGGTGCGCGCGCTCGATGGCATCACGCTGGCCATCGAGGCGGGCGAGTTCGTGGCCATCATGGGCCAGTCGGGTTCGGGCAAGAGCACGCTGATGAACGTGCTGGGTTGTCTGGACAACCCCACCGAGGGCCGCTTCCTCATCGACGGGCAAGACGCCGGCCAGCTGGGCCCCGACGAACTCGCCGCGCTGCGGCGCGAGCGTTTCGGCTTCATCTTCCAGCGCTACCACCTGCTGCCCCACCTGGACGCACGCGGCAATGCCGCCCTGCCGGCGGTGTATGCCGGCGTGGGCGCCAGCGCCCGCGGCGCGCGCGCACAGGCGCTGCTGGAACGCCTGGGCCTGGGCGAGCGGCTGCACCACAAGCCCAATGAACTCTCGGGCGGGCAGCAGCAGCGCGTGTCCATCGCGCGGGCGCTGATGAACGGCGGGCAGATCATCCTGGCCGACGAACCCACCGGCGCGCTCGATTCGAACAGCGGCGCCGAGATGCTGCGGCTGCTGAAAGAGCTGAACGCGGCCGGCCACACCATCATCCTCGTCACGCACGACCCCACGGTGGCCGCGCATGCGCAGCGCGTCATCGAGCTGCGCGACGGCCATGTGGTGAAGGACGACGGCACGCCCGCCGGCCACCAGGCACCCGGGCCGCAGCCCACGGCCGCGGCGCACGATGCGCCTGCAGAGCCTGCGCCATCTTCCCCACACGCAGCGCCCGCCGGCTGGCTGCGCCGGCTGCAGGTGCAATGGCGCGAGGCCCTGTCCACGGCCTGGCTGTCGCTGCAGGGCAACCGGCTGCGCACCTTCTTGTCGATGCTGGGCATCAGCATCGGCATCGCCTCGGTGGTGAGCATCGTGGCGCTGACGAGCGCGGCGCGTACCACCTTCGAAGGCGAGTTCCAGGGCGTGATGAGCGGCAAGATCTGGCTCTGGCGCGGCAACAGCGACCTGCCGCCCGGCGCCCAGCCGCCTTCGTTCCGGCTGAGTGAACTGGACGCGCTGCGCAGCCTGCCCGGCGTGGCCAGCGTGCAGGGCGAAAGGCAGCTCAATGCACAGCTGCGCCAGGGCGCGCGCGACAGCAGCGTGCAGGTGCGCGGCGCCGACAGCGGCACGCTCTTCGAGCGCAAGCTGAAGGTGGACAGCGGCCGCTTCTTCAGCCCCTACGAGCTGAGCGTGGGCGCGCAGGTGCTGGTGCTGGACGAACAGTCGCGCAAGGCGCTGTTCAAGGACAGTGAATCGCCCGTGGGCAAGACCGTGCTCGTCAGCAGCAGCGGCCTGGCCGGCGGGCTGGGCGGCGGCGGTGAGACGGCCAGCACCGCCAGCGCCGAGGGCCTGCCCGGCGGCGCCCGTGCCACGCCGCCGGCACCGCTGCCCTTCACCGTGATAGGCACCGTGAAGGCCGACACGCAGCTGGGCTTCGATTTCGGCAACGGCCGGGCCTACGTGCCCGAACGCACCTTCATCCAGCGCCTCGATTCGCGGCCTGCGGTCGACGCCTTCAGCGTGCAGATGGACTTCACGCAGCCGCCCGAGGAAGTGCTGCGCCACATCAAGCACCGCCTGGTGGCGCTGCGCGGCGCCGAGAACTTCTCCAGCTGGAGCGGCGACAGCGAGTTCCGCAAGATGCAGAACTTCAGCGCCGGCTTCGCCGCACTGTTCGCTGGCGTGGGCGCCATCGCGCTGCTGGTGGGCGGCGTGGGCGTTATGAACATCATGCTGGTCTCGGTGAGCGAGCGCACGCGCGAGATCGGCATCCGCATGGCCGTGGGCGCGCGCCAGGGTGATGTGCGGCTGCAGTTCCTCATCGAAGCCGTGGTGCTGTGCTGCCTGGGCGGGCTGGTGGGCGTGGCCTTCAGCTGGCTGGGCGCGCAGGCGCTGAACGCGGCGCAGGACAAGCTCTTCGTCAGCGTCAGCTGGGCCGCACTGGGCGTGGCCTTTGCCGTCAGCAGCGCGGTGGGCCTGGTCTTCGGCACCGTGCCAGCGCGCCGCGCCGCCGCGCTGAGCCCGGTCGATGCCCTGGCTCGCGAATGATCGCGCGCGAATGAGGGCGGGCCTATGAGAGCGGGCGTATGAAGCAAGGACCGAGAGCGATGTTCAGAACCCCCGCCGTGGCCGCATCGGCCGCCTTCGCCACCTCGGCCGCCCTGCTGCTGGCCGGCTGCGCCGGGCCTGGCCCGGCGGCGCCGCCCGCGCCCGCCGAACGTCCCGCGCCCGAACGCTGGCAGTCCGAAGCCGACAGCGGCACCCTGGCCAGCTGGGCGCTGCTGGCCGACCCCGAACTGCAGGCCCTGCTGCAGCGTGCCGAGGCCGCCAACCGCGACCTCGTGCAGGCAGCGCTGCGCATCGAACAGGCGCGCACGCAGGCCGGGCTGGGCGCGCTGCGCCTCACCCCCAGTGCCGGCCTGAACCTCGGCGCCAACCGCGCGCTGGACCCACCCGCCCCCTTACCCGCCAGCACCACGCGCAGCTACGGCGCCAGCCTGGGCGTGGCCTACGAGGCCGACCTCTGGGGCCGCCTGGCCGCGCTGCGCAGCGCCGACGCCGCGCAGCTGCGCGCCGCCGAAACCGACCTGCGCGCCGCGCGCCTGCTGCTGCGCCAGCGCGTGGCCGAAAGCTACTGGCAGCTGGCCGCCGCGCGCGAACAAGGCGCGCTGGCGCAGCAGCAGCTGCAGCTGAACCGCGAGCTGCTCGCGGCCACGCGGCTGCGCGTGCGGGAAGGCCAGCTGCTGCCCATCGAGATCGACCGCGCAGCGGCCACGCTGCAGCAGGCCGAAGTGCGCCTGGCCGACCTGCAGGCGGACGGCGCGCAACAACGCCTGCAACTGGCGCTGCTGCTGGACGAAGCGCCTCCCGGGCCGCAGTTGCAGCAGCCACGATTGCCCGGCACGGTGCCCGGCACGGTGCCCGGCACGGTGCCCGGCGCCGAGCCCGGCACCCTGCCCACACCGTGGCGCATCGACGCCGACCCCGCCACGGTGCTGGAGCGCCGCCCCGACGTGCAGCGCGCCCGCGCGCAGGTGGACGCCGCACTCGCCCGCAGCCAGGCCGCCGAGGCGCAGCGCTACCCGGGCCTGAGCTTCAGCGCCAGCCTGGGCACCGGCGGCACCGCGGTGCGGGATTGGCTCAGCAACCCCGTGGCCGCGCTGGCCGGCAACCTGGTGGTGCCGCTGATCGACTGGCGCCGGCTCGACCTGCAGCGCGACGCCGCGCGCACCGAGCTGGAACTGGCCGCACTGAACCTGCGCGAGACGGTGGCGCGGGCGCTGGTGGAGATCGAAACCGCGCTCATCGACGGCCAGCGCCTGCAGCAGCAGCTGGCAGCCAACGCCACGCGTCTGCGCGAGGCGCAAGCCGCCGAAAGCGTGGCCGCGCTGCGGTTGGAGGTGGGCGCCATCGCCCGCGCCGATTTCCTGCAGGCCCAGAACGCACGCCTGGAAGCCGAACAAGGCCGCCTGCAGCTGCAGCTGCGCGCCTGGCTGAACCGCGGGCAGCTGGCCCGCGCCCTGGCCTTGACCTGAGCGTCTGTAGGCCCTTCGGCCCGCTCCGCAGGCCGGCCCGGCCGCGTTGCAAGCCCTCCGCTAGCATCGCGCCGCAGCGTTGCAGGCTGCGGTCAGGCCGGCAGACAGCGCGGGCACAACAGGCACACGGGGGCGGGGATGGAGCCGATCATGATTGCGCTGGCGTTCGCCGCCGGCTTTGCGGCGCAGCTGGTGAAGCTGCCGCCGCTCATCGGCTTCCTGGCGGCGGGTTTCATCCTCAACGCCTTCGGCTTCGAGAAGAGCGCCACGCTCGACACCATCGCCAACCTGGGCGTGACGCTGCTGCTCTTCACCATCGGGCTGAAGCTGGACATCCGCACGCTGCTGCGCGGCGAGGTCTGGGGCGCGGCCACGCTGCACCTGGTGGGTTCCACCCTGCTGCTGGCCGGCGTGCTGTTCGTGCTGAAGATGGCCGGCCTGGCGCTGGCCACCGAGCTGGGCTGGACGGCCATGGTGCTGCTGGGCTTCGCGCTCAGCTTCTCGAGCACGGTGTTCGCCGTGAAGGTGCTGGAAGACCGCAGCGAGCTGAATTCGCTGTACGGCCGCATCGCCATCGGCATCCTGGTGATGCAGGACGTGTTTGCGGTCATCTTCCTCGCCGCCAGCACCGGCAAGCTGCCCAGCCCCTGGGCGCTGGCACTGGTGCTGCTGTGGCCGGCGGCCAGGCTGCTGCGCCTGATGCTGGACCGCGTGGGCCATGGCGACCTGCAGGTGCTGTATGGCGCCTTCCTGGCGCTGGTGGTGGGCTACAGCCTCTTCGAGGCGGTGGGCGTCAAGGGCGACCTGGGCGCGCTCATCGTCGGCATGATGCTGGCGTCGCACCCGGCCACCTCGGGGCTGGCGAAGTCGCTGTTCCACCTGAAAGAGCTGTTCCTGGTGGGCTTCTTCCTCAGCGTGGGCCTGGGCGCCCTGCCCACCGTGCCGATGGTGGTGATGGCGCTCTTGCTGCTGCTGGCGCTGCCGCTGAAGAGCGCGCTCTACCACCTGGTGCTGATGGCCTTCGGCCTGCGCACGCGCAGCGGCGTGCTGGCCACGTTCTCGCTCGCCAACTATTCCGAGTTCGGCCTCATCGTCGCAGCCATCGCGGCCCAGGCCGGCTGGCTGTCGGCCGAATGGCTGGTGGTCATCTCGCTGGCGCTGGCCGGCAGCTTCGTGCTGGCCGCGCCGCTGAACGCCGCCAGCGAAACGCTGTACAGCCGCCTGAAAGGCCCGCTGGCCGGGCTGCAGCGGCGCACGCTGATGGCGGCCGACCGGCCCATCGAGATCGGCCAGGTCGATGCCGTGGTGCTGGGCATGGGCAGCATCGGCAGCGGCGCCTACCTGCGGCTGACGCAGGCCCACGGCCTGAAGGTGCTGGGCGTGGACAACGACCCCAAGCAGCTGGTGGAACACCTGGCCGCCGGCCGCCACGTGATCGAAGGCGACGCGGTCGATTCCGATTTCTGGGACAAGCTCATCCTGCCCGGCCCCTTGAAGCTGGTGCTGCTGGCCATGCCCTCGCACGCCGGCAACGTGTTCGCGCTGCAGCAGCTGAAGCACCGCGCTTTTGCCGGGCGCATTGCGGCCATCGTCGAATACCCGGAAGAGGTGGAAGTGCTGCGCGGCCTGGGCGCCGACGCGGTGTTCCACATCCGTGACGAAGCCGGCAGCGCCTTCGCCGACGACGCGATGGCGGCGGCCAGCCCGCACCCGGGCTGAACGCCACCCCGACACCCTCGAACCGCACTCTTTCGAAGCCCTTCATGAAGCCGCCCATGACGACGCCCACCCCCACCCTGGAAAACCTGAACGTCGCGGCGCTGGACCCCATGCCCACCCCGGCGGCCGTGCACGAGACGGTGCCCCTGACGGCCACCGCCGCGGCCACGGTGGCGGCCGGCCGCGCCACGCTGCAGGCCATCCTGCAGCGCCGCGACCCGCGGCCCTTCGTGGTGGTGGGCCCCTGCTCCATCCACGACCCCGAGGCCGCGCTGGACTACGCGCAGCGCCTGAAGCGCCTGGCCGACGAACTGGCCGACACGCTGTTCATCGTGATGCGCGTGTACTTCGAGAAGCCGCGCACCGTCACCGGCTGGAAGGGCTACATCAACGACCCGCGCATGGACGATTCCTTCCACATCGAAGAAGGCATCGTCGCCGCGCGGCGGCTGCTGGCGCAGCTGGCCGAACTGGGGCTGCCCACGGGTTCCGAAGCGCTGGACCCGCTGTCGCCGCAGTACCTGGCCGACCTGGTGAGCTGGTACGCCATCGGCGCGCGCACCACCGAATCACAGACCCACCGCGAGATGGCCAGCGGCCTGTCCACGCCCGTGGGCTTCAAGAACGGCACCGATGGCGGGCTGGAGGTGGCGCTGAACGCCATACGCTCGGCGCAGCACCCGCACAGCTTCCTGGGCATCAACGGCGAAGGGCGCACGGCCATCGTGCGCACGCGCGGCAACCGCTGGGGCCACCTGGTGCTGCGCGGCGGCAGCGGCCGGCCCAACTACGACAGCGTGAGCGTGCGCCTGGCCGAACGCGAGATGCAGCGCGCGAAGGTGGAGGCGAACATCGTCATCGACTGCTCGCACGCCAATTCGCTGAAAGACCCGAGCCTGCAGCCGCTGGTGTTCATGGACGGCGTTCACCAGATCAAGGAAGGGGCCAACAGCATCGTCGGCATGATGCTGGAAAGCCACCTGGGCGCCGGCAACCAGCCGATACCGGCCGACCTCTCGCAGCTGCGCTACGGCGTCAGCGTCACCGACGCGTGCATCGACTGGCCCAGCACCGAAGAACTGCTGCGGCGCGCGCGCGGCGAACTGGCGCCCGTCGTCGCGCGGCGAGCGGCGGCCCTGGGCTGAACGAACGCGAGACCGAACGAAGGCTGGTGGACCGATGGCGACACAGCGTCTGTGACCGGATGACGGAGATGCCGAGACCCTGAGACCCTGCAACGCTGAAAGGACCTTCGCATGCGTTACCTGCCCCTGGTGCTGGCCACCGCCCTGCTGGCGGCCTGCAAGACCTCACCGGAACTGGCCCGCATGGCGGAAGACAAGACGCCCGAACGCCCCACGGCGGTTCAGGAATCGGTCTACAGCAGCACGGGCCTGAACGGGCTGGCGCCTTTCGAAGGCAGCGTCACGGTGTTCACGCGCGCCGACATGCAGCGCGAGCAGAACACGCTGCGCGGCACCGGCACCATGAGCCGGCTGCTCGTGCCCGGTGAAAACCGCGTGCAGCTCACGCGCCTGGACCTGCAGCGCCTGTGGCTCATCGACGTGAACCGCAGCGAGTACCGCGATTGCCCGCTGGACGGTTGCCCGCCCAGCCCGAAGGAGAAGGAGGAAGCGCGCCAGGCTGCCCGCGACAGCGGGCTGGAGAAGGGCTGCACGATGCGCGTGGTCAGCCGCGACGTGCAGGTGCGCAACACCGGCGCGCGCCAGCAGGTGAGCCAGTGGAACGCCGAGCAGTGGGTGGCCGAGCTCACGCTGGTTCTGGAAGACCGCGCCCAGCGCCGCAGCACCAGCACGCTGAGCGCGCAACTGTGGACGGTGCCGGCCACCGAGGCCATGCGGGCGGCGCACGAGATCGAAAAGCGCTACCAGGCCGATGCCGAACGGGCCCTCCGCGCCACCGCGGTGCGCCGCGTGCCGGTGGAACTGCGCGAGCTGGTCGACAGCCTGATGGCCGAGGCCCTGAAGGCCGAAGACCGCAACGCACTCTTCGACCTGGAGCGCGACCTCGCCCAGGTGAGCGGCCAGCCCGTGCGCACCACGCTCAGCTGGGACGTGCGCGGCAACGCCTGCGGCGGCATGGGCCTGGGCCCGATGGCGCGCGTGCTGGGCGCCCCCGCCGGCGCGCCGCTGTTCTCCATCACGCACGAGGTGCGCCGCTACGAAGTGGCGCCGGTGCGCGACTCGCAGTTCCAGCTGTCCGGGCTGTACAAGCGCCGGAACTGAGCGCCGCAACTGAGCGCGGCAACAGAGCCCGGCAGCGCGCGCGGGCTGCCGACGCTGCTGCAGCAGCCTCAGGCCGGCTGGCCCAGGCCCTGCAGCACCTGGCGCAGACGCGCGGCTTCCAGCACCGGCAGCTCGCGGCGCGCCAGCCAGGCCCGCGCCTGCGCCAGCACAGCGCTCAGCGGTTCGGCCTGCGCCAGCACGGCGCTCAGGGGTTCGGCCTGCGCCGGGTGGCCGGCGGCCAGGCGCAGCCGGGCCTGCAGCAGCACGGCTTCGATCTCAAGGGCCACCACCGGCAAGGCCCGGGCCTGGGTCAGCCAGGCGGCGGCCTGGGCCGGGGCCTGCAGGTCCAGGGCGGCCTGGGCGGCAGCGGCCAGCAGGCGTGCGTGCTCTTCCACGCGCCGCGCGCCGCTGGCGGCCAGCCAGGCTTCGGCGGCGGCACAGGCCTGTGCGGCCTGGCCCTCGGCCTGCAGCAGTTCCACGGCCAGGGCTTCCAGTTCACGGCCGCCCAGTGAATCAGCCCCGGCGGCGGCGTGCAGGCCGAGGGCCTCGTCCGTCAGCTGGCGGGCGCGCGGCAGGTCGCCGGTGGCCAGGGCCAGGCGCGTGGCCTGCAGCAGGGCGCCCAGGTGCGAGTGCAGGCTGCCGCCGCCATGGCGCGCCAGGCTGCGCTCGGCAATGAGCCGCGCGCCGGCCACGTCGCCGCGCAGGTAATGCAGGCGGAAGCGCCTTTCGTCGAACACGTCTTCGAGATCGGGCGTTTCCCAGAAGGGCGCGGCCTGCTCGCCTTCGCTGATCAGCGCTTCGGCTTCTGCCAGCCGCAGCGTGTCCAGGTAGATGGTGGCGCGCGTGCTGAGCGCCGAACGCAGCACCTCGATGTGGCCGGCCCGCCGCGCCAGTTCGGCCGCTTCACGCAGGTGCTCGTCGGCCCGGGCCACCTCGCCCCGCTCGCGGTCCAGCGCGCCCAGGCGGTGCAGGCAGCGGGCCATGGACACCTCGTCGTCGATGCGCCGCGCCAGTGCCAGCGCCGCTTCGACATGGCGGCGTGAATCGTCCAGCTGCCCGGCCCAGTAGGCGTTGCGGGCCAGCGCGTGCGTCACCTGCAGCTGTTCGGCCAGCGCCGAGGGCGGCAGCTGCTGCAGCAGCCGCTGAAGCTGCGGCAAGGCTTCCTGGTGCCGGCCCAGGTAGCCCAGGGCCGTGGCGCGCAGCTGCAGCAGCTGGCGCTGCTGCGCTTCGTTGAGCGCCGGGTCGGTTTCCAGCGCGGCCAGGGCTTCCAGTGCCAGCGGCGCACGGCTGGTAGCCATGTGCAGCTCGGCCCGGGCCAGGCTGAGTTCGGCCACCAGCGCGGGCCCGGCGCGCACGGCGTCGGGCCAGGCGGCATCGAGGTGGGCTTCAGCTGCGACAGGGTCCACCTGCCGGCGGCTGGCCTGGGCCATCAAGAGGCGCGCCTGCACACGTTCGGCCGCCTCGGTGCTGGCCTGCAGCACGGCCTGGCCGGCGGCCAGCGCGGCGGGCCAGGCCCCGCGCGCCAGCGCCACCTGGGCCGCGCGCAGCTGCCAGGCGGCAGCCTCGGCGGGGTGGCCGGCCTGCGCCAGGTGCCAGGCCACGCGGCTGGGTTCTTCGCCCAGCGGGGCCAGTGCCTGGGCCAGCTGGCCGTGCAGCGCGGCGCGGCGCACGGGCGAGAGGCTCTCGGCCACCGCCTGGGCGTAGAGATCGTGCGCGTAGCGGTGGCGGCCGCGGGCATCGGCCAGCAGCAGTTCGGCCGCGGCGGCGTGTTCCAGCGCCTGCGCCACGGCCAGTTCGTCCAGGCCCAGGGCCGTGGCCAGCAGGCGCGCCGAGAGCCCTTCGCCAGCCAAGCTGGCGGCTTCCAGCACGCGGCGCACCACCGGGCCCAGCGCACGTGCGCGGGCCAGCAGGATGTCGCGCACGCTGGGCGGCAGGCGCGTCGTGTCGGGGTCTTCGTCGGCAGGGTCGGGCCGCGCGCCCTGGCCGGGGGCGCCGTGGCGCAGGGTCTCGATCATGAACAGCGGGTTGCCCGCACAGCGCGCCACGATGGCCGCCAGCGCCGGCCCGCCGCCAGGCGACAGCCGCGGTGCCAAGGCCTCCAGCAGCGCCAGGGCCTGGGCTTCGTCCATCGGGCGCAGCGTGACGGTGGCGGCCAGGCCCTCGTCCACCCAGCGGCGGCGGCGCTGCAGGGCGGCCGGCGGCAGTTCGCCCGAGCGGTGCACGATGACGCAAGGCAGGCGCGCGGCAGCGGGGGCTTCGGCCCACTCCCACAGCTCGCGGCTGGCGTCGTCGGCCCATTGCCAGTCGTCGATGAGCAGGCCGTCGAAGTTGCCGCTGGTGCAGGCCTGCAAGGCCGCCCGGTAGGCGCGGCGCAGCAGGGGCGGCTCGGGCAGCTCGGGGCCGGGCGGCGCGTTGCGGCCGCGCCATTCGGGCACCAGCAGGCCCAGCTCGCGCCGGGCCCAGGCGGGCACCACGGCCTGCGGCGCGGCTTCTCGCGCCGCCTGCAGCCCGCGCAGGGCGCTGGCATAGGGCGCGGCGCTGTCTTCGGGCCGGCAGCGCACCACCAGCGTGGCGCCCCGCGGGGCCAAAGCTTCCGAAGCCAGGCGTGACTTGCCGATGCCGGGGCTGCCGTCTACCAGCACCACGCGGCCCTGGGCGAGGTGGGCGCGCACCGCGGCCAGCTCGGTTTCGCGGCCCAGGAAGGGCAGCGGGACGGGGCTGGCGTGGGGGCCGGTGTAGGGGCCGGCGTGGGCGGCGTGGGCGGCGTGGGCGGCGCCGTGGGGGGCGGCAGGCTCGGGCGGGGCGGGTGCATCGGGCGCGGCATAGGGCAAAAGCAAGGTGCCTCCCCCAAGCCGCTGCACCGCCGCCTGGGCTTCGGCACAGCCTGGGCCGGCCACGCCATCGGCCAGCAGGGCTTGCCAGGCCTGCAGCGCGGCGGCGGTGTCGCCCTGGTGCTCGAGCGCGCGCGCGGCTTCCAGCAACTGCGCCAGCCAGCGCCGCTGCAGCGCGTCGCGCGCGGCCGAAACCCAGTGCGCGAACTCGGGGCCGGCCACGTCGTCCAGGCCGTCCAGCCAGCGCGGCAGCAGGGGCGCAGGGCGCGGCCAGGCCAGCGCTACGCCGTCCACGTGCAGGCAGCCACCGGCTTCGTCACGCAAGGCCAGGCCGGCCTGGCGCAGGCGGAAGAGGTCGCGGCGCAGGTTGCGGCGCGCGTCGGTGGGGTCGGCCTCGGGCCACAGCAGGTCGGCCGCGCGGCCGCGCCGCAGGCCGGGTTCCAGCACCGCCATCACCACCAGGGCCAGGGCCTTGCGCGTGCCGGTGCCCAGGGCCTGCGGGCCCTGGCGCAGCTGCGGCACGCCCGCCAGCTGCAGGGTCAGGCCGGGGGCGGAGCCGGGGTCCAGACCGGGGTGCAGGCCGGGGGCGGGGAGGACGGCCTCGCCGCCCGGCCCGGGCCCGGCAGGCAGCGAAGGCACCGGCCCCACGCCCATCAGCGCCCCCCTAGTTCACACGCCGGGGCGCGGGTGCAGCCGGGCGCCTTGCAACAGGCCTGCAACGCCCGGCTTCCTAGATTGCCTGCCATGCCCTTGCCCGGGTGCTGCATCGAAACACGGGCCCACCACCGAGGAGAACACACCATGCCTTCCATTGTCCCTGCCCTGCCGGCTGCCGCAAGCCGCCGGCACTGCCGCCGCACAGCCGCGGCCGCCGCCGTCACCCTCTGGGCCACGCTGGGCCTGCTGGCCACCGCGCCAGCCAGCGCCCAGGTGCTGAACGTCTCGGCCCTGGTCACCGGCACGGCGCAGAGCCTGCCCCTCATCCCTTTCGGCGCCATGTCTCAGACCTGCAGTGCCGCCTGCCAGTACGCGCTGGTCAGCAGCGCAGGCGCCACCACCAGCTACACCCAGACGCCCGGCCCCTACGACGCCCAGGCCTGGCCCGTGGCCTTTGGCAGCAACCTGGTCGGCCCCGGCAGCGTGAGCGAAACCCTGGACGTGCCGGCCGCCCCGGCCGGCGTGGAGCAGGACGGCGGCAACATCGGCGTCGCGCGCCGCGCCGCCGTGCAGTACGCCTGGCAGCCCGTGCTGGCCGGTTCGCGCCAGATGCAGGTGCAGACCTGGAAGGACGGCGCCGGCGCCACCACGGTGAGCATCACCATCCGCATCACGCCCAGCACCACGAAGGCGCACTACCTCCGCTTCCGCGTGCCCAAGGCGACGCACAGCCGCCAGGAGGCCTACTACGTGGGCGGGCCCAGCGGCTACCAGCCGATGACGACGATGCCCAAGCAGGTGCAGGCGCGTTCGACGGTGGACGTGTACGCCGATGGCTTGCCCGTTTGGTCGGGCACCCGGCACCTGCTGAAACCCCAACGCTGGTCGCCCAATTTCACCAGCTACCTCGAGCTGCAATGGGGCCCGCCCTTGGACGAAGACGAGGTGACCCTGTACCTGGGCAACCTGAGCGCGGGCGTGACGCGCAGCGTCTCGCTGGTGTTCCGCAGCGACCTGCGCACGAACGCCGACACCTGCCACACCGACACCGAGTACGGCGTGCAGATCCAGCGCTGCGACAGCCGCCGCGAGGCGCTGAGCCTGCCGTCGGTGATGGTGAACAGCGGTGGCGCCTTGGTCTTCACGAGCTTCGTGCCCGACGTGCGCGTCTACACCCACTGAACCCCGTACCCAGCCCCCGGCACCGATTCAGGAGAACACGATGAACCCCAAGCAACTCCCCTTCTACCTCGGCAGCTTGCTGCTGCTGGCCACCGCCCTGCTGGGCAGTACCACGCCGGCCCAGGCCGACACGCCGCTGCCGGTGCGTGAACTGAACAGCACCGAAGTCGCCGCACTCGGCGGCCTGCCCTTCCTGGCCCCGAGCAGCCACCCCTTCTCGATGGCCGCCGCCGCGCAGGCGCGGGCCCACAACAAGCCCACGCCCACGCTGGCCGTGCAAAGAGTGGCTGGCGGCACCGCCTCGGTGTACCGCGGCGCGCCGAACAGCAGCGTGCCGCTGGCACCGCCCATGCCGCCCAGCAACGCGCTGCTGGACTTCATCACCACCGGCGACCTGGCCCAGACCTGGGCCACGATGACCAGCGCCGGCTTCCCCTACCTGGTGGCCACCGGCTATGGCGACTTCATGGCCGACGCCACGGCCTCGTGGACCACGCGCGTCACCGTGCCGGCCGGCGCCGCCGGGCGCGAGGTGGTGGTGCGCTTCACCGTGCCGCCGGTCTCGGTGCAAGGCGCCACCGAAGACGAAGGCCGGGCGCGCTGGCGTGCGCGGCTGCGCGCCGAAATGATGGTGAACGGCTTCCCGGCCTGGGCGGCCGAGGCCCTCCGCTTCACCACCGACCCGAACAAGATCGGCAGCGGCCACGAGGTGGTGGTGCTGCAGGAATTCGGCAGCCCGCTGGGCTTTCCGTCGAACGACGAAGACCTGCCGCTGGCCAGCGGCGGCCTGAACAACGACACCAGCGCGCAGACCATCAATTCGCCCACGCCGAAGAAGACCGTGCACCTGACGCTGGGCCGCTTCAACGCCGGCACGGTCATCGACCTGGCGATGGTGCTGCGCGCCACCGCCACCAGCGTGCCCGCAAGCAACGGTGGCACCGACCACCGCTGCAAGTGGAGCAACGTGGAAGACCGCTACTTCTGCTCGCGCGGCACAGTCTCGGTGAACGGCGGCAGCGGCGAGGCCCCGCGCATCTATCTGTTGCCTTGAGGGGCCTTGATGGCCGGCCGCGCAGCGCCTACTTCTTCGGCCGTATGGCGTCGGCCGTGCCCTGGATGAAGGCCTTGAGCTTCTCCGCGTCGGCCGGCTGCAGCTTGCCGGTGAAATCGGGCATGCCGTTCTTCGCCAGCGCCCCGAACATGAACTTGTCGAGGTTGGCGATGACGCCCTGCGACGAATAGCCCAGGTTCGGGATGTTGCCGCCGCGGTCAACACCCGGCACGCCGTGGCAGAAGACGCAGTTGCTCACATACAGCGCGGTGCCTTCCGTCACATGGTTCTTGTCGTAGGGCACGCCCTGCACCAGTTCACCCAGGCGGTAGGCCACGAAGTCGGGCGCCTTCGCCTGGCCGCCGACGACGAAGGTGTAGACGGTGCCCGGGCCCTGGCGGTCGGTGTGGCGCGCGGTGTGGCCGTACACACCGCCCCAGCCCACGGCGATGCTCACGTACTGCTTGCCGTCGACCAGGTAGGTGCTGGGCGCGGCGATGACGCCGGTGCCGGTGGGCGTTTCCCAGAGCTTCTTGCCGTCGCGCGCGTCGTAGGCGATGAAGCGGCCGTCGGCCGTGCCCTGGAACACCAGGTTGCCGGCCGTGGTGAGCGTGCCGCCGTTCCAGGGCGACACGTTCTCCACGCGCCAGCGTTCCTTCTGCGCCACCGGGTCCCAGGCCAGCAGGCGGCCGAAGGGTGCGCTCTTGGGCGGCTCGGCGTTGGCGAAGGTGGCCAGGTTCCAGCCCAGGTTGCTGTGCGGCTCCAGCGGGCTGGCGGCGTTGAACTTCCAGTTCTTGTTGTCCAGCAGCGTGACGGGCACGTTCTGCACCGGCATGTACACCAGCCCCGTCTGCGGGTTGAAGCTCATGGAATGCCAGTTGCGCGCGCCATAGGGGCTGGGGATGATCTCCCGCGGCCGGTCGGCCACGCGCGCGATCTCGGTCTCGATGGGCCGGCCCTTGGCGTCGTAGCCGCTGGCCCAGTTCACGTCGACGAAATTCTTCGCCGAGATGAACTCGCCGGTCTTGCGGTCGACGACGAAGAAGAAGCCGTTCTTCGGCGCGTGCAGGATGACCTTGCGGTCCTTGCCGCCGATCTTCAGGTCGGCCAGGATCATCGGCTGCGTGGAGGTGAAGTCCCAGTTGTCGCCCGGCGTCTGCTGGTAGTGCCAGACGTACTGCCCGGTGTCGGGGTTCAGCGCCACCAGGCTGGCGAGGTAGAGGTTGTCGCCACCGGCGGGGCTGCGCAGCTTCTGCGCCCAGGGGCTGCCGTTGCCTGTGCCCACGTACATCAGGTTCAGCTCGGGGTCGAAGGCCATGGTGTCCCAGGCCGTGCCGCCGCCGCCGGCTTCCCAGTACTTCACCGAAGGGTCCCAGGTCTTGGCCGCGCGGGCCATGCTCTCGTCTTCGAAAGGCTTGCTGGGGTCGCCCGGCACCGTGAACCAGCGCCACTGCTGCTTGCCGCTTTGTGCGTCATAGGCGGTGATGTAGCCGCGCACGCCGTATTCAGCCCCGCCGTTGCCGATGATGACCTTGCCCTTGTAGACGCGCGGCGCGCCGGTGATGGTGTAGCTGAACTTGCGGTCGATGATGGTGTCCACCTCCCACACCTTGGCGCCGGTGGCGGCGTCCAGCCCGAACAGGCGGCCGTCGTAGCTGGCGACGAACACCTTGCCCTGGTAGACGGCCACGCCGCGGTTCACCACATCGCAGCAGCCCTTGTAGCCGCCGCCGCGGTCGACCTGCGGGTCGAAGCTCCACAGGCGCTGGCCGGTGCGCACGTTGATGGCGTGCACGATGCTCCAGCTGGCGGTGACGTACATGATGCCGTCCACCACCACCGGCGTGGCCTCGACGCCGCGCGTGCTTTCGAGGTTGTAGCTCCAGGCCAGGCCCAGCTGGCCGACGTTGGCGGTGTTGATCTGCTTCAGCCGCGAGAAGCGGGTTTCGGCGTGGTCCAGGCCGTAGCTGGGCCAGTCGGCGGTGGTGCGGGCGTTGGCGCGGATGAAGCGCGTGTCCACGCGCGCAGTGGCGGCCCGGATGTGCGCGGGCGAGCCTTTCTTGGCGGGTGCGGCCGCTGCCGGGGCTTGTGGGGATGCTGCCGGGGCTTGCGCCGTGGCCAGCGAAGTGAGTGCCATCGCACAGGCCAGGACGGCCAGGGCGTACTTCTGCATGCGTGTCTCCTGCGTGGGCTTCTGGATGAGCTTGTGATGCACACCCGCAAGCCAGCGGCCCGGAGCGCGCGGCCCTGAGCTTGCGGCCTGGCGCCGGCCCTGCCTACAACGTGTTTACCCGAAGGCCATGGCGCCGTGCGCCACAGGGGGGACGCCCCATCAACGCCTGGACGCGCCGAGACGCATCTACACGCGCCCGGTCACAGGCAGGCTGGCGCCGGTGATGGCCGAGGCCTCGTCGCTGAGCAGGAAGGCGATCACGCGCGCCAATTCATCGGTGCTCACCCACAGCCGCGGGTCGGCGTCGGGCATGTCGGCACGGTTGGCAGGCGTGTCCAGCACGCTGGGCAGCACGGCATTCACGCGCAGGCCGCGGGTCTTGAACTCTTCGGCCAGCGCTTCGGTGAAGCGCGCCACACCGGCCTTGGCCGCCGCGTAGGCGCCCATGCCCACGCCGGCCTTCTGCGCGGCGGCCGCGCCCACGTTGACGATGGCCGCCCCGGGCTGGCCCAGCAGCAGCGGCAGCGCCGCCTGGCTGGCCAGCACGGCGCTGCGCAGGTTCATGGTGTATTGCGCGTCCCAGGTGCTGGCGTGGCCGCCTTCGATCTTCTCCCAGGCGAAACCGCCGGCCACGTTCACCAGGCCGTCCAGCCCGCCCAGCGCTGCGGCGGCCTGCTGCAGGCCGGCCGCGGCGGCGGCCTCGTCGGCCAGGTCGATGCCAGCCACCACGGCCACGCCGGGCGCCGTAGCTGCATGGGCGCCGGCAGCCGCCGCGGCATGGCGGTCGATCAGCGCCACCTGCGCGCCACGGGCGGCCAGCAGCAGGCCCAGTTGCTGGCCCAGGCGGCCCAGGCCGCCCGTGACGGCGATGCGGCGGCCCTGCAGCCCGTGGGCGTGCTGCGGCGGCGTGGCCGACATCGAGGGTGCAGTCGAAGGTGCAGGCGTATTCATCGGGCGGCTTTCGGAAGACGTGCGCTCAGCGCGGGTCGTCGGCGTGGATCTGCAGCGCCTCGAGGAAACGCGAGACCATGTTGTAGGCCGCGATGGTGGCCGCCACTTCCACCGCGCCGCGCTCGCCCAGGGCGCTGCGCACGGCGGCCATGATCTCGGGGGCGAAGTGGATGTCGCGCGTCATCGCGTCGGTCAGCCGCAGCACCGCGCGTTCGGTGTCGCTGAAGAGCGGGCTGCCTTGCCACTCGGCCAGGGCATCCAGCTGGGCCTGCGTCAGGCCTTCCTGCAGCGCGATGGGGGCGTGCTGCAAGGCTTCGTAGGGCGCACCGTTGAGCACGGCCACGCGCATGATGACCAGCTCGCGCAGCGCGCCGCTGAGGCTGAGTTTCTGCCGCACCGCCGTGAGGTAGTTCAACCAGCCTTCGGCCAGCGGCGGGCTGTGCAGCAGCATCTGGTAGAGGTGCAGCACGCTGCCGCGTTCGGCCACGATGCGCTGCACCAGCGGCGCGGCTTCGGGGTGGGTGAGGTCGGCGTAGGGCAGGCGGGCCATGGGCAGCGGTCGGGCGGAAGGGCAGGCCGGCAAGGCGTTCCTGCCGCTGCCGCCCGACGAAGCTAACACAGGCCGCCCGCCGGCCGGGCCCGCGTGACGCCAGGCACGTGCCGCAGGGCCGCGTGCCGGGGCTCGCTTGCGGGCCTTACTGCTTCTGCAGCTCGGCGCGGCGGTTCTGCGCCCAGGCCTCTTCGCTGCGGCCCTGCGCCTTGGGACGCTCTTCGCCGAAGCTCACGGTCTCGATGCGCGCGGCATCGCCACCCAGCAGCACGATGCTGCGGGCCACGGCATCGGCGCGCTTCTGGCCCAGGGCCAGGTTGTATTCGCGGCTGCCGCGCTCGTCGGCGTGGCCGGCGATCACCAGGCGCCCGTTGCGCTCGCTGGCCAGGCGGCGCGCATGGCCGTCGACCACGGGCTTGAAGTCGGGCCGGATGGCGAAGCTGTCGAAGTCGAAATAGACCATGCGCGACAGCTCGGCGAAGGACGCGTTGGCCTGGCGCGTGAGGTCCACGGCAGCCACGTCGCCGGTGCCGGTGGCACCCGTCTGCGCGGCCGGCGCGGTGGCGGTCTGGGCCGGCGCGGCGGCGGCCACGGGCGCGGCCGCGGGCGCGCTGGCCAGCGGCGTCTTGGAAGCGCAACCCACCAGCGCGGTGGCTGCGGCAACGAGCGAAAGCGAAACGAGCAGACGGGTCATGAAGATCTCTCCAGGGTTGAAGGCCAAAGAACACGGACACCAGGTCCAAGGGAAAAGCGAAAGGGTCGGGCTGCAGGGCCCGGGCGCCATCAGCCCGTGCGCGCCTCCGGCCACGGGCCCCAGGCGGGCTCACGCACATCGGCCAGGGTGCCGAGCAGGCGGGTCTGCACGCGGCCGTCGATCGAACTCGTCATCAGCAGGTCGCGACGCCCTTCGCGGGTGGCATAGACCAGCAGGCGGCCGTTCGGGGCGAAGCTGGGCCGCTCGTCCTCGACCGAACGCGTGACGGTCTTCACCGCGCCCGAAGCCAGGGTCTTGACCACCACACGCAGCGCGCCTTCCTGGTTCGAGATGTAGGCGAGCTTGTCGCCTTGCGGGCTGATGCTGGGGCTGACGCTGTAGGCGTCGAAGCTCACGCGCTCGACCACCCCGCTTTCGAGCCCCACGCGGTAGATCTGCGGGCTGCCGCCGCGGTCGCTGGTGAAGTAGAGGCTGCGGCCGTCCGGCGCCCAGGCGGGCTCGGTGTCGATGGCGGTGCTGGGCGCCACGCGGCGCGGCGAACCGCCGTCGCGCGCGACGATGAAGAGCTGCGTGGTGCCATCGCGCGACGAGGCGAAGGCCACCTGCCGGCCATCGGGCGACCAGGCCGGCGCGCTGTTCGAGCCCCGGTAGGCCGCCAGCGCCTGGCGGCGGCCGGTCTTCAGTGCCTGCACCCACACCTGCGCACGGCCTTGCTCGAACGACACATAGGCCAGCTCGTCGCCCTGCGGCGACCAGGCCGGGCTGATGATGGACTCGTGACTCGTCAGCGCGGTGCGGTGGTTGTGGCCGTCGGCGTCGGCCACCTTCAGCAGGTGGCGCGCGCCGTCCTGCACGATGTAGGCGATGCGCGTGGCGTTCACGCCGCGCACGCCGGTCAGCAGTTCCTGCACCGTGTCGGCAATGCGGTGGGCCACCAGCCGACGCTCGGCCGGCGTGGCCTTGAGCTGCTGCGTGGCCAGCTCCACGCGGCGCAAGGGGTCCCACAGCGTCCAGCGCACGCTGAGCTGGCCATCGGGCAAGGGCTGCACGCTGCCCTGCACGCGCGCGTCCATCGCGCCGGCCAGCTCGGGGGTGGCTTCCAACGGGCGCAGCAGGCCGCTGCGCTCGAAATCCTGTGCCAGCACGCGGTGGAAGGCGGCTTCGGCGTGGCTGTCATCCGCGCCGGCACCCGCGACATCGCCGTCGAAGGGCGCCACGATCACCGTCACCCGGGTCGCGCCGACGCCGACGATCTCCAGGCGCGTTGCGGCATGAGCCGCCGGCAGGCCGGCCACCGAGAGCGCGGCGCACAGGCCCAGGCGCTTCAAGGCGTGGCGGCGCAGGGGCGTGGCGGGGTTCAACATTGCCCGCATTGCAGCGGGCGGCAGGGGCACCGTCAAACCGATGCACCCAAGTGCGCACCCTCGGCCGGGCTTCCTTACGGGCCTTCACGCACCCAGCCCGCACACGCCGCGCAAGCACGATGAGGGGTGGGCAAGTCCTTTGGGCTTGCGGTGCTTCGGGCCAAAGCACGGCCCGTGCGCTTCAGGCGCCTTCGCGGCGGGTCAGCTGGTCTCTCAGCCCGCGGCGCACGCGGCGCAGGTGCACCGGCCCGAGCACGGCCACGAGCATCGGCAAGGCCACCGCGAAGTTCAGCAGCGCACCTTCCAGGCGCGACGCCAGATCGGGTGCACTGGTGGCCACATTGAGGGCCAGCTTCGTGAGAGCCGTCACCGCCACCAGCCCGGCAGCCGTGGCGGCCAGCTCCAGCGCTTCCAACGGCGTCTGCCTGGCCGTCTTCACGGCCTGGTCGCGCTCGGCCGATGGGAAGCGCTTCAGTTCGGGCAGCAGGGCGGGCCAGATTCGGTTCATGGCTGCGGTCTCGGAGGGCTCGGACGGATGAAACCGCCATCCGTCGACGGAAGCGCAACGCTAGGGGCAGCGCCCCGCCGTGACCATTCGCGCGCGGACGTAAGGGCCGGCCCTTACGGCGCGCACCGCGTGGTGAACCGAGCCGGGCGCGTCGTTCCTACGCCGTTCCCTGAGGTCCGCCGCTCAGGCGGTGGGCGGCTTGTCCTTCTGGGCTTCGACCAGGCGCACCAGCTCGACGACGTTGCGCACGTTGAGCTTGTCCAGCACCCGGGCCTTGTGAACCTCCACCGTGCGGTGGCTGATGCCCAGTTCGTCGGCAATGGCGCGGTTGTGCAGGCCGCGCACCAGCAGTTCCATCACCTCGAATTCGCGCGGCGACAGCAGCACCTTTTCCGGCGTCTCACCCGGCCCTTCGGCAGGGGCCGCCTCGGGCGCGGCCGCGGGGCTTGCGCGGCCGAGCGCGCGCGCGATGGCCTGCAGCAGCTGTTCGCCGTCGAAGGGCTTTTCGATGAAGTCCACGGCCTGGTTCAGGAAGGCCTGGCGTGCCGCGTTGACGTCACCGTGGGCCGTGATGACGATGACGGGCAGCTGCGGTGCGCGCGTGCGCAGTTGCGCCTGCAGCTCCAGACCCGTCATGCCCGACATGCGGATGTCGGCGACCACGCAGCCGCGCCAGCCGGGCTGCAGGGCCGAGAGGAAGTCTTCCGCCGAAGCGAAGCAGGCGCTGGCATGGCCCCGCAGGCTGAGCAGCAGGGACATGGCATCACGGACGGCAGCGTCGTCGTCGACGATGAAGACGGTCTGGGCGTGCATGGGGCTGGGGGCTCAGGGATACAGCGCTCAGGGCTGGGCGCGCGCGATGGGGTCGCCATCATGCACCGGGTTGCCCAGCGGCAGCGTGAAGCACAGCCGCCCCTGGGGCCCAGGCTCGGCCCACAGGCGCCCGCCATGGGCCTCGATGATGGCGCGGCAGATGCTCAGGCCCACGCCCATGCCGCCGGCCTTGGTGGACACGCCGCCGGCGGCCGGCTCGAGAATGGCCGCGGCCATCGCCGGGCTCAGGCCCAGGCCGTTGTCGGTGACGATGAAGGTCAGCTGCCTGTCGTCGGCCAGGGCCTGCAAGCCCACCTCGGCCACCGGCGCGGGCCTGGCGGGCCGCGCGGCGGCGGCAGCGCCCGGCGGGGTGGCCCGTGCAGCGTCGGGTGCAGTGTCGAGTGACGCATCCACCGCCGCATCCAGGGCCGCATCCAAGGCATTGGCCAGCAGATTGCGCAGCACCACCTGCAACTGCACCGGGTCGGCCCACACCTCGGGCAGGTTCTCGGGCAGTGCCGTGGTGATGCGGGCGCCGCTGCTGTGCACCCGCGTGGCCTGAGCGCGCAGCGCGTCCTCCACCAGCTGCTGCACCGCCACGGGCTCGAGCCGGGTGTCGCCGCTGCGGAAGAAGTCGCGCAGCCGCTTGATCACCTCGCTGGCCCGGCGCGCCTCGGCGGCCATGCGCCGCGCCACGTCGGGCAGCCGCGCCGCTTCCTCGGCAGACGGGCCCCGGTCCTTCGGCGCCAGCAGGTCCAGGGCCTGCGCGTACAGGCCGATGGCGTTCAGCGGCTGGCTCAGCTCATGGGCCAGCGCGGCCGACATCTGCCCGGCCGCAGCCAGCCGCAGCGTGCGGCGCAGTTCGGCGTCGGTGCGGGCGCGCTCGTCGACCACCACGCCCAGCAGCAGCGCGGTGGTGGTGATGGTGGCCATCAGCAGCTGCAGTTCGAAGACGAGCCGGTCGTCGTGGGGGCCGAACTGCGTGCCCACGATCAGCCCGATCTGCGTCAGCAGGGAAGCCAGCACCGCGCCGGCCACGCCGAAGCGCATCGAGGCCCAGATCACCGGCAGCAGCAGCAGGTAAGAGAGGTCGAAGCTGCCGCCGCCGCGCTCCAGCAGCAGCCCCAGCTGCGCCACGATGAGCGCGCCTATCAGCCAGGCCTGGCGCTGGCGCAGCGCGTGCCACAGGCGCTGGCGCCGTTCGGCGTCCATCATCGCCACCAGGATGGGCAGGGTGACGAGCATGCCCACCACGTCGCCCAGCCAGTAGCGCGCCATGGCCAGCCACAAGGGCCCGGGCGGTGGCAGACCACCCACCGCGTAGGCGCCGACATACACCCCGCTGCTGAACATCGCACCGATGACGATGATGGCGAGGAACCACGACATGTCGCGCCCGCCGCGGAAGTGCCAGCCCTCGCCCAGGGTGCGCTCGAAAGCGGCGGCCATGGCCAGGTAGCTGCAGGTCAGCGCGGCGGCGGCCAGCGTCATCACGAACAGGTCGCCCGGCACGCCGCGCACCAGCACTTCGGCCGCCAGCAGCGCCACGAACACCACCCACCACAACCGGCGGCTGGCCAGCAGCAGCGCCACCGCCAGCGCCGGCTGCGGGTTCCAGGGGGTAATGTGCAGCCCCTCGAGCGGGCGCCCGAAGCTCACCCAGTCCAGCACCAGGAAGAGCGCCAGGTAGGCGCCCGCCACCACCCAGGGCAGCGGCGACCACAGCGGGGCCCGGACCAGCGCCGAGAGTCGGTTTCTGAAGGGCATGGGGTGGTGGGCCGTGTGATGCGCGAACGCGCCGGGCCGCAGTCTAAAGAGGGCCGAGGCGGGCTCCGGGGCACCCAGCCCTACCGGCGGTGCCTTCGGTGCGTGCCGCTGGCCCTAGCATTCGCGCCCATGCTTGAGCGATTCATCACCTGGCTGCTGCTGGCGGCCGCGGCGCTGGCCACCGGCACGGCCGCCGCCAGCCCGGGCAGCGCCATGCGTGCCGAACGCCTGCAGGCGGGCGAGCGCATCCGCCTGGACGGCCGCCTGGACCACCCGGCCTGGCAGCGCGCGCCCGCCTACACCCACTTCGTCGAGAAGACGCCCAACCTCGGCGCGGCGCCGCCCCAGGCCACGCAGGTGCAGTGGCTGATGGATGGGCAGGCGCTCTACGTGGGCATCACGGCGCTGGACACCGAGCCCGCGCAGATACGCGCGCCGCTGGTGCGGCACGACCAGATCAACCGCACCCAGGACTTCGTGGTCGTCTACATCGACGCCATCGGCAGCCGGCGCGCGGCGCAGTTCTTCCGCGTGAATGCCGCCGGCAGCCGCGCCGATGGCATGCACACCGCGGCCGACGACAGCGAAGACTTCGCGCCCGATTTCGACTGGGACGCCGCCATCCAGCGCACGCCCCACGGCTGGACGGCGGTGTTGCGGCTGCCCTTTGCCTCGCTGCGCTTTTCGGAAGACCCGGCCGCCACCTGGCGCGTGATGGTGGCGCGGCGGCTGCCGCGCGAGCAATTCCACATGGCCACCTCGGTGCTCATTCCGCGTGAGGCCGCCAGCTTCATCGACACCCTGCAACCGCTGGACAACGTGCGCCTGCCCGAGCAGCACGCCTTCCTCAGCCTGCGCCCCGGCCTGACCTGGCGCCGCGAGGACGAGGGCCTCGGCCCTGCAAACAGCACCCGCACGCGCACCGAGGCCAGCCTCGACCTGAAGTGGCGGCCGCGTGCCGAGCTCATCGTCGACGCGACGCTGAACCCCGATTTTTCGCAGGTGGCGCTGGACGTGCCGCAGCTGCGCGGCAACGAGCGCTTCGCCCTCTTCCTGAGCGAGAAGCGGCCCTTCTTCTTCGAAAGCAGCGACCTGCTGCGCAGCCCCACCGAAGCGCTGTACACGCGCAGCCTCACCGCACCCCGCGGCGGCCTGCGCGCCACCTGGCGCGACGCCGGCCTGGCCGGCACCGCCTTTGCCATCAGCGACGAAGGTGGCGGCCTGGTGCTGCTGCCCGGCGCCTACGGCAGCAGCGCCGCCGAGCAGCCGGCCTCGCAGGTGCTGGCCGGCCGCGTGCAGGCCGACCGCGCCGGCCTGCAGGGCGGCCTGCTGCTGGCGGCACGCCGCTACGAAGCCGGGCGCGGCAGCAACGAGGTGCTGGGCCCCGACCTGGCCTGGCAGCTGAACCCGCACTGGCGGCTTCGCGCGCAGTGGCTCGCCTCACGCACCTCGGCGCTGGACGACGGCAGCGGCCAGCTGCAGCGCGGCCGCGCTGAAGACGGCCAGCGCCGCTACGCCCGCGTCTTCTACAACCGCGAGCGCACCGAAGCCAACCTGAGCCTGGACGACACCTCGGCCGGTTTCCGCCACGACACCGGCTTCGTCACGCAGAGCGGCGTGCGCCGCATCACCGGCTGGGTGGCGCAGGGCTTCGACGGCGTGGCCGGGCTCAACGAGCTCTGGGTGAACACCGAGGCCTGGGAAGTGCGCGAGCGGCGCACCGGTGAACTGGTGGAGCAGACCGTGCGCCCGGGGGTGTGGGTGACGGGCGCCCGCAACCTCGAAGCCTGGCTGGAGTGGTACGGCCACGCCCGTCAGCGCCTGGGGCCGCAGCAGGCGCTGCTTTCCGAGCGCTACTGGCATGGCGGCTTCGTGTTCACCCCGGCGCCTTGGTGGACCTTCGCCGAGCTCGATTTCGAAGTGGGCCGGCGCGCCGACACGCAGGCCGGCGTGGTGCGCAGCGGCCGCCAGCTGGGCCTGATGGCGCGGCTGCGGCCCCTGCCCTTCCTGGAGCTGGAGCCGCGCTGGAACATGGCGCGCCTGGGCGGCGCCCAGCTGCCCGCCTACCGCGAAACCGCGGCCCAGGGGCTGGTGGTGTGGCATTTCGGCCCGCGCCAGTACCTGCGCGGCATCGTGCAGCGCAGCAACCTGCAGCGCGGCACGCTGCGCGAGGCCACGCGCACCGGTTCGCTGACCTGGAGCTACCGCCACGGGCCCGGCACGGTGGTCTACGTGGGTGCCGCGCGTTCGCGCGAAGGTGGCAGCCTGCGGCGCGAGACCTTCGTCAAGCTGCAGGTCGACCTGGACGAGGTGCAGGCGCTGTTCTGAAGCCGGCTGAAGGCGCGGCATGAAGTGGTGCGGCACCGCGGCCGCCAAGCCGCGATGCCTGCACGCCCGCGGGTGCTAGCCCCGGGTTGGGGCCCTGACCTCAGAAGCGGTGCCGCACGCCCAGCGCGAGGCTGTTCGAATCGGCCCCGGCGCGCGCCGTCACGCCGCCCAGGTAGCCGCCGCCGCCCGGGGCCGCCTGGCCGAGGCCGGTGTTGTTGAAGCGCACCAGCGCAGCGTTGATGTCGGTGCGCTTGGACAGCGCGTAGCTGTAGGCCACGCCATAGCTGGCGGTGTCGGCATTGGCCACACGCTGGTCGTCGAACTTCGTGTAGGCGGTGTAGACCGTGTGCACACCGGCTTCCAGCTTGTAGCCCACGTGCAGCAGGCGGCCGTCCTGGCGGAAGCCGTTGACGAAGGCGTTCTGCACCAGGCCCGCGGCGGCCGCGCCGATCTGCGGTGCCAGGCTGGCCGACACGCCCGACAGCCCCGTGGGGTTGTCGTCCTGCACGGTGGCGAACTGGCCGTAGAGCTTGCCCGGGCCCACGGGCGCCGCCACGCCGAAGACGGTGCTCGTCAGGCTCTTGGCGCCACGCTCGTTTTCGCGCGTGTTGTAGCCGACGCCGATGTCGAAGGCCGGGCTCTTGTACATCGCCATCGCGCCGAAGAACTTGCCGGTGCTGGCCGAACCTTCGGCTGCCGCGACCATGGCGCCTGCCGTGAAGCCGCCCAGCACCACGCGGTACTGCAGCGCATTCGACTGGCGGATGTCCACCGAGGCCGGCAACGAGGCCACCTGGCCTGCGGCCAGGGCCGACTGGGTGCCCAGCGCGTCGAAGGTGGCCGAGACCTCGTAGGCCGGCGTGTACTGGCGACCGGCCAGGATGGCGCCCACGGGCGTGACCAGGCCGACGAAGATCTGGCGGTCCCAGAAGGCGTTGTTCAGGTTCACGCCAATGCCGGCACCGATCTGCGCGCCCACGGCCGTCACCGCGGGCTGCAACTGGGCGGGCAGGCCCAGCAGCGCGGCCTGCGACACGCGGTCAGGCAGCTGCGAGCCGCTGGGCGGGCGGTTGGTGCTGGTGCCGGTGTCCAGCTCGAGCCGGTGCTCCAAGGTTGCCAGCGCGCGCCAGCCGCCGCCCAGATCTTCGCTGACGCGCACGCCCAGGCGCGAGCCTTCCATGATGCCGCTGGTGAGCTGCTTGATGCTGCCGCCGCGCAGACCGGAGGTGTGCGTGACGCCGCCGTCCATCAGGCCGTAGAGGGTGACGCTGGTCTGGGCGCAGGCCAGGGTGCTGGCACCCGCCAGCAGCGTGAACAGAAACTTCTTCTTCATGATTGCGGAATGAGTTCAGGGGTGACCCATGAGGGGCGTGAAGTGTGACAGCACGCTGCCGCCCCCCGCAGCAAGCGGGTCTAGAGTTTCGCGCCTAACGCAACAAGCCCTGCACGCCCAGGGGCGACGGCGCGCGCGGCGCGGTCTTCAGGTGACCGGCGCCGGGTTGAACAGCACCAGCGCGTTGTGCAGGCCCCAGTGCTCGGCCCAGGTGCGCTGGCCGCTGGCCACGGCCAGCAGGCTGCGGAACATCAGCTCGCCGATCTCCTGCACGGTGGCGCGGCCGTCGGCGATGGGGCCGGCGTCGATGTCCATCAGGTCGTGCCAGCGTTCTGCCAGCTCGCTGCGCGTGGCCACCTTCAGCACCGGGCAGGCGGCCAGGCCGTAAGGCGTGCCGCGGCCGGTGGTGAAGACATGCAGGTTCATGCCCGCGGCCAGCTGCAGCGTGCCGCAGATGAAGTCGCTCGCCGGCGTGGCGCAGTAGTACAGGCCGGGCTGGCCTGGCGGCACGCGCTCACCCGGCGAGAGCACGCCGGTGATGGCCGCGCTGCCGCTCTTCACCACGCTGCCCATGGCCTTCTCGACGATGTGGCTCAGCCCACCGGCCTTGTTGCCCGGCGTGGTGTTGGCGCTGCGGTCGGCACCCCCGCGCGCCAGGTAGGCGTCGTACCAGGCCATCTCGTCGACGAGGCGCTGCGCCACGGCGGGCGTGGCGGCGCGCGCGGTGAGCTGCGCGATGGCGTCGCGCACCTCGGTGGTTTCGCTGAACAGCACGGTGGCGCCGGCGCGCAGCAGCAGGTCGGTGCAGTGGCCCACGGCGGGGTTGGCGGTCAGGCCGCTGAAGGCGTCGCTGCCGCCGCACTGCACGCCCACCACCAGCGCGCTGGCCGGCACGGTGCTGCGGCGGCGCGCGTTCAGGCGCTCCAGGTGGGGCACGGCGCTTTGCACGAGGTGCTCGACCATCGCGCCGAAACCCACGTGCTGCGGGTCTTGCAGGCGCAGCGTGCTCAGCGTCTGCGCGGTGTGCAGCGGCAGGCTGCCAGGCGGCAGCAGCAGCTCGGGCTGCAGCTTTTCGCAGCCCAGGCCGAGCAGCATCACCTCGCCGCCGAAGTTCGGGTTCATCGCCAGGTGGCGCAGCGTGCGGATGGGAATCTCGGCGCCCGGCGCGTTGATGGCCACGCCGCAGCCGTAGGCGTGTTCCAGCCCCACCACGCCGTCGACGTGGGGGAATCTCGGCAGCAGCTCGCTGCGGATGCGCTGCAGCGCCACGTCCAGCACGCCCGCCACGCACTGCACCGTGGTGCTGATGGCCAGCAGGTTGCGCGTGCCCACGCTGCCGTCGGGGTTGCGGTAGCCCTGGAAGCTGTGGCCCTGCAGCGGCGGCGCGGCAGGCGGCACGGCGGTGGCCATGGGCAGGCCTTGCAGTTCACGCGCGGGCAGCGGCTGCAGCAGGCGCTCGTGCACCCAGCTGCCGGCCGCGATGTCGCGCAGCGCATGGGCGATGGCCACGCCGTAGCGGCGCACGGGCGCGCCGGCCGGAATGTCCTGCAGCGCCACCTTGTGCGCCTGCGGCACGGCGTCGCGCAGCACCAGGCCGCCGGCCAGCAGCGTGCCTGCGGGCAAGCCGCCGGCCTGCACGGCGATGGCCACGTTGTCTTGCGCGTGCTGCTGCAGCACACGACGATCGGCAGCCAGCGCGGCGTTCACACCGCGCCCCGCGTGTTCACATGCAAGGCATAGAGCGAGTGGCTGGCCGCCATGAAGAGCCGGTTGCGCCGCGCGCCACCGAAACACAGGTTGGCGCAACGCTCGGGCAGGTGGATGTGCGCCAGCGGTCGGCCCTCGCGGTTGTAGACGCGCACGCCGTCCAGTGCCTCGGGTTTTGCATCGAGCGCGCCGTTGCTGCCCAGGCCGCACCAGACGTTGCCGAGCTCGTCCACCGCGATACCGTCGAAGGCGCCGTGCCCGGCGGCATCCACGAACAGCTCGCGGTTGCGCAGCGTGGTGCCCGCGCCCTGCCCGGCCACGTCGTAGCGCCAGATCTTGCGGTGCGGGGTGGCGCGGCTTTCCACCACATAGAGCTGCTGCTCGTCGGGCGTGAAGGCCAGGCCGTTGGGGCACTGCAGGTCGCTCAGCAGCATCTGCAGTTCGCCACTCTCGCCATCGAGGCGGTAGACGCCGTGCGGCAGTTCGGGCGTGGCCGGCTCGCCTTCCCACCAGCCGCTGATGCCGAAAGGCGGGTCGGTGAACCACACGCTGCCGTCGCTGCGGCAGACGATGTCGTTGGGCGAGTTCAGCGGCTTGCCCTCGAAGTGGCTGGCCAGCACCGTGAGGCGCCCGTCGTGCTCGGTGCGCGTGACGCGCCGGGTGAGGTGCTCGCAGGTGAGCAGCCGGCCCTGGCGGTCGCGCGCCAGGCCGTTGGCGTGGTTCGAGGGCTGGCGGAAGACGGCAGTGCCGCCGGTGCATTCGTCCCAGCGCAGCACGCGGTTGTTCGGGATGTCGCTGAAGAGCAGATAACGCCCGTCGCCGAACCACACCGGCCCTTCGGCCCAGGCCGCACCGGTGTAGAGCCGCTGCACCGTGCCCGAGAACAGGCGCAGCGGCAGGAAGGCTTCGTCCAGCACCTCGATGCGCGGGTCGGGCAGGCGCAGGTTCGCGGTGAAGGCGTCGTTCATGCGGTGAGGCTCAATGATCGAAGGGGCCGATGCCGAGGAAGCTGCCGCCTTGCAGCTCGCGCTGCGGGCCTTCGGGCAGCAGCAGGTCCTGCAGCTGTGCAGCCCAGGCCTCGGCGTTGTCTTGCGGCGCGTAGCCCAGGCGGGCCCAGGTGGCTTCGTCGTGCCACCAGCGGCGCTTGTTGGCGCTGCAGCCATAGGCCACGGTGCAGCCGACCCTGGGCGCGGTGAGCGCGCAGTGCAGCAGCTGCTGCAGGTCGCGCAGGCTCAGCCAGGTGGCCAGCGCGCGCGCGTCGGTGGGTTCGGCTGTCGCACTGCCGATGCGCAGGCACACGCTCTCGATGCCGTAGCGCTGCCAGTACAGCGCGGCCAGGCCTTCGCCGTACAGCTTGCTGGCGCCGTAGAAACCATCGGGCCGCGGCGCATCGGCCGTGGTGAGGTTCTGGCCTTGCGGGTAGCCGCCCGTCACGTGGTTGCTGCTGGCGAAGACGATGCGGCGCGTGCCGGCGCGGCGCGCAGCTTCATACAGGTGCGTGGTACCCGCCAGGTTCGCGGCCAGGATGGGCGCAAACGGCCCTTCCTGCGACACCCCGCCCAGGTGCACCACGGCCTGCACGCCGTGCAGCAGCGCGTTCATCGCCTCGGCATCGGCCAGGTCGGCGGGGCAGGCTTCGTCGCCGGGCTGCAGCGGCAGGGTGGCCAGCGGCGCCGGCAGGTCGCTCAGGCGCAGACGCTGGCACAGGCGGCGCAGGCCCGGGGCCACGGCACGCCCCAGCATGCCGGCAGCGCCTGTGAGCAGCAGGGTAGAGAAGACCGGCGGCGCGGCAGCAGACAGGTGGTTCATCAAGGCCCAGGGTCGGCCCGGAGCAGGGCGAGAAGGCAAGCTGCCTAGAATATCGAAACGATGTTTCAAAACGAGTTAGGGGAATCCACATGGGTGGGCTGATGCGGGTGGTGGCCTTCGGCGAATGCATGCTCGAACTGCGGGGCCTGCCTTTCGGGGCCCTGCAGCAGGGCTATGGCGGCGACACGCTGAACACCGCCGTCTACCTGGCCCGCTGCGGCGCGCGCCAGGGCCTGCAGGTGGACTACGCCACCGCGCTGGGCGACGACGGCCTCAGCAGCGGCCTGCTGCAGCGCTGGCAGGCCGAGGGCCTGCACACCGGCCTGGTGCGGCGCCTGCCGGGCAAGCTGCCGGGGCTGTACCTCATCGAGGTGGACGCGCAAGGCGAACGCCGCTTCCACTACTGGCGCGAACAGGCGGCGGCGCGCGCCTACTTCGACACCCCCGAGGGCGCCACGCCGCTGGAGCAGCAGGCCGGGCAGATCGACGCGCTCTACTTCAGCGGCATCAGCCTGGCCATCCTGCCGCCCGCCGGGCGCGCGCGGCTGGCGGCGCTGGCGCAGGCCCTGCGCGCGCGCGGTGCGCAGGTGGTGTTCGACAACAACTACCGCCCGCGCCTGTGGCCCGAGCAGGCCGTGGCCCAGGCGGTGTTCGCGCAGTTCATGGGGCTGGCCAGCACGCTGCTGCTGTCGCTGGACGACGAGCAGGCGCTGTGGGGCCTGCGCAGCGCCGAGGCTGCGCTGCAGCGCACGCTGGCCCTGCCCTGCCCCGAACTGGTGGTGAAGAACGGCGCGGCCGAGACCCTGGTGCGCCTGGCGGGCGAGGCGCCCGTGCTTGTGCCGACGCAGCGCGTGGCACGGGTGGTGGACACCACCGCCGCCGGCGACAGCTTTGCCGGCGCCTATCTCGCCGCACGCCTGGGCGGCGCCTGCCCCGCGGCCGCAGCGGCCGCCGGCAACGCACTGGCCGCGGTGGTGGTGCAGCACCACGGCGCCATCATTCCCGCCGAAGCCATGCCGGCGCCGATGCCTGGGTGAGACCGGGCTGAGGCCACCGCCCGATCTCGTTCACCCCGGTCCGAGCCTCTCGGCCCGCCACAGCTGCGCGATGGTGCGCAGGTTCGCCACCGCCAGGCAGGCTTCCAGCAGCGTACCGCCGATGCTGCCCACCAGCAGGTTGTTCACCAGCCAGAGCAGCGTGCCCACCAGCATCAGCGCGCGCATGCGCAGGCCGTGCAGGAAAAAGAGCGCGGCGGTGCCGATGCATGAGGCGGCAATCGGCAGCAGGCTCAGCCAGCCCTGGAACAGCCAGGCGCCCAGGCCCAGGCTGAGCGCGATGAAGAACAAGCCCACCGCCGGCGTGCGCCACTTCAGCGAGGCCACCGAACGTGCCAGCGACACCGCCGTGCTGGCCACCGCCGTGGGCTGGCCCAGCAGCGCGAAGTGGCCGATGTAGGCGGCGCATTCCAGCGCCATGAAGATCTTGAAGCGCCGGTCGTCGGTTTGCAGGAAACACGCCATGCCCAGGGCGAAGGCGGCATAACCCAGCCCTTGTGCGGGGCTGAACCAGCCGGCCAGGTCGGCAGGGAAGACGCTCGGGTTCAGGGCAGCGCGCGGTAGACGAGGCGGCGGAATCGTACCTGCCCCTGCCCCGCCGCATAGAGCGCCGGCCGCAGGCTCATGAAGCCGCCGGCCACGTTGTGGTGGTAGCCCGAAACCTCCATCTGCGTGCCGAACTTCTGCCACGTCACGCCACCGTCCGTGCTGGTGTGCAGCGTCAGCACGTGGTCTTCCAGCCGCAGGCGCAGGCGCAGCGGCTGGCCGGGGCGCCAGGGCTGGCCATCGGCGCGCAGGGGCAGGCTGCCACGGCGCTGGTCGGTGCCGTAGCGGTGCAGCAGCAGCGCCGCCCCGCCTTCGGGCAGCGGCCGCAGGCCCAGGCCGGCGTAAAGGCGCTCGCTGTAGAAGAGCAGCAGCCCGCCGCTGGCGCCGGCATCGGGGTCGAGGTCCACCTCCACCTCGTAGGCGCGGTCGCCGGCCACGAAGCTCAGCGGCCGGCTGTCGGCCGGGCTGCTGCCGCGCGCGGCCAGTGCCAGCGTGCCGCCGCCCACCTGCACGCGTGCGGCGTCGCTCTCGTCACCGCGGAAGAAGCTCCACGGTGTGGCCAGCTGCGGCGCCTGGAAGTCGTCGGACAGCGCCCGGCCGTGCGGCACGGCGCTGCCGCCGCGCGGCATCGGCAAGGGGTCACCCACGTCGGCCCCGGCAGGCAGGCGGCTGCGGAACCAGCCGTCGGGCGTCCATTCGATGGGCTCCAGCAGCATCTGCCGGCCCAGCGTGTGGTAGCCGGCTTCATAGCCGTGGTAGAGCATGTACCAGTCGCCCGGCGTGGGGCCTTCCACCAGCGTGGCGTGGCCGCGCGACCACCAGGCTTCGCTGCGCGAACGCGTGCGCACGAGCGGGTTGTGCGGCGAGTGCTCCCAGGGCCCGGCCAGCGTGCGCGCGCGGGCCGAGATCACCATGTGCCCGGTGGGCGGGCCGGCGGTGCCGCCCACGGCCAGCGTCATGTGCCACCAGCCGTCCTTGCGCAGCATCTTCGGGCCCTCTTGCGAGTAGCTCTCCACCACCCAGTCTTCGGGGTAGCGCCAGCCCTCGTACACCATCTCCAGCGGGCCCGTGGTGCGCAGGCCGTCGGCGCTGAGCGGCACGCGCACGCCGCCGTTGAGGAAGAGCCAGCGCCGGCCTTGCTCGTCCACCGCGTGGCCGGGGTCGATGCGGTCGATGCCCAGCGCCACCGGCGCCGACCAGGGCCCACGCGGGTGCGGCGCGTGCATCACGAAGATGTCGCCGCGGGCGCCCCCGCCTGCTGCGCTGCGTTGCTGCCCGGGCAGCTTGGCCGGCACGTACAGGTAGTAGCGGCCGCCGTGCTTGACGAGTTCGGGCGCCCACACGCTGCCGATGTAGCGCGTGAGCGCAGGCGCCAGCGGTTGCCAGTTGACGAGATCGCGCGAGTGCCAGATCAGCAAACCCGGCACGGCCTCGAAGGACGAATGCGTGAGGTAGTAGTCGGGCCCGTCCTTCAGCACCGTGGGGTCGGGGAAGTCGCCGGCCAGCACGGGGTTGCGGAACTGGCCGTTGCCGAGATCGGCCCGGCGCTGGCCTTCCAGGCCGGCGGCCCAGCGGCGGGGTTCGGCCGTGCTGGCGGGGACGGCCGGCGCAGGGGCTGCAGCCAACGGGCGCGCGGCGGCTGGCGCTGCCGCCGGAAACAGCGAGGCCCAGCCGGCGCGCGGGCTCATGTCGTGCAGGTGCCAGGCCGCCGCGTCGAAGGGCCGCTGCGTAGCGGCATGGCGCGGGTAGCCCAGGCCCTGGGTCTCGTCGTCGATGAGGCGGCCGCGGCCTTCGGCCACGTCGGCCAGCAGCTTCTGGTCGGCTTCGTCGCGGTCCCAGGGCCGGGCGCCGACGGCGCGCATCAGCTGCAGTTCCAGCTCGGCCACGGGCAGCAGGCGCAGGTGGGGCGGCAGCGCGGCCTGCGCGGCGGGCACCTCGACGATGCGCGCGCGACCGGCGTTGTCCACCGCCGTCAGCGGCAGCGGGTGGCCGAGGAAATCGACGGCCGCGTTGCCCTCCAGGTGCAGTTCCACATCGCCATGCCCGCCCAGCACGAAGAGCGGCAGGCCGGCGCGCGTGTCGGGGCCGTGGCGAAGCAGGTTGCCCAGCAGTGCGATGCGGCCGGTCTGGAAAGGCTGGCCTTCCCACTCGCCGGCCGGCAGGTTGTAGTGCACCGCGCGCGTGCCGGGGTTGAAGACCAGGTTGTTCACCATCGCCGCCCGCACGCCGCCTTTGAACAGCGCGTTGCGCTCGCGGTTGCTGGCGTAGAGGTTGGCGTGCAGCAGGATGCCGGTGGCGTTGTCGTGCACCAGCGTGCCCTTGCTGTGTTCACCCTTGGCATGCACCGAGTGGCCCAGGCCCTCGTAGATGAGGTTGTGGCTGAAGGTGATGGCGCGCGCCGTGTGGCGGCGCCATTCGTCGGGCGTGGCGCCGGGAAAACGCGGCCCGCCGATGGAGAGGTTCTCGTCGGTGGCCCAGCTGAAGCTGCAGTGGTCGACGATGACATGGTGCGCGCCGGCGCCGGTGCTCAGGCCGTCCTGGTCGCCACCGCTGCGCGCGGGCCGGCCCCATGCGCCGGGGCGCAGGCGCAGGTGCTGCACGATGACGTCGTGCGTGCCCACGCGCACCTCGCCCTTGATGAGCGTGATGCCGGGCGCGGGCGCGGTCTGCCCGGCGATGGTGACGAAGGGCTCGCGGATGTCGAGCCGGCCGCCTTGCAGGTCGATGACGCCGCCGACCTCGAAGACGATGTTGCGCGGGCCGCGTGCTTCCAGCGCCGCGCGCAAGGAACCCGGGCCGCTGGGCCGCAGGGTGGTGACGCGCAGCACCCGCCCACCGCGCCCGCCTTGCGTGCCCACGGCCCAGCCGGCCATCGAATAGCTGCCGCGGTGCAGTTCGCGGGCCCGCTCCAGTTCGGCGGCTGGCGGCGGCGGTGGCAGCGCCAGGCAAGCCGCTTCATCGGGGCCGCCCTCGCGGAAGGCCTGGCGCAGCGCGGGCACGGCCTGCCTGAGCAGTGGCGCCGTCTGCGCGGCGAACAGGCAGGCGCCGCGCGGGCCCACGTGGGTGCGGTCGAAGGCGTTCGAGCCGCGGCCGGGCGCGGCGGGCGGCTCGCCAGGGGCGGGCCGCGCGGCCACGGCCAGGGTCTCGGCCAGCGTTTCGCCCAGCGCCTGCACACGCGCCGTGCTGGCGGCGTGGGTGTCGACGAGCGGCACGCCCAGCGCCTGCGCCACGCGTCGCGTGGCCTCCGCCCAGGGTTGCAGGTCGTCCTGCAGCACACCGCCCTGGAAGCTGCGCCGCGTGAGCGGCGTGCCCAGCACCGGCAGGCCGCCGGCGGCCCGCACCTCCTGCACATAGCGCTGCAGGTGAGCCGGGAACTCGGTGGCCAGCTCGGTGCTGCGGCCGGGCTTGCCAGGCTGGTCGTTGTGGCCGAACTGGATCAGCACCACGTGGGGCGCGCTGCCCTGGCGGTTGCGCAGCCGCGCCGTCACGCGCTCCCACAGGCCTTCCTCGCGGTAGCTCTTGCTGCTGCGCCCGCCACGCGCCAGGTTCAGGCAGGCCCAGCCCGGCGCCAGGCGTTCACACAGCGCGTCGCCGTAGCCGCTGTGCGGCGCCAGGGTGCTGTCGCCCACCAGCAGCAGCGCGGGCTGTTCGGCTTCGCCTGGCGAAGGTGGCGCGGCCGGCTGGGCGCCGGCCGCCACCGAAGCGGCCAGCAGCACCCCGGCCAGCCAGGCCTGGGTCCCGGGCTGCTTGTCGAGCTTCGTGCCGGGCTTCGTGCGGGGCTTCGCGCAGTCTTCAGGCACGGCCTGTCACGGTACCGGGTTCCAGCCCGCTGGCAGGCCCCCGGCCGTGCTGTTGGCAAACACCTCGGCGCGCGTGCTCAGGCCCACGGTGCTGTCCAGCGGCTTGGCCAGCACCACGCTGCGCGGCGTGCCCGCCACGTTCACGGTGGCGCTGCCCAGGCGTGCGCTCAGGTCCAGCGGGTTGCCGTCCAGGTCCATGCTGCCCCACTCGCGCCAGCCGGCGGCGTCGGTGGCCGCGCCAGTGGCCGTGCCGGCCCAGGGCGGCGGGTTGGTGCCGCAGGCGCCGGTGCCGGTGCCCGTTCTGCTGGTGCCGGTGCCCACGCACCAGCCCACGGGCAGGATGTGCGGTCCGATGCGTGTGTTGATGAAGGCGATGTTGTCGATGTAGGTGCTGCTGGTGGTGCCGCCGCTGCGCGCCAGGTAGGCCGCCGTCACGCCGGGGCCGGCGGTAAGCCGGCTGTTGAGGAAGACGAAGCCCTTGTCCCCGGCGATGGCCCGCGCCTGCAGGATGAAACCGGGCGAGCTGCTGGAGGTGTCGCGCACCGAGCGGATCTCGCTGTCCTCGAACAGCGCCGCCATCGGGCCGCCCCAGATGAAGTCGACGTTGCCTTCCACCAGCGACTGGTACACCCACACATAGCCCTTGAGCTGCAGCGTGTCCTGCTGGCTCAGGAAGCTCATCTGCCTGGCCACCATGCGCCCGGCGGCCGCATTGCTGCTGGTGTTGAAGTAGATGACTTCGGCCTGGTTGTCGAAGGTGCTGACGCGCGGGTGCGGGTTGACGAAGGTGAAGTTCTCCAGCGTCAGCAGGTCGCAGCTCTCCACGAGCATCGACGCACGGCCCCCGAGCAGGATGCGGCGCCCGACGACGCGGCCACCGGTGGTGAACGCCGTGCCGGGCGAGGCGGAAGTGCCCCCGCTGCCGCTGTTGAAGCTCTCGAAGTTGACATCGCCGATCACCACGCCCTCGCGGCTCTCGCCGCGGATGGTGAGGTTCAGCACGCGGCGCAGCATGTTGAACTCGCGGTAGCGGCCGTTGGCCACGGTGATGAGCTTGGGCGTGGCCAGCGTGTTGCAGCCGAAGGCGTTGGTGGCACTGCCCTGCGAGCAGTGCCGCATCACCCAGTTCAGCGCTCCCTGCAGGCTGCGGAAATCGGCCGTGCTGCCGGTGTCGTCCACCGTGAGGTTGGTGTAGCTGCTGGGGGCGGCCCGCGTGGTGAAGGTCCAGCCATCAGCGGGCGCGATGCCGTTGAAAGCCTGGCCGAAGAGGGTGCCGTTGATGACACCGGGGTCGATGCTCACCGTGTAGGCGGTGCCGTGCGCGAGCCTGCCGTCGCGCAGCTGGATCTCCACGCGGTTGCCGAACACGCGCAGGGGCCGGTACCACACCCAGCGCGCCAGCGCGGCGTTCTCGGGCATGGCACCGCGCGCGATGGCGTCGATCTCCATGTTCGTGCGCGGAATCGCCGTTTGCGTCTCGCCCGCGGAAGGCGCGTTGCTGATGTCGATGGTGTCGACCACCACGCCATCGCTGGCACGGCGGACGGTGATGAAGCCGCTGGTGCCGAGCGTGGGCACGTTGTCGAAGGCCAGGCTCAGGCGCGTGTCGGTGTGCGCGGCCATCTCGCCGGTGGCCGGCGCACGCGTGCCCGGGGGCGTGGCCTGGTTGCCGGTGCCGCTGATGCTGGTGCTGAAGCGGCCCGCGCCCGCCGTGGCCAGCACGTGCGCGCTCACCAGGTGGGCAGGCCGCGCACGGAAGGTGTAGGGCACGCTCCAGCCCACATCCGTTGCAAAGCCACAGGGGCCCAGCGCCGCGCCATTGAGCACGCTGCCGGTGTCCGAGTAGCGGCTGTCGGCGTCGGGCGTGGTGGCCGTCACCACGCTGGCGCAGCCGGGGGCCGCGCCGGTGATGCTGTAAACGTTGGCCGTGCTGCTGATCTTCGCCGCCTTGCCAGCGCCCACGCTGTAGCTGTGCGGGTAGGGCTGTGCCGTGCGGCTGCCCACGTGCAGGTTGTTGAAGAGGTGCACCTGGCCGAAGCGCACGCGGGGGGCGCGCTGCACCACGTTACGGAAGACGTTGTTGGCCAGCGTCACGCGCAGCCGCCCGGCGTCGCCCGTGTGGCTGTCGCTGCCGCCGATCAGCATCGTCTTGTTGTGCATCTCGATCACGTTGTACGAGACCGTGACGTGATCGCTGGCCTGCGTGATGTCGATGGCGCCGTCGTGGCACTGGCGCACCTGGCCGTTTTCGATGGGCAGCGTGTCGTCGGTGACGGGCACGTCGGTGATGGTGTTGCGGTCGATCCAGACGTGGTTGCTGGAGACTACCGAGATGGCGTCGAAGGCCGCGTTCCAGCTGCCGTTCGCCCCGTCGCTGGGGTCGAAGGTGGGCGCCACGTCGCAGGGCGCCACGATCTTCAGGTTGCGAACGATGACCTGCGAGACCCCGCTGACGAGGATCTGCGCATTGACGAAGCCCGCGCCCGGGCCGGCACCGATGAGCGTGGTGTTGCTGGGCAGGCGCACGTTACCGCGGCTGGCCTGGTCGGCGCGGCTCACGTAGGGCCGGCCCTCGCTCATGTCGATGGTGCCGACCACCTTCACGATCTTGGGCAGGCCCGCGCCGTCGTCCAGCGCGGCCTGCAGCTGCACGCGGTTGGCCACGGTGTAGATCTGGGCGCTTTCGGCGCTGGCGCCGCCGCGCGTGCCGCCGGCCATGGCGGCCCAGCCGTCGGCCGGGGCCGCCTGACGGGCGGGGTCGGTCTGGGCCTGGGCCTGGGCGTGTGCGAACACCAGGCCCAAGGTCAGGACGAGTGTGCTCGCGGCACCTGCGGTGCCGGTCAGGAGGCGGTGCATCTCAAACCTCCTGGCGGCGGCGCGCAGGCGCAGCCAACGGGGCCATCAGGGCCAGGGCCAGGCACGCCAGGGCCAGCGTGCCGGGCAGCGGCACCTGGGCGCTGGCCGCGTTCAGCTGGGCGCTGAAGCTGCCGAAAGGCGACGCGAACTGCACGCCCTGGAGCGTGAAGCTCACGGTGTCGGGGGCGGTGATGGCGTAGCTCACGCTGCCCGTCCAACCGCTCGGGTCGAGCACCACATCGCCAATGGCCGCGGCCAGGCCGCTGAAGACGAAGCTGAAGGTGTACAGGCCGCCGGGTGTGCCCAGCCCGGTGTTGTCGAAGAAGCTCAGCAGGCCGCCGGTCTCGAAGTCGATCTGCAGCGAGGGGTCGACGAAGTTGGCCACGTCACCGTCGTCGGTGATGAACTCGTGGTTGCCGGCACCGCCCACCACCGCCGTGGTGCCGGTGCCAGCGCCAGCCTGGTAGCCGCTGTCGGCACCCAGCAGCGCCAGCGCCGTTCCGTTCAGCGTGGCGGTGCCGGTGACGGTGGCCCCGGTCAGGTGCAGGGGAGCGGCCTGCAGACAGCCGGTGGCCAGGGCGGCCGCCAGCAGGCCCACCAGCCGCACCCGGTTCAGCGTGCGAATCATGGTGGTCTCTCCTTCAGAACTTGTAGCGTGCACCGATCAGGTACTCGCGCCCGGTCTTGTGATAGACCACGGAGCTGTTGCGCGCCCGGCTGATGAACTGGTCGTTGGCCTCGTTGGTGAGGTTCACGCCTTCCAGGGTGAGGTCGAGGTTGGGCGTGAGCTTGTAGGAGATGGACGCGTCGACGTTGGTGCTGGCGTTCTTGCCTTCCACGTCGTTGTTGTTCTGCCCCGGCACGCGCGTGAGGAAGGCCGAACGCGAGGAGGCCGAGACGCGCGCGCTGAAGGTGCCATCGTCGTAGTACAGCGTGGCGTTCCAGCTCTTGGGCGAGAGGTTCAGCAGGTCGTCGCGGATCACCTGCGTGCTGGTGGGCGAGACCTGGTAGTCGATCTTGCTCTTCACGTAGGTGTAGTTCAGCAGGAAGCCCGCGTTCTTCCAGGCGCCGGGCAGGAAGGTGAAGGGCTGCTGCCAGTTGAATTCCACCCCCGTGAGCTTGCCGCCTGCGGTGTTGATGGGCGTGGTGACCTGGAACACTTCATCGCCAGTGAAGTTGGGCGGCAGCAGGCTCAGCGGCAGCCCGGTGGCATTGAACGGGATGTTGTTGCGCAGGCTCTGGATGTAGGTGTTGATGTCCTTGTAGAACAGGCCCACGCCCAGGAAGGCGTTGCGCGCGAAGTACCACTCGCCGCTGGCGTCCACCGTGGTGGCGCGGAAGGGCTTAAGCTGCGGGTTGCCGCTGGTCACGCTCAGCGTGCCGGTGGTGCTGATGGTGCCGCCGGGGTTCAGGTTGCCCAGTTGCGGGCGTGCCATCACCTTGGCCGCGGCCAGGCGCAGGATGAAGTCGTCGGTGAGGTTGGCCGCGAGGTTGAAGCTGGGCAGCGTGTCGGTGTAGGTCTGCGTCACGGTCACCTCGGTGCCGCCGCCCGTGGCCTGGAAGCCGGTGGCGGCCTGCTCGGTCTGCACCACGCGCACGCCGGCGTTGCCGCGCAGGGGTATGCCGGCGACCTCGGTGGTGAAGTCGGCCTGCACGTAGGCGCCCTGGTCGGTTTCCACGACGCGGCGGTTGTTGCCGCGTGCGTTGCCATTGGTGGTGGACGACAGCGTGAAGTCGCCAGGGCCGCCGGCCGGGCCGCTCTTCAGGCAGTTGCAGTAGATGTCGTAGGTGGAAGCGATGGCGGCCAGGTTCGGGATGACCCAGCTCGTCGGCGTGCCCGCAGGCAGGCCCAGGCCGCGGCCGAAGCCGGTGACCTGCGTCGTCAGGCTGGCCAGCGAGGTACCGGCCGGCGGCGCGAAGATGGTGTCGTTCTGGTTGACCCGGCGGAACTCGAAGGTGTCGAAGGTGTAGCGCTTGTAGTCCACGCCGGCCTTCAGCGTGAGCTTGTCGGGAATGGCCTGCCACTCGCCGCTGAAGTGCGCCACGTCGTTGATGTTGTTCGCGCCTTGCGGGCGGATGCGGATCTCGCTGGCCGTGGTGTTGGTGATGGTGCTCGGCTGCGTGCCGGTGGCCACCTGGGGCACGGTGACCAGGCTCAGGGTGCCCGGCTGCGTGACGTCGAAGGGATAGCTGATGACGGGCAGGCGGTCGTTGCCGCGGAAGTCGATGCTGTAGCCGTTGACGTTCAGCGCGTCCAGCGTGGTGGTGGTCTGGAACGGGTTGCGGAACTTGCTCTCGGCGCGGCCCACGCGGGCGAACAGGCGCACGTTCTCGCCAATGTCCTGCTGCAGCGTCAGGCTGGGCTGCGTGAAGGTGGTGGTGAGCTCGTCGAAGCGCGATTCGGAACGAATGTCCACGCCGTTGTAGCGGCCGAACTGCAGCGCGCCGTTGGGCGCGTACTGGGCTTCCAGCACGCTGGTCTGCGGCTTGCCACCCTGCCCCGCGTTGCGGCTGAAGCTGATGGCCTGCAGGAAGTCTTCCTGGCGCGTGGCCTCCAGCTTGGAGTACAGCACGTCCAGCGACAGCAGCGTGCCCTCGGCCGGCCGCAGCTGGATGGCGGCGGTGAGGCCCAGGCGGTCTTGCTCGTGCGTCAGCCGGCCGTAGCGGGGCAGGCGCGGGTGGAAGTTGTTGGCGCTGCTGGCCAGGTTGTAGGCCGCCACGTTGTCAGGCGTGTTGGGCAGGCGTGCCACGCCTTGCGCCGCCGGGCCGCAGGTGGTGGCGGTGCTGGTGGTGGGGTTGGCCGGCAATACGCCCTGCGGGGCGCACCAGCCGCCCGAGCTGGGGCCGTTGTCCCAGCGCACGGTGCTGAAGCCTTCTTCCAGCAGGTTGCGCTTGCTGTAGGCACCCGAGACCAGCACGCCCAGCTTGCGGTCAAAAAAGGTGTCGCTGGCCAGGAAGGCCACGCGCGGGTCGGTCTTGCGGCCGACGTCGTTGTAGCGGCCCTTCACCGAGACACTGACGGTGCGCTCGCGGAAGTCGAAGGGGCGCGAGGCCTGCAGGTCCACCGTGGCGCCCAGCGAGCCTTCTTCCACATCGGCCGAAGAGCTCTTGCGCACGGTGATGCTGCTGAAGAGTTCGGCCGCGAAGACGTTGAAGTCGAAGCCGCGCGAGCGGTTGGCGCCGCCGCTGCTGTCGGTGCCGCCGGTGGTGGCCAGCGCCTCGATGCCGTTGATGCGCACGCGGGTGAAGTCCGAACCCAGGCCACGCACCGTGATGTTGCGGCCTTCGCCGGCGTCGCGGTCGATCACCACGCCGGGAATGCGCTGCAGGCTCTCGGCCAGGTTGGTGTCGGGGAACTTGGCGATGTCTTCCGAGCGGATGACGTCGACGATGCCCGAGTCTTCACGCTTCTTGTTCAGCGCGCTTTCCAGCGAGGCGCGGAAGCCGGTGATCTCGATGCGCTGGGCGGCTGGCGCGGCCGGGGCTGCGGTGGCCGGGCTGGCGGCAGGGGCCGGTGCCGTCTGGGCCTGGGCGGTGCCGAGGGCCAGCAGGGCGGCGGCGGCGATGGCGGTGCGCGAGGGGCGCTGCTTCATGTTTGTCTCCATGGGGTGAAAGGGGGGGCGGGCCCGCGCCTGTAGGGCGCTTGTGGGGGGCCTGCCCGGGTTTCGCGGTGCAGTCGGTGGGCACGGCTTGCGGCCAGTGAAAGGCAGGCCGGGCCGGGTAAGCCGGGCGCACGCAGGGCGCCTCATGAAGTCGGTGCCGGGCGCTGCAGTGCGCGCCGGCACGGAAACGTGGGGCGGCGGGCTAGAGGTAGTCGGCCCGCCGCGGGGTGAACTGGTCGAGCAGGGTGCTGCCGGCCTCCAGCGCCACCACACCATGCAGGTGCTGGCGCGGCGCGATGAAGGCGTCGCCTGGGCGCAGCACGCGCTTGACGCCGGCCACCTCGGCCTCGAAGGCGCCGCTGATGACGTAGGCGATCTGGTCGTACTCGTCGTGGGCATGCGGTGTGCCCACGGCGCCCTTGTCGAACTGCACCAGCACGCTCATCAGCCCGGGCGTGTGGCCGACGATCTTGCGGCGGATGCCGTCGCCGAGTTCGTGCCAAGGGGTCTCGGCATCGAGGAAGTAGGGATTCATGCGCTTGTCTCCGGCACGTCGATTCAGAAGCACTGTAGCAACGGCGCAATAAAAAAGAAACAGCGGTTCACTAATTAGAAACCATGATTCTGAAACACCGGTTCATTCGGTTAGGCTCGCCGCCGCGGAACGAACACCGGAGAAAAATCGTCATGGTTCTGAACACCTTCCAACTACAAGGCCGGGTGGCCATCGTCACAGGCTGCGACACCGGCCTGGGCCAAGGCATGGCACGCGCTCTGGCGCAAGCGGGCGCTGACATCGTGGGCGTCAACGTGAGCGCCCCCACCGAGACGCAGGCCCAGATCGAGGCCCTGGGCCGGCGCTTCCTCGACCTGCGCGCCAACCTCAGCGACATCGGCTGCATCGAGGGCCTGGTGGCCCGCGCCCGCGAGCTGACGGGCAGCGTCGACATCCTGGTGAACAACGCGGGCATCATCCGCCGCGAAGACGCCATCAAGTTCAGCGAGAAGGACTGGGACGACGTCATCGACATCAACCTCAAGTCGGTCTTCTTCTTCGCCCAGGCCGTGGCGCGTCAGTTCATGGCCCAGGGCCGGGGCGGGAAGATCATCAACGTGGCCTCGATGCTCAGCTTCCAGGGCGGCGTGCGCGTGCCCAGCTACACCGCCAGCAAGAGCGGCGTGATGGGCATCACGCGGTTGATGGCCAACGAGTGGGCGGCGCACAAGATCAACGTGAACGCCATCGCCCCGGGCTACATGGCCACCAACAACACCGCCGCGCTGCGCGCCGACGAAGGGCGCAACGCGTCCATCCTGGAACGCATTCCCGCCGGCCGCTGGGGCGTGCCCGACGATCTGGCCGGGCCGGTGGTCTTCCTGGCCAGCCAGGCCAGCGACTATGTCAACGGCTACACCGTGGCCGTCGACGGCGGCTGGCTCGCCCGCTGAGCCATGTACGAGAACAAGCGTCTCGGCTTCCTGTTCGTCCTGCCCTTCGTGCTGGGGGTGGTGCTGTTCAAGCTCTTCCCCTTCGTGATGAGCTTTGCGCTCAGCTTCACCCAGTACGACGTGATGGACCCGCCGGTCTACGTGGGCCTGCAGAACTACAAGGAGCTCGCCACCGAAGACCCGCTCTTCACCAAGAGCCTGGGCGTGACGCTGTGGTTCGCGGTGCTGGCGGTGCCGGCGCGCGTGGGCTTTGCGCTCTTCGTGGCCCACGTGCTGAACTTCAAGCTGCGCGGCATCAACTTCTTCCGCAGCGCCTTCTACCTGCCCAGCATCCTGGGCGGCAGCATCGCGGTGGCGGTGCTGTGGCGCTTTCTCTTTGCGCGCAACGGGCTGGTCAACGGCATCCTGGCTGAATTCGGCATCGAGCCCGTGCCCTGGCTGGCCGACGAGCACTACTCGATGTGGACCATCGTGCTGCTGTTCATGTGGCAGTTCGGCTCGGCCATGGTCATCTTCCTGGCAGCGCTGCAGAACGTGCCGCAGTCGCTTTACGAAGCGGCCGAGATCGACGGCGCCAGCCGCACGCAGCAGTTCTGGCGCATCACGGTGCCGCTGATCACACCGGTGATCTTCTTCAACGTGATCATGCAGATGGTGCACGCCTTCCAGGAGTTCAACGCGCCCTACATGGTCACGGAAGGCGGGCCCTTGAGCAGCACCTACGTGCTGGCGCTCTACATCTACGACCAGAGCTTCCGCTACTTCAACCTGGGCTATGGCTCGGCGCTGAGCTGGGTGCTGTTCGCGCTGGTGGCGGCGCTGGCGGGCATCAGCTTCTGGAGTTCGAAGTACTGGGTGTTCTACGCCGGCGAGAAGGAAGCGCCGAAAAAATGAGCACGCCTGCTACCAACCCCGCGCTGCGCGACGCCGCGCCTCCCGTGCCCTGGGTGCGCTACCTGGCGCTGGGCGTGGTGTCGCTGCTGATGCTGTACCCGCTGATCTGGCTGGTGGGCGCCACCTTCAAGACCAACGCAGAGATCTTCACCGAGATCGGCTTCTGGCCCAGCCGCTTCGACCTCAGTGCCTATGAAAAAGGCTGGAAGACCAGCACCGAGTACACCTTCGCCACCTACTTCCTGAACAGCTTCATCATCACGGTGCCGCGCATCATCGTCACGGTGATCAGCTGCGTGCTGGTGGCGTATGCCTTCGCCCGCTTCGAGTTCTGGGGCAAGAAGTCGCTCTTCGCCATCATGGTGGGCACGATGATGCTGCCGCTCATCGTGCTGCGGCTGCCGCAGTACCTGATGTTCCGCGAAGTGGGCATGCTCGACACCTACTGGCCGCTGATCCTGCCGTCTGCGTTTGCCACCGACACCTTCTTCGTGTTCATGCTCGTGCAGTTCCTGCGCGGCATTCCGCGCGACATGGAAGAGGCGGCCATGATCGACGGCTGCAACGCCATCCAGATGCTGTGGCACATCATCGTGCCGCTGCTCAAGCCGGCCATCATCAGCGTGGTCGTCTTCCAGTTCATCTGGACCATGAACGACTTCATGGGCCCGCTGATCTACCTGGCCAGCGTGGAGAAGTACCCCGTCAGCCTGGCGCTGAAGATGAGCATCGGCGCCACCGAAGAGGTGGAGTGGGCCAATGTCATCGCCATCAGCGTGGTGGCCCTCATTCCCTCGGTGGTGGTGTTCTTCGCCGCCCAGAAACACTTCATTGAAGGTGCCGCTTCCAGCGGCATCAAAGGCTGAACCATGGCCCGCGTGAGTTTGAGCAGGATCGAGAAGGTCTATCCCAACGGTTTCAAAGCCGTGCACGGCGTGAACCTCGACATCCACGACGGCGAGTTCATGGTCTTCGTGGGCCCCAGCGGCTGCGCCAAGAGCACGCTGCTGCGCATGGTGGCGGGGCTGGAGAGCATCACCGGCGGCGAGCTGCGCATCGGTGAGAAGCTGGTCAACGACCTGCCCGCCAAAGAGCGCGGCATCGCGATGGTGTTCCAGAACTACGCGCTCTACCCGCACATGACGGTGTACGACAACCTGGCCTTCGGCCTGAAGCTGGCCGGCACGCCGAAGAAGGAACTCGACCAGCGCGTGCGCCAGGCGGCGCAGCTGCTGGAGATGGAGCACCTGCTGGAGCGCTACCCCAAGCAGCTCTCGGGCGGCCAGGCGCAGCGCGTGGCCGTGGGCCGCGCCATCGTGAAGAAGCCCGAGGTCTTTCTCTTCGACGAGCCGCTCTCCAACCTGGACGCCAAGCTGCGCGCGGCGATGCGCGTGCGCCTGACCGAACTGCACCGCACGCTGCGCGAACAGGGCCAGCCGGCCACGGTGATCTACGTCACGCACGACCAGACCGAGGCCATGACCATGGGCCAGCGCATCTGCGTGCTGAAGGAAGGCGTCATCCAGCAGGTGGACACGCCCGTGGCGCTGTACGAGAAGCCGGCCAACGCGTTTGTGGCGGGCTTCATCGGCTCGCCCGAGATGAACCTGGTCAAGGCCGAGCTGCAGCCCGGCGGCGGCCCCGCCGCCGTGGCGCTGGGCGGCTTGCTGCTGCCGCTGAGCAAGGCGCGCTCCAACGCACTCGCCGGCCTGGGCAGGCAAGGCGGCCCCATCACCTTCGGCCTGCGGCCCGAGCACATCGGCGCACTGCCGCGCCCGCAAGGCGACAGCCACCCGGTGCCAGCCACGCTGCGCTTCACCGAGCACATGGGCAGCGAGGTCTATGTGCACTTCAACATCGGCGAACTGCCTTTCAGCGCCCGCGTGCCGGTGGAACAGGCCGCCGGCCTGCAAGGCCTGCAGCGCGGTGCTGCCCTCACCATGCACCTGCAGATGAGCGCCACCCACCTGTTCGACGCCGCCAGCGGCCTGGCGCTGGCATGAAGCGCCGCCTGCTGCTGCAACGCCTGGGTGCCGGTGCGGCGGCCTGCCTGGCCAGGCCCGCGCTGGCACAGCGGCCCACGCGCGTGCTGCGCTTTGCCTGGTGGGGCGGCGCGGCGCGGCACGGGGCCACGCTGGCCGCGGTGCGGCTGTTCGAGCAGCGCAACCCGGGCCTGCGCATCAAGTCCGAATACATGGGCTTCAACGGCTACCTCGAGCGACTGACCACGCAGGTGGCCGGCGGCAGCGAGCCCGACGTGATGCAGATCAACTGGGCCTGGCTGGCGATGTTCAGCAAGCGCGGCACGGGCTTCACCGACCTGGCGCCGCTGCTCGGCCCGGCGGTGCGCGAGCAGTTGCCCGAGGCCGAGCTGGAAACCGGCCGCGTGGCCGGCCGGCTGAACGCGCTGCCCGTGAGCTACAGCGCGCGCGTGATGCTGTGGAACCCCAGCACCTTCGAGCGCGTGGGCCTGGCCTTGCCGAAGACCTGGGACGAACTCTTCGCCACCGGCCCCTTGTTCCGGCAGAAGCTGGGCGAAGGCGCCTTCCCGCTGGACGGCGAGCTCTACGACATGATCCTGCTCGCCCAGGCCTGGGTGCAGCAGCGGCACGGCACGCCCTTCATCGCCCCGGCCAGTGGCTCGGGCAGCAGCCTCAGGCCCAGCCACGTGGCCATGAACGAAGCCGCAGCGGTGGACTGGGTGCGCATCTACCAGCGCCTGGTGAACGAGCACGTGGCCACGCCGCTGCCCTTGCGCGCCAGCCTGGGCGGCGCCGAAAAACCCACCGAACAGCAGCCCGACTGGGTGAACGGCCGCTGGGCCGGCAACTTCACCTGGGACTCGGCCATACCGCTGCGCGCCAGCACCCTGCGCCCGCCGCAGCGGCTGGCGCTGGGCGAGTTCCCCACACTGCCCGGCGCGCAGCACAGCGGCATGTTCGGCCGGCCCACGCTGATGTACGCCGTGGGCCGGCACTGCAAGCAGCCCGAGCTGGCGGCCAGGCTCATCGAGTTTCTGCTCACCGACCTGGAAGCCGCGCGCCTGCTCGGCCGCACGCGCGGCCTGCCCGGCGCCCGCGGGCCGCTGCAGCAGCTGGAGCGTGAAGGCCAGCTGCCGGCGCTGGAACTGCAGGCGCACCGGCAGATCCAGGCCCAGCGCGACGCCGGCCGCCTGCCGCTGCCCGGCCCGCTTTTCGAGCACCCGCGAATGCTCAAGTTCATGCGCGAAGTTTTCGAGACGGTGGCGTACAACAAGACCACCGACATCGCCGCCGCGCGGCGCCTCATCACCGAGGGCGCCGCGCTGCTCAAGCGCATCCAGTGACGGTGCCCTTGTCGGCACGCTTGCTACAGCCACCCCCATGCCCAAGCACTTCGAACGCCAGCTGAACTTCGTCACCCGCAACGACCCCGACACGGGCGCGCTGGTGACGCGGCTCACGCCCACCGACACCACCTGCCACCGCAATTACTTCTACCAGAAGTGCTTCACGAACGATGGCAGCAAGCTCATCTTCGGCGCCGAGTTCGGCCCCGGCACGCACTGGAACTACCACCTGCTCGACCTGCAAAGCCAGACCGCGCTGCAGCTCAGCGATGGCGCCGGTGAGAACACCTTCGGCGGCTTCCTGAGCCCCGACGACCGGCACCTCTACTTCGTGCGCGGCGGTCGCACGCTGGTGCGCCTGGCGCTGAACGGGCTGCAGGAAGACGTGGTCTACACCGTGCCCGAAGGCTGGGTGGGCTACGGCACCTGGGTGAGCAACAGCGCCTGCACGAAGATGGTGGGCATCGAGATCGCGCAGGCCGACTGGTCGCCACTCTCCGACTGGAAGCAGTTCGCCGAGATGTACCACCGCCGGCCGTTGTGCCGGCTGTTCAGCATCGACCTTTCCACGGGCGCGCGCACCGTCATCCTCGAGCAGAAAGGCTGGCTCGGCCACCCGCAATACCGCCCCGGCGACGACCACACCGTGGCCTACTGCCACGAAGGCCCGCACGACCTGGTGGACGCGCGCATGTGGTTCATCAACGAAGACGGCACGAACCGCCGCTGCGGCAAGGTGCACGCCACCGGCGAAAGCTGCACGCACGAGTTCTGGGTGCCCGACGGCAGCGCCATGGTCTTCGTGAGCTACTTCAAGGGCGAGCGTGAACGCTGGATCTGCAGCCTGGACCCCGTCACCCTGCAAAGCCAGCAGCTGATGCAGATGCCGCCCTGCTCGCACCTGATGAGCAACTTCGACGGCAGCCTGATGGTGGGCGACGGCTGCGGCAGCCCGGCCGACGTGGCCGATGCCAGCAGCCACACCATCGAGCACGACCCCTACCTGCACCTGTTCGACATGAAGGCCGGCACCACCACCCGCATCGCCCGCCACGACAGCAGCTGGAAGGTGCACAAGGGCAACCGCCAGGTCACGCACCCCCACCCCAGCTTCACGCCCGACGGCCGGCAGGTGCTGTTCAGCGCCGACGCCGAAGGCGAGCCGGCGCTCTACCTGGCCGATCTGCCTGCCGATCTGCCTGCCTGATGCCGCGCCCGCCGGCCATGAAGATCGCACGGGCGCTCATCTGGTCGACGCTGCTGGGCACGGCGGCGGGCTCGGCGGCGGCCACGCCGGGCACCGATAACGTCACGGCCCCGCAGCGCCCGCAGATGAGCGCGGCCCAGGCCGCCGAACACACCGCGGCGCACCACCTCGCCGACGGCCCTGCACCCTGGGCCCCGGCCGCGGTGGACACGCACGCGCTGAAGCCCGACTTCGTCGTCGCCGCCGACGGCAGCGGCACGCACCGCACGGTGCAGGCAGCGGTGGATGCCGTGCCGGCGGCAGCGGCTGCCAGCGGCAACGCACGCCGCTGGGTCATCCAGATCCGCCCCGGCACCTACCGCGAACCGCTGTGCGTGAGCGCCAAGGCCCCGCTCACGCTCATCGGCGTGCCTGGCGATGCCGGCGCCGTGCGCCTGGTGGAAGGCCGCTACAACGCGCAGCCCAAGCCCGCCGGCACCCCAGCGCACGCCTGCTGGCCCGACCTGGCGGCCACCACCTATGGCACCTACGGCAGTGCCAGTGTGGTGTTCGCGAGCGACGAGCTCACCGCCGCCCACCTCACCATCGCCAACGACGCGATGGACGGCGTGAAGGCCGGCCAGGGCTACCCGCCCGGCGCCGGCGAGAGCGGCGGCGCGCAGGCCGTGGCGCTGATGACCATCGGCGACCGCATCCTGCTGGAACGCGTGCAGCTCTGGGCCCACCAGGACACGCTGCACGTGCGCCGCGCGAAACCCACGCTGCCCGGCCGCGTGCTGGTCCGCGCCAGCGTGATTGCCGGCGATGTGGACTACATCTTCGGCAACGCCACGCTCGTCATCGACGACAGCACCATCGTGCAGCGCGCCGGCCGCCGCCAGCCGCCCAACGGCGGCCACGTGCTGGCGCCCAGCACCCCGGCAGCGGCGCGGCTGGGCTTCCTGGTGCAGCGCACGCGCTTCGTGGCCGAGGCCGGCGTGGCGCCGGGCAGCATCAGCCTGGGCCGCGCCTGGGACGAAGGCGTGGCGCGCGGCACCTGGCAGCCGGGCATCTCGCCCAACGGGCAGGTGCTCATCCGCGACAGCCAGCTCGGGCCGCACCTGGGCGGCTGGTCGGCCAGCACCTCGCGCCGGCCCTTTGCCGTGACGGGCGAGCAGGCCAACCGCTTCTTCGAGTTCAACAACCGCCCGGGCCCTGCCGACCCCGCACGCGAAGTGCTGCCGGCCGACGGCGGCTGGGGTGCGGCCGAAGGCGGCACGCGCGGCGGGGCCGACGCCGCGCCGCAAGACGTGCACACCGTGCGCAACCGCGCGCAGCTGGTGGCTGCCCTGGCGCCGCATCTCGGTGCCGACGGCCGCCCCGGCGTGCAACGCCCGCGGCTGGTGAAGGTGGCCGGCCGCATCGACCTGGCCGAAGCCGAAGACGGCAGCCGCACGCTGGGCTTCGAGGATTTCCGCGACCCCGCCTTCAGTTGGAGCGCCTTCGAGGCCGCCTACGCCTCCGCCACCTGGGGCGCGCGGAAGCCCGAAGGCGCGCTGGAAGAAGCACGCCAGCGCTCGGCCCGGCGCCAGGCTGCACACGTGATGCTGGCCGTGCCCTCGAGCACCACGCTGGTGGGCCTGGGCGCCGGCGCCGAGATCGTCAACGGCGGCCTCGTGCTCGACGGCGTGCAGCAGGTCATCGTGCGCCACCTGCACCTGCGCCGCGCCTACGACCACTTTCCCGCCTGGGACCCGGCCGACAACGCCAGCGGCGAATGGAACTCGGCCTACGACACGCTGATGCTGCGCAACGCCCGCCACGTGTGGGTGGACCACTGCCGCTTTGACGACGGCCCGCCCGAGACGGCCCCCGAACGCGTGGTCTTCGGTCGCCCGCTGCAGCGCTTCGACGGCCTGCTGGACATCATCCGCGGCAGCCAGTTCATCACCGTCAGCTTCAACCACTTCCGCGGCCACGACAAGACGGTGCTCGTGGGCAACAGCGACAGCCTCACCAGCGACGATGGCAAGCTGCAGGTGAGCTTCCACCACAACCTCTTTGAAGACGTGAAGGAACGCGCGCCGCGCGTGCGCTGGGGCCAGGTGCACCTGCTGAACAACCTGTACCTGGTGAACCCGGGGGCGGCCTACGGCTACTCGCTGGGCCTGGGCCAGGGCTCGCGCGTCATCAGCGAGGCCAATGTCTGGCTCACGCCGCCGGACCTGCCCGCAGCGCGGCTGGTGCGGGTGCTGAAGGCGGCCGTCTTCCAGGACCGCGCTTCGCTGCACAACGGCCAGCCGCTCGACCTGCTGCACACCCTGCGGGCTGGCGGCCACGTGCTGCAGCCCGAGGTGGGCTGGCAGCCGCCCCACCCCCCGCCGGCCGATGCCGCCAGCGCCGTGGCGGCCCGCGTGCGGCCGGCCGCCGGCCCGGGCACGCTGTGGCTGGGCCCACCTTGAACGCGGGCCCCGCACACGCGGCGCACCGAGGGAGCCGCCGGCGGGTACACAATAAGTTCTGAAACGTCAGCCCGAATTCATCAAAACATATGGACGACGACAGCTACGACGCCCGGCAGCCCGAATCGGTGGCCGCAGTGCTGAAGGTCTTTGCCATCCTGCAGTCGCTATCGGAACGGGACGAAACCGGCATCAGCGAGCTCTCGGTGCGCCTGGCCATGCCCAAGGCCACGGTCTACCGCTTCCTGCAGACCATGAAGACCCTGGGTTACGTGCGCCAGCAGGTGGACAGCGAGCGCTACGGGCTTTCCATGCGCATGTTCGAGCTGGGCGCCAAGGCGCTGCAGTACCCCGACCTGGTGGAAATCGCCAAGCCGCACATGCAGAGCCTGAGCGACGCCACTGGCGAAACGGTGCACCTGGGCACGCTGATCGACAGCGAGATCATCTACGTGCACAAGGTCGACAGCCGCCACATGCTGGGCATGTATTCCCGCGTGGGCCGGCGCGCGCCGCTGCACTGCACCGCCATCGGCAAGGTGCTGCTGGCCTGGGAGAACCCGGCGCGCCGCGCGCACATCCTCAAGGGCTGTGACTTCAAGGCCTACCGCGAGAAGACCATCACCTCGCCCGAGGCCTTCGCCGCCGAGCTGGAACGCACGCTGGCCCAGGGTTTCGGGCAAGACCGCGAAGAGTTCGACGACCACATCCGCTGCGCCGGCATTCCCATCTTCGACCGCCAGAACCAGGTGGTGGCGGGGCTGAGCGTGAGCTTCCCCACCTTCCGCTACGACATCACCCGCGAACCCGAGCTCGTGGCCATGCTGCGCGACGCCAGCCGCGACATCTCGCGCCAGCTCGGCTGTACGCAGTTCCCGCTGGACCCGGTGGAAGCTGGCGCCCGCCGCTGAAGCCACCGCAGCCGCCCAAGCCGCCGACCGCGAACCACGCCAGCACCCGGGCCGCCATGACACCCAACCCCCTGCGCCAGCTGTGGGCGCAAGACCGCGCCGCGCTGAACGGCTGGCTGGCCATCCCCGACAGCTTCGGCGCCGAGCTGATGGCACGCCAGGGCTACGACACCCTCACCATCGACCTGCAGCACGGCCTGGCCGCCGCCGACAGCCTGCTGCCCATGCTGCAGGCGATCAGCGCCACGGCCACAGTGCCCATCGTGCGCGTGCCCTGGCTGGAGCCCGGCATCCTGATGCGCGCGCTGGACGCCGGGGCTTTGGGCGTCATCTGCCCGATGGTGAACACGCGCGAAGACGCGCAGAAGCTCGTGGCCTGGACGCACTACGCGCCGCAGGGCACTCGCAGCGTGGGCCCGCTGCGCGCCGCGCAGGTGTACGGCGCCGACTACGTGGCCCAGGCCAACCGCGAGATCGTGGCTTTCGCGATGATCGAAACCGCGCAGGCGCTGGACAACCTCGACGCCATCCTCTCGGTGGAAGGGCTGGATGCCATCTACATCGGCCCTTCCGACCTTTCGCTCAGCCTGGGCTGCAAGCCCACTTTCGACGACGTCGAGCCCAAGGTGCAGCAGGCCATCGAACATGTGGTGGCCCGCGCCCGCGCGCACGGTGTGGTGGCTGGCATCCACAACGGCCGCACCGACGTGGCCCAGGCCCGCGTGGCGCTGGGTTTCCGCTTCGTGACGCTGGTGTCCGACGCCAACCTGCTGATCGAGGGCTCGCGCCGCGTGCTGGCGGCCATGCGCGGGCCGGGCACGCCGGCGCCCTGAGCCGTTTATGAGCCCCATACCGGCCACGCCCTTCGCGCTGCGCGGCGAGCACATCACGCTGGACGCGCTGCTCAAGGCCACCGGCCTGGCCGGCAGCGGCGGCGAGGCCAAGATGCTCATCCAGGACGGCCAGGTGCAGGTGAACGGCAGCCCCGAAACCCGCCGCGGCCGCAAGCTGCGCGCCGGCGACGAAGTGGTGCTGGGCACCGCCCGCGTGCTGCTGCAGGCGGGGCCGGCGGCCTGAAGCAGCTTCAGCAGCGGCTCAGGCCGCTGCCTTCGAAGGCCACAGCGCCTTCAGCTTCGTGAACGCCGGCGCCAGCACGCGGCTGGCCAGCGGTGCCACCACGGCGCCCACGGCAAGGCCCACCACCGCATCGATGGCCGCGCGCACCACCCAGGCCACGAAACCGGTGGCCGCAGGCACGGCAGCGCCGGCTGCATCGGTGATGCCCTGCACCCACTGCTCGGGCCCCTTCAGGCCCAGTTCGTAGGCGCCGTGGATGACGATGTGGCCGCCCACCCACAGCATGGCCACCATGCCCACGAGGCTGAGCGCCTTCAGGAACACCGGCATGCCGCGCACGATGCCGCGGCCGATGGCGCGCACCCCGCCGTTACCGGTGCGCGCCAGCAGCGCGCCGAAGTCATCGGCCTTCACGATGAGGGCCACGGCCCCGTACACCGCCACCGTCATGCCGATGCCCACCACCCCCAGCACCACGGCCTGCATGGTGGTGGACAGCCCGGCCAGCGTGGCCAGCGTGATGGCCATGATCTCGGCCGAGAGGATGAAGTCGGTGCGGATGGCGCTGACCACGCGCTCGTCCTCCAGCGCCTGCGGCGTTGGCGGTGCTTGCGCAGCCAGGGCTGCGCCCGCCGCGGCGGTGGCCTCTGCCACCTCGGCCGGGGCGCTGCCCACCATGTCGGACACCTTGTGCCAGCCTTCCAGGCAGAGGAAGCCGCCGCCCAGCATCAGCAAGGGCGTGATGGCCCAGGGCGCGAACAGCCCGAGCAGCAGCGCCCCGGGCAGCAGGAACAGCAGCTTGTTCTTCAGCGAGCCGAAGGCGATCTTGCCGATGATGGGCAGCTCGCGCTCGGCCGCGAAGCCCACGACGTAGCGCGGCGTCACGGCCGCATCGTCGATGACGATGCCAGCGGCCTTGGACACCGCCTTCGAACCGGCCTTGGCGGCCTGGGTGGCCGCGTCATCCAGCGAAGCCGCGGCCAGCTTCGCTATCGCGGCCACATCGTCCAGCAGTGCAATCAGGCCTGTGCTCACGGCGGTATCCCTTCCCTTGATGGGCAGGGATCATCCCCGAAAACGGCTTGAGCAGCGGCGCAGACCCCCTCAGACGATGCTCATTGCAGCACCAGCTCCACCCGCCGGTTCCTGGCCCGGCCGTCATCCCCAGCGTTGCTGGCCACGGGCGCATAGCTGGCCACGCCCGCGGCGCTCAGGCGCCGGGGCTCGATCTTGTGCAGCTTCACCAGCGCATCCACCACGGCCTGGGCGCGCGCGCGTGAGAGCGCCAGGTTGCCGTCGAGCGTGCCCTGGTTGTCGGTGTGGCCGACGAGAAACACACGCAGCGCTGTGTTGCGCTTCAGCAGCTGCGCCATCTCGGCCACCTGGGCCTGGCTCTCGGGCTTGAGTTCGGCCTTGCCGGTGTCGAAGTACAGGCCGTACAGCGCCACGCGCCCCTCGGCCTGCAGGCCGCGCGCCAGGGCCTGCGCGTCCACCGTGACCTTGCCTTCCTCCATGGCCTGGGGCTGGACGATCTGGACGACGGTGGCGACATGCTGGTCGGCCAGGTCCACCAGCCCCTGCCGCGCCGACACCACCGCCACGTGCAGCATGCTGCCCTGCACCTTCAGCGTGCCGTACCACCAGCGCACCGAGTCGTGGTCGATCCACTGGTCGATCAGGGAAACCGGGCTCCAGCCCTTCAGTTCGCCGCTGGCCAGCTGCTTGCCTTGGCGGCCGTCGAAGGCGCGGAAATCCCTGGCGCCGCACGAGGGCATCACGCAGGCGTCGCGCCGCACGGCACCGGCCCTTTCCAGCGCCTGCTCGTAGTTGCGCTGCACCTCCAGCACCGAACGCCCGGTTGGCGCCAGGTAGTAGTTGCGGACGATGCGCCCCTCCAGCTTCACGACATCACCCTCCTTCGGACCCGCCGGCATGGCGATTTCATCGAACGCGCGGTTTTCGGTGGCGACCAGCCAGGAGCCCGCATAGCGGCTGAGCGCCGGGTGGTCCCGGCCACCCGCCACATCGGCCGGCAGGGCTTGCGCTGCGGCCCAGGCATGCAGGCAGGTCAAGGCGAGCACGAGCAACGGACGGCAGAACTTCCTGATCATCTTCACGTCTCCTCTGAAGGCTGGAAAGCGACTGAAACCTGCAGGGCCGCTGGGCCGCCGCAGGCCCCTTTGCATGGGGCGTGAGCCTCGAATTCTGCGAAGAGCGCCATGCCCATGCCTCGTTCACGCAAAGGAGGGCCTGTCACAGGGGCCTGGGCTGGCCAGCCGGCCGCTGCGCAACCCGTCCTGCACCGCCACCACCGGCGGCACCGGCGGCACCGGACAATAGGGTGATGGACTACCCCCGCTACGACCCCGCCTCGCCGCTGACGCCGCTGTCACCGGCCGAACTCGACCACCTCGACGCCCTGCTGCAAACGCTGCAGGCCAACGGCGCCGATGGCGTGATGAGCCTGGACGGCGTGGACGGCTACCTCACGGCCCTGGCTGCGGGCCCTGCCGCGCTGCTGGCCACGCTGCCCACGGCCGAATGGCTGCCGCTGGTGTGGGGCGGCGACGGACCCGAAGGTAACGAAGGCGCCACCCCTTTTCAGAGCAAGCGCCAGCGCAAGGCCACCGTCGTGCAGTTGCTGCGCCACTTGCGCCATGTGGCCGAGGAGTTGCAGCACCCTGCGCGCTGGGAGCCCATCTTCAGCATCGCCGAACAGGGCGAAGAGGAGGTGGCCGACGCCAGCGACTGGTGCGCCGGCTTCCTGCAGGCGGTGGACCTGCAACCCAGCCTGTGGGATGCCGCCTGGGCCGACCCTGCACTGGCTCCGCTGCTTCAATTGGGTGGCGGGCTGGAAGGCGTGGACACCCCGGCTGTCGACGCCAAAGGCGCGCCGGTCGACCTGGACGACGCCGCCTGCGTGGACCGCCTGAGCCGCGCCGTGCCCGAAGGCGTGCTGCGCCTGCGCGCCCTCTTCAACGCGGCCGCGCCCGCGGCCTGAGCGCCTTCACATCACCCGGGAGCCCCTCGCATGAGCCTGCACACCCCAGCCCACGAACCTGCACACGACCCCCAGCCACGCTGGCAGCACGACGGCGTGCGCGTCGTACCCGGGAACCAGCTGGACGGCAACACCGCGCAGACCCCCGGCATGGACCGCAAGGCCGCCATCAACTTCGCACGCGTGGGCGCGCAGAAGCTCTGGGCTGGCACCGTGCACATCCACCCCGATGCCAAGACCGGCGCCCACCACCACGGGCCGCTGGAAAGCGTCATCTACGTCATCAAGGGCCGCGCGCGCATGCGCTGGGGCGAGCGGCTCGAATTCACTGCCGAGGCCGGCCCGGGCGATTTCATCTACGTGCCGCCCTTCGTGCCGCACCAGGAGATCAACGCCAGCGCCACCGAAACGCTGGAGTGCGTGCTGTGCCGCAGCGATGGCGAGGCGGTGGCGGTGAACCTCGACATCACCCCGGTCGAACAACCGACCACGGTGCCCTGGGTCGACCCCACGCATCCTGACCCCCAGGCTCGCTAGCGCTCGCCACCCCCCGAGGGGGCCGTCCGCCAGCGGCCCGGCAAAGCCGGTTCCGCGGCGGGAAGCTTGATCCAAGTACGACCCACAGGTGTCCATGACTTCTCTGAACGACCCGCGCGCCTTTCTGCGCCACCTCTACGACGCCGCCGTGCAGCGCGCCTTGCCCGCGCTGAACACGGCCGCCTACCTGCCGCCGCCGCCCGACACCAGCGGCCCGCGCCAGGGCCGCACGGTGGTCATCGGCGCGGGCAAGGCGGGCGGCGCCATGGCGGCGGCGGTCGATGCGCTGTGGCCCGCGCACGCGCCAATGTCGGGGCTGGTGGTCACGCGCTACGACCACGTGCCGCCGGCCTACCTGGCGCGGCCCGGCCGCATCGAGGTGGTGCAGGCCCGCCACCCGGTGCCCGACGAAGCCGGCCAGCAGGCCGCGCAGCGCATCGCGGCGATGGTGCAGGGCCTCACCGAACACGACCTCGTGCTGTGCCTCGTCAGCGGTGGCGGCTCGGCCTTGCTGTCGCTGCCGGCGCCGGGGCTGACGCTGGAAGACAAGCAGGCCATCAACCGCGCGCTGTTGAAGAGCGGTGCCGCCATCGACGAGATGAACTGCGTGCGCAAGCACCTCAGTGCCATCAAGGGCGGCCGGCTCGCGGCGCTGTGCGCACCGGCGCGCGTGGTCACGCTGCTCATCAGCGACGTGCCCGGCGATGCGCCCGAGGTCATCGCCAGCGGCCCCACCGTGCCCGATGCCAGCACCTGCGCCGACGCGCTGGCCATCTGCCGGCGCTACGGCATTGCGCTGCCACCGGCGGCGCTGGCCGGGCTGGAAAGCGGCGCCTTCGAGACCCCCAAGCCGGGCGACCCGCTGTTCCACGGCCACCAGGTGCACATGCTGGCCACGCCGCAGCAGGCGCTGGAAGCCGCCGCCGCCGCCGCGCGGGCCGCGGGCGTGGAAGCGCACATCCTCAGCGACGAGATGGAAGGTGAGAGCCGCGTCGTCGGCCAGGTGCAGGCGGCGCTGGCACGCGCGGTGGCGCGGCGCGGCGCGCCCTTCGCCAGGCCCTGCGTGATCCTCTCGGGCGGCGAGACCACGGTCACCGTCGGGCACCAGCCCGCACCGGGTGCAGCCCCCGGCAAGGGCGGCCGCGCCACCGAGTTCCTGCTCGGCTGCGCGCTGGCGCTGCAAGGGCAGCTTGGCGTGCACGTGCTGGCCGCCGACACCGACGGCATCGACGGCGTGGAAGACAACGCCGGCGCCCTCGTCACGCCCGACACCCTGGCCCGCGCCGCGGCCCTGGGCCTGAAGCCGCAAGACTTCCTCGACCGCCACGACGCCTACAGCTTCTTCGCCGCCTTGGGCGACCTGGTGGTGCCGGGGCCGACCTACACCAACGTCAACGACTTCCGGGCGCTGCTGGTGAGCTGAGCCGGCGCACCCGGCCGCGTCACACGGTCAAGGCTGCCAGCCCGCGTGGCCGAAGAAATCGGTGCTGCCCTGGTTGGCGTCCTGAAAGGAAACCGCGCCCACGCCGGCGGCGTTGAAGGCCACGCTCATGAACTGCAGACGCCCGAGCCGGCCCGGCGAGGTGTCGCGGCGCACCGGCGTCCAGCCGGTGACAGGATGGTGAACCCGGGTGGCCAGCGCGCCGCCGATGAAGTTGTCGTCGGCCATCCAGCTGCAGACCAGGCGACCGTCGGCAAGTTGCCGCATCTCCAGCTGGAAGGGGTCGCCGACGATGGCGAAGGGGTTGTTGTTGCTGGACGCCTCGCCCAGCACACGCCAAGTGCCATCAGGGGCCATGCGGGCGGCCACCACGTCAGAATCCCAGCCGTTGGCCCAGATCGCGCCCGCGCCCTGGCCAGCCGCAGCAGCCAACTCCAGCTGGTTCGGGGCCAGGTCCGTCTCTTCAAGCAGCACCCGCTCGGGCTCCCAGCCCTGCCCGGGCAGGTGGCGCCGGGTCCTCATGGTGTCGATGCCACGCCCCGTGGCGCTGCTGCGGCCGGTGGGCTGGATCCACCCCACCAGGGTCACGCCGGCGTCGTCCATGCAGGCGGCCATGTCGAAGGGCAAACCCGTGCCGGCCAGCAGCGTTTCGCGGGGCAGCCAGCGCCCAAGCTGGCCCGCCGCGGCGGGCTGCCAGCGCATGGCCAGCAGGCTGCCATCGCTGGCGATGGGGCTCATCTCCATGCGCGCCCACAGCAGCGTGGCATCGCCACTGGGGTTGGTGACCAGCTGCCACCAGCGCAGGATGCCGCCCACCTGGGTGTTCGGGATGATCGCGGCCGGCGTCCAGCGACCCGTGGCACCGTCGAGCGTGCTGGACCAGAACTGCGTCGTCACGCTGTCGCTCACGGCCAGCCAGACGAGCAAGGCGTTGCCTCGTGCATCCACCTGCAGGCCCAGGGGGTGCACGTAGCTCACGATCATGGCGCGGCTGGCCTCCACCACCTGCACCGGCGCCGCCCAGCCGGCCACGGGGTCGTAACGCGCAGCAAAGAGCCCATCGGGCTGCACCCACGCCAGCCAGCCGGCGCCGTTGTCCTGCAGTGACAGCTTCAGCGACATCGAGCGGGTGTCCGCCGCGAGCGGCAAGGGCCGAAGCGAGGCCGCTGCCGACCAGCCGGTGCCGGCGCGGTACTGCGACCAGGCCAGGTCGGGGCGGCCGCCACTGCGGAAGCGGCTGCTCCAGACCGCCAGCGCCCGGCCGCTGCTGTCGATGCCGGTGACGCACTCCATCGCGAAGGAATCGTTCTCGGCGCGGGCGATGCGTTGGTGTGCGAGCACGGGGATGCGCACACTGGCCGTGTAGCCATCGAGCGTGCAGCTGATGGTGGCGATGCCCGGGCTGACGCCGCGCACCAGGCCGCCCTCGGCACCCTGCCCCACGGTGGCCACGCTGGGGTCGCTGCTGCTCCACTGCGCCACGGCCCTGACGTCGGTCGTGATCGAGCCCGCATTGCCCACGGTGAACAACTGCCACGACCCCCCCAGGCCCAGGGCCAGCTGGAAGGGCGGGTTCAGCAGGGCCAGGCCGATGAGTGCTTGGCCCACGCGCAAGGTGAGCGTGGCCGTGACCGACTGGTAGGTCGCGGTGATGGTGGCGCTGCCCACGGCCACCGCCGTGACGCGGCCCTCGTTGTTGACCGTGACGGCCGCCGGGTTCGACGAAACCCAGGTGACCGTGCCGGCCACCGGGGTGCCGGTGCCATCACTGAGCCGCGCCGTGGCCACCAGGCTCACCGACTGCCCGGGCGGCACCGTGGTCATGGGCGCCGTGAGTTCCAGCGCCCGCAAGCTTGCCGCTGTGCCGTTGCCGGCACCGCTGCCCCCACCACCACCCCCGCAACCCGGAACCGTGGCCGCCAGTGCGAGACTGGCGAGGCCCAGCATGCTGGAGCGGCGCGACTCGTCAACGGTCATCGCCATGTTTTTTGATCTCCCTGAGCGGCCAGTCTACGCAACACGGCCTCTGGCCGTGGCGCGCTGAACCCGGCGGCCCAGGGGTCAAGCGAAGGGCGGTGGCTCAGCGGTTGTCGATCAACACCTGCGTCAGCGGCGCCAGCGGCGCGCCGTTCTCCATGTACTCCACGCCGCCCAGGTAGCGCTGGCCCAGCGGGGCCTGCCAGGCCAGCGCGATGCTGACCGGGCTGCCCGGCGCCACGAAGAAGGGGCTCTGGGCGCGCAGCGAGCCGTTGCCGCCGGGCTGCAAGGCCCAGCTGCTGAGCGTGTAGCCCGCGCCCGCCGCCGGCACGCTGCCGGCCAGCACACAGGCCGAATAGCTGCCGGCCGCCGGCGCCAGGATCGACACCGCTTCTTCACTCTGCGCACCCTGGCTCTGGCCGACGACCGGGCCGACACCGCCGCTGCCCTGCACCAGCTGCAGGTTCAGGTCGGTGGCGCCGCCGCCCTCCGTATCGGCGTTGAAGAGCTGCACGCGCAGCACCAGGCTCCCGGCGGGCACGTTGATGTCGTGGCACTGCGCCGCAGCCGGCAGCACACGCCCGCTGTGCAACTGCGCCGCCTGCAGGCCCGAAACAGGCAGCGTCGGCAGCGCGAAACGCCCGGGCACCACCGTGTAGACACGGCGCCCGCTGGCCAGGCGGCGGTTGTCGCTGACCAGCGCCGGCGAGCGGAAACCCGACAGCTGCGCGAGCAAGGGCGACTGGATGCTGCGCACCCCGTCGCCCCAGCTCAGCGTGCCCACCGACCAGCGGCCCAGGAAGGCTGCAGGCGTGGCCACCATCTCGACGCGGAAGCTGCCGCGTGCCCCCGGCGCCAGCGAGAGCTGGCTGGGCGTGACCGTGACCTGCCAACCCGGCAGGCTGGCGCTGGCGGTGAAGACGCCATGCGCACCGCTGACGTTGGTGACGCTGCGCTGCAGCGTCTGGCGCTCGGGCGTGGCGCCGGCCGACACTGCGGCCAGGTTCAGGTCCCAGGGTGCGGCGCTGCCGAGCTGGGCGCAATCGCCCAGGCCGCCCGGGTCCAGCCCCAGGCCGCAGAGGAAGCGGCCGTAGTCGGCCCCGGCCACGTCATAGACCAGCGGCACCGCCGCAGCCCGCGTGGGCTGCAGGTGGCCGGCGCCGTAGCCGATGTGGTCGGTGTCGGGGCTGCCGTCAGCGCGCAGCAGTGCGCCGGCCGAGCTTTGCAGCGCCGACTTGATGGCCGCGGGCGACCACGTCGGGTGCAGCTGACGCAGCAGCGCAGCGACGCCGGCCACGTGCGGGCTGGCCATCGAGGTGCCCGAGTAGGTGCCGGCCGGCGCCGGGGGCGTGAAGTTGCCCAGCACCAGCGCGTCGTGCTGGGCCTGGGTGAGCGTGGGGTCGTTGGTGGCGGCCACCACGTTCACGCCCGGCGCGGCGATGTCGGGCTTCATGATGCTGGGCACGCTGAGGTTGGGGCCCCGCGAGGAGAAGCGCGCCACCACGGGCGCCACCGAAGGCACCGCCTGCAGCGGCGGCTGCAGCGCGGCCAGGGCCTGGGCCTGGCCGGCATAGGCCAGCAGGCGCGCGCGCTCGGTGTGCGGCAGGTGCAGCGTGGGCACGTGGTGTTCGTCCGGCAGCAGGTTGTCGGCCACGGTGTTCAGCAGCACCATGCCCACGCCACCGGCGCGTTTCACCTCGGCGCTCTTCTCCAGCCGCGTCACGTCGTCGCTGCGCTCGCACACCACGATGCGGCCGGCCGTGCGCGCCGGGTCCAGGCTGCCGGGCCGGCACACTTCGCCGCCGCTGCCCTTGGCCGTGACCAGGGCAGCGCCCAGCGCCAGCGGTGCCGCGGGCAGGCTGCGGGCGTAGGAAGAGATGCCGCGCAGCCGCGCGCCATCGCCCAGCACCAGTTCGGCGGTGTAGCTGCGGTCGTCGGTGGAGGCCGCCACCGTCGTCACCCATGGGTTGACGTGGTTCACGGTGTTGTAGGGCCCGGCGTTGCCCGCCGCCACGGCCACGAACACGCCGGCGGCCGAGGCGTTGAGCAGCGCGCGGTCCACCGGCTCCACCGAGACCTCGGTGCTGCCGCTGATGGACATGTTGATGACGTGCACGCCATCGATCACCGCGGCTTCGATGGCCTGCACGAGGTCGGGGTGGTAGCAGCCGCTCTGCGCCGGGTCCACCGCCTCCCAGCAAGCCTTGTAGGCAGCGATGCGCGCCCGCGGGGCAATGCCTGAAACGCGCGCGGCGTCCACGCCGTTGAGCAGCGCCGGGGCGCCGCTGTTGCCTGCGGCGGTAGCGGCCACGTGCGAGCCGTGGCCCACGCCATCGCGCGGTGAGGCGTAATCCATGGCCGACAAGCCGGCCCCGGTGGCCAGGAAGCCCGCCATGTGGTGGCGGGCGCCGATGAGCTTGCCGCCACACATGGCAGCGGTGAAGCCCGGCCCGGTCTCGCAGAGGCCGGCCCAGCCGGCCGGGGCGCTGCCGTAGGCCGGGGTGCCGCTCTGGTGGTAGGCGCGCGGGGCACCGCTGGCATCGACCTTGTCGCCGAAAGAGGCGTTCTCGGGCCAGATGCCGCTGTCGATGACGCCGACGACCACGTCTTCACCGCGCACCGGCTGCGACTGCGGGCCGAGCTGGTTCCACAGGCCTTGCGGTCCCGTGAGGCCCAGGAAGCCGGGCGTCTGGTAACCCACCAGGCGCGAAACGCCGGCCGGCTGCACGCTGGCCACCGCAGCCTGCCGGCGCAGCTGCCGCGCCTGCGCGTCGGTCAGCTGCACGGCGTAGCCGTTGAGCGCCACCGTGTAGTGCTGCAGCACGCGCACGCCGCGGCCCAGGGGCGCCAGCGTGGCCAGCTGGCGGCTCTGCAGGTGGTTGCGGTAGGCCTGCACGGGCGCGCTGCGGGCATTCAGGCGCGCGCCCTGCACCGGCCGCGTGGCGGCCAGGCCGGCCGTGCCGCCGCTGTAGGTGGCGGCCGGTGCCTCGCGCAGCTGCACGATGTAGGTGCGGGTGCCAGGAGCCGAAGCCTGGGCCGAAGCCTGGGCCGAAGCCTGGGCCAAGGCCTGGGCCAAGGCCGCACCCGGCAGGGCCGCGGCGCCCAAGGCCAAGGCCAGCAAGGCGGCAGAAGTGGGGGAAGTCCGGTGGGTCATGGCGGGCTCAGGCAACAGGCAGCGCCAGCGGGGCGCGGGAGGGGCTCAGGGTCTGCTGCCGGCGGCGCAGCCACAGCGCGCCGAGACCGGCGGCCCACAGCCAGGCCACGGCGGGCTCGGGCACGGGGCTCTGCAGCGTGATGTTGTCCAGCGCGAATTGGCCAGCCGAGCCCAGGTTGAAGGTGCAGACCTCCTGCGTCTCCGGGTCGAGGCTGCAGATGGTGAAGTTGAGGGAGGTCACGTTGCGGAAGGGGGCCATCTGCGCCGGGTCGCTGTAGCGCGTGAAACTCTGGTTGGTGGCCGTGGGGTCGACCAGCCAGCCGCCGGCGTCTTCGCTGCCGCCCAGGATCACCAGCACCATCGGGTAAGGCGGCGGCGGGCTGTCGGGGTGCGGCACGTGCACGAAGTCGAAACCCAGCAGGTCGAAGGCGGCGCCATCGGCGCGGAAAAGCGAGAACACGCCGCTGTTGAGGGCCGTGGCAAAGGGGGTGGGGTTGCCCAGCGGCGCGGTGCTGGCCGGCAGGTCGTCGGCCGTGCCGATGAGCCCGCCGTCAGATTGGAAGTAGGCGCGGTAGTCGCCCAGCGCGATCTCTTCGAAGCCGGCGTACAGGTTGGCCAGCGCCGGCTCGTCGAAGGTGAGGGTGTCGGCCGCCTGCGCCGCGGGCAGCCAGGCGGTGGCCACGGCGATGGCCAGGGCGGCGCGCAGGCGCCAGGTCTTGCAGTGCATCCGGTGCTCCTAGAGGGCTGACCGCAGGCACCGCGCAAAGGCGTGGCGGCCCGGTCAGCAATTCACTCTAGGCAAGCCCCGTCAGGCTTCATGGGTTTTGCCTGAGCCTTGCATTACTTTTTGATGACGTCGCCGCGCAGCACCACGAGGCGGTTGCCCCCGGCCGCCTGGGCCTGCGCGAGCGCGCGCTGCACCAGCGCGTCGGCCTGGGCGGCTTCATCGAGCGCGCCCACGTCGGCCAGCCCCAGGCTCACCGGGCGCGGGGGCTGCAGGCTCTCCAGCCGTTGGCGCAGGCGCTCGCAGGCGGCCTGGGCCGGCCCCAGGCCCACGCCGTGGAAGACGATGGCAAAACCACCGGGCGCGGGGCGCCGCGCCACGATGTCGCCATCGCGGCAGGCCTCCAGCAGGCCCTGCGCCACCTCGCGCAGCGCGGCATCGCCCGGGGGCGGCGCGCCCTCGGGCCGGTCCAGCACCAGCCAGGCCAGGCACAGCGGCATGTTGCGTGACGAAGCTTCGGCCCAGGCCGCGAGGAACTGGCGCTCGAACTGCGCCGGCGTGGCCAGGCCCGTGAGCACATCGGGCTCGGACAAGCGCTCCAGCAGCGCCGTGCGCTGGCGCAGCACCTGGTTCTCCAGGCTGAGCAGGCGCGAGCGCTCGCGCTCGGCCTCGGCCAGCGCCAGCACACGCTCGGTCTCCAGGCGCACCGCGGTGATGGCCGCCACGCGCTCGGCCTGGCGCGCCGCCTGCTCGGCACGCCAGCGCAGCAGCTCGCGCAGCAGCCGGTTGGCCGCCAAGTGCTCGCCCTGGGCGGTGGCCACGTCGGCAGCCTGCTCCAGCAGGCCGTCGCGCTGGTCGTTCAGCCCGTGGGCCACGCACAGCGCCAGCGCCTGCCGGCAGTGCTCGGCGGCGGCTTCGAGCGAGGCCGCGTCACCCCATTCGCAGAGGTGGCGCGCCATCAGGCCGTGCAACTGCGCGCTGCCGCTGGGCCGTTCCTCATCGGCCAGGTAGGCCTGCAGGGCCTGCAGAACGCCAGCACGGCTCTCGGGCTGCAAGCTGGCCTGCGCGTCGAGCCGGTTGATGGCGGCGATGCGGCGCGTGCGTTCGGTGAGCTCCCCGGGGTCGTTGAGCACGGCCTCGTTCAGGCGCAGCGCCTTGGCCCAGGCCTGGCGGGTCTCGGCGGCCTCGCCGGCGCGGGCGTGGTGCAGCGCCAGCGTCTGCCAGCCCATGGCCGCGGCCACCGAGTGGCGCAGGTAGACGCTGCGCGGCCCGCACTCGGCGGCCAGCTGCAGCGAGCGTTCGGTCCACTGCTCGAAGGCCGTGGCGTTGCGGCTGCCGGCAAAGGCGTAGGCCAGGCGCGCCGCGCAACCGGCCAGGGTGCGCACGTCGCCGGCCTGTTGCGCCAGCGACCAGGCCGTCTCGTACTCCACCAGCGCCTCGGCCTGGCTGGTGAAGGTCTCGAAGTACAGGCCGCGCACCGAGTGGAAATCTGAACGCAGATGCGCTTCGTCCAGGCCTTCCATCATCAGCTGTGCGGTGCGCAGGTGGTGCCAGGCGGTCTTGCCCTGGCCGCGCAGGCGCTCCAGGTGCGACTCGAAGAGCTCGGCCCACACCAGGCAGCGGCGCGTGCCGCCACCCTGCGCCGGGCTGCGCAGCAAGGCCACCGTCTCCTGCAGGCCGGGCAGATCGTCCAGGCGGATCTGCTCGCGCGCCCGCTCGTACAGGGCCCGCTCGCCGGCGCCGGTGTGCTGCAGCGCCGCCGCCCGCCCGTCGCCGGCCGCATCGCCGGCGGGCGCCGGGGCGGCCGTGCCGGCGCTGCTGTCCACGCGCCCGACGAAGCGGTAGCCCACCCCGCGCACGCCCTTGATCCACGAATTGCGCTGGCCCGGCACGTCCAGCGCCAGCCGCAGCTTGCGCACCATCTGGGGCAGCACACCGGCCGAGACATGCGAGCGCGCCCACACGCGTTCGATCAGCTCGTCATGCGGCACCACGCGGTGGCGTTGCTCCAGCAACAGCAGCAGCAGGTCGAACATCTTCGGCGTGGTTTCCACCAGCTGGCCGCCGCGGCGCAGTTCGCGCGTGGCCGGGCTGAGGGTGAACACGCCAAAGGCATGGCGCAGCGCGGCCGTGCCTGAGAGGGGGTTGGGCGCCGGGTTCACGCGGTGCCGGTCAGGCCGTCTTCGAAGGGGTAGCGCACGCCCACCGCTGCGCGCAGCCGGTCCAGCGTCTCCACCAGCGCCAGGCTCTCGGCATGCGGCATGCCCGGGCTTTCGACGAGACCGGCGCGCACGCAGCGCATGGCCTCGCGGATCTCGCCCTCGAAGCCATTGATCTCGAAGGGCCGCTCGACGCTGCGCGTGTGGCCGTCCTGGCGCACCAGCGTTGCGTGCGTGCCCTGCCAGAAGGCCTGCGGCACGACGATGCTGCCGCGCTCGCCCAGCAGGTGCAGGCTGTTGTCGCCCTCGGTGTCGAAGGCGCAGAAGAACTGCACCACGGCGCCACCTTCGTAGACGAGCTGCGCGCTCACGCGCTGGTCCACCCCCGTGGGTGCCAGCACGCCGTGGGCATGCACGGTCTGCAGCGGCGGGCAGCTGCCCAGGGTCTGCGCCAGCGCCCAGCGGGCCAGCGCCACGTTGTAGATGCCGATGTCCAGCAGCGCGCCGCCGGCCAGGGCCGGGGCGAAGCAGCGGTGCGCGGGGTCGAAACCCAGGCGGAAGGCGAAGCTGCTGTGCACGGCCCGCAGCGCGCCGATGTCGCCGCGGCGCAGCCAGGTGCCGATGTCGTCATACAGCGGCAGGAAACGCGACCACAGCGCCTCCATCAGGAAGACGCCGCGCTCGCGCGCCAGCGCCACCAGCGGCTGCGCTTGCGCCAGCGTGGGCACCAGCGGCTTTTCGCACAGCACGGGCAGGCCGGCCTGCAGGCACGCTTGCACGGCCTGGGCGTGGGCGGCGTGGGGCGTGGCGATGTAGACGGCGTCCAGGTCGTCGCGCGCCAGCAGGGCGGGCACCGTGGGCATCGCGGCCACGGGCGCGGTGTCGGGCGCGGAGACTGGCGCGGAGACGGTCGCAGCGCCAGCCCAGCGGTCGGCAAAGGCCCGGCTGCGGGCGCCGTCGCGCCCGGCCACCGCCACCAGCCGCGCACCCGGCAGGCGCTGCACGGCTTCGGCGAAACGGCGGGCAATGGCGCCTGGGCCGATCAGGCCCCAGCGGAAATCGGCGTGGCTCATGCGGGTGTCACCGGTTCGGCATGCAAGGGTTCAGCGCTCGGGCCCCGGCGCCCACGCCGGCAGCCGGTAGTCGGTGGCCAAGGCCAGCGCGCGCAGGCCGAAGGCGGCGCCTGCGCCCAGCAGCAGCGCGGCGCTGTCGTCCAGGCCCAGCGTGCGCGCGCCCACCAGCACCCAGCCACCGGCGAAGGCGCACACGGCATAGGGCCGGTGGTCGCGGAAGGCGCTGGGAATCTCGTTGCAGACGATGTCGCGCAGCACGCCGCCGAACACGGCCGTCACCACGCCCATCAGCACCGCCACGATGGCCGGCAGGTCTTGCGCCAGCGCCAGCTGCGTGCCGCTGGCGCTGAACAGGCCCAGGCCCACGGCGTCGGGCCATTGCATGGCCTTTTCGGTGGGCGCGAAGTGGCGCCGGCGCAGCAGCAGCATGGCCGTGACGCACAGGCCCAGCAGCAGCCACAGCCACAGCGCATGTTCTACCCAGAAGAAGGGCCGGCGGTCGAGCAGCACGTCGCGCAGCGTGCCGCCGCCGAAGGCCGCCAGGCCGGCCACCACGCACACGCCCACGGCGTCCAGCCGTTTGCGCGCGGCCTCCAGCAGGCCCGAAAGGGCGAAGGCGATGGTGGCGGCGCCTTCCAGCGTGGTCAGCAGCAGCGGCAGCAAGGTGGGTTCGCGCATGGGCCGCAGCTTAAGCGGGCGCGGTGCCCTGGGCCCACGGCGCGGGGCGTGCAAAGCTCAGCCGGCGTGGCCCTGCAGCCGGAACACCGCCACCGCCTGCACCATGCGCGCGGCCTGCTGGCGCAGGCTTTCGGCGGCGGCGGCCGACTCTTCCACCAGCGCGGCGTTCTGCTGCGTGGCCCGGTCCATCTGGCTGACGGCGTCGCCCACCTGGCTGACACCGTGGCTCTGCTCGCGGCTGGCGGTGCTGATCTCGCCCACGATCTGGTTCACGCGCTCGATGGCGCCCACGATCTCGCCCATGGTCTGCCCGGCCTCCCCAACCAGCGCGCTGCCGCGTTCGACGCGGTCGACGCTGCTGCCGATCAGGGCCTTGATCTCGCGCGCTGCCTCGGCGCTGCGCTGCGCCAGGATGCGCACCTCGCTGGCCACCACCGCGAAGCCGCGCCCTTCGGGGCCGGCGCGCGCGGCTTCCACGGCCGCGTTCAGCGCCAGGATGTTGGTCTGGAAGGCGATGCCATCGATGACCGCGGTGATGTCGGCGATGCGTCGGGACGCCTGCTGGATGGCCTCCATCGTCTGCACCACCTGCCCCACCACCGCACCGCCGCGCGCCGCCACGTCGGTGGCATGGCGGGCCAGTTCGTTGGCCTGCTGGGCGTTGTCGGCGTTGTGGCGCACGGTGGTGCCCAGCTGGTCCATGGTGGCGGCGGTCTGCTGCAGCGCGGCGGCCTGCTCTTCGGTGCGCGAAGAAAGGTCCAGGTTGCCCTGGGCGATCTGCTGGCTGGCGGTGGCCACGCCTTCGGCATTGCCGCGCACATGGTTCACCACCTGCGCCAGCGCGCCCTGCATCTGCTGCAGCGCGCCCAGCAGCGGCGAAAGCTCGTCGCGGCGCTGGTCGTGCAGGCTGAACATGAGGTTGCCGTCGCGCACCTGCTCGGTCATGTGCTGGGCCTGGGCCACGCGGCTGCGCAGCGCGCGCGCCAGGCGCCAGCTGGCCAGCACCAGGCCCAGGGCGATGAGCGCCACCAGCCCTTCCAGCAGCTGCAGCGTGCCGTTCACCCGCTGGGCCACGTGGTCGATGTCGGCCGCCAGCGCCGCTTCCTGGTACTTCAAGGTCTCGCGCAGCACCTGCAGCAGCACGTTGCGCGCGGGAATCATGCGGTCCAGCAGGTAGGCGAAAGCCTCGTCCTTGCGGCCGGCGGTGATGAGGGCGAGGTTGGCCTCGCCGTGGCGCCAGAAGTTCTCCAGGGCAGGCGGCAGCGCGGCATAACGGTCACGGCCTTCGCCGGTGGTGAGCCCATGCGCATAAGCCTGCTGGTGGGCGGCGATCTCCTCGCGCAGGCTGCCGATGTTCTGCAGCGTGGCCTGCAGTTCCTCCGGGTTGCGCGCCAGCATGGCGTGGCGCAGCTGCAGCGACACGCGGGTGATCTTGATCTCGGTCTGCGCCAGGCGGTCCAGCTGCGGAACCCGGGTCTGCTCGGTCTGGTGCGCCGCAGCCACCACCGCGCCCAGCTTCAGGTGGGCGGTGACGGCCATGGCCAGCAGGGCCAGGGTGACGGCAGCGGTCAATGCATACAGACGGGCCGCAAAACTGAGGCGTTGCAAGGCAGGCATGGGTGCTCCGGGCGGCAAGGTGGGGCCGAACCCCGGGTGCCAGCCGGCGCTTGCGCGCGCAGTGCTGTTCAGGCGGGGCGGTGTGCATCAGATTTTATGCACACCCTTCGCATCATTGATAAATCTGATTAGTATGAAACGAGACTGATGCGGCTTAGATCACATCGCTGCGGTTCATTCCGGCGGGCTGCCCCGCGATACGGCGCGCGGAACGGGTGGCAGGCCCCGCCCTACCACTTGCAGCCCCCTTCGGTTTTCAGCGCATCGGCAGCCAGGGCCAGGGCGCCGACGATGCCTGCGCCGCGGTGGGCTTCGCGGCAATCGGGCTTGGCCGAGCGGGCGATGTCGCGGCCCAGCTTGTCGTCCACCTCGGGCGGGCGCGGCAGCACCGGCAGGGCCCCGGCGCTGCGCCCGCGCGAGAGCTCGCCACCGCGCGGCCGCGAGAGTTGCAGGTTCAGGCGCGGCGGCACGCTGGCCGCAGCCGCCGGTGGCGTGGCCACGTCGCTGCCCAGGCGGCTGCCGGCATCGGGCGCGCCCGGGATGGTGGCGGCGGCGGGCAGTGCGGGCGGTGCTTGAGACGGGGACGGGGACGCGGCGGACGGTGTGGCCGATGGCGCCATGGCCGGCGCAACAGGCCGGGCCGCTGCGGGGGCCGGCGCTGGTACAGCCACCGGTTCAGGCAGGGCGGGCGGTGCCTGCAGGGAAGGTGGCGCGGGCGCGGCGGGAAGGTTCGGCACGCTCGGCAAGTTCGGCAGATTGGGCACCTGGGCCAGCGGCGCCGCCGGCGTCAACGGCGCCAGCACCGGCAGCTCTGCCGCCGTGCCGGGGGCCGGCCGTTGCAGGCGCGGCGTGAGCGCAGCCGGCGCCGGCAGGGGCGCCAGCTCGGGCGCGGGCAGCGGCACCACCGCCTGTGCAGCCAGGGCCGGCGCCAGTTCCGGCAAGCGGGCCGGCGCTGCCTCCGCCGGGTTGGCGGCCAAGCGGCGTTCGACGGGTGCTGGTGCTGGTTCCGGAGGTGGTGCCGGCGCTGGCAGGCTCGAAGGTGAATCAGCCAGTACGGGTACAGGCACAGGCACAGGCGCAGGCACTGGCGTCGACACCGGCGTCGGCACCGGCAACGGCACCGGGCCTGCTTCGGCCCGCTCTTCCACCACGCGTCCGGGCGGCGGTGGCGGCACTTCGCGGGCATCGGCCGGTTGCGGCGTGGCCGCCCAGCGGCCCAGTTGCGCCGCGCCCGGCGTGGCCGGCAAGGGCTGCGCCTGTTCGCGCACCGCACCGCCCCAGCGCGGCTGCGCTGCGCTGCCGCTCGGCCCCTCAGGCAACACTGGCGCGGGCGGGGCCGCTTCTTCGGTGGCACCGGGCGTTTCGGGGCCTTTCAGCGTGATGTTCAGGCTGCCGGCCACCCCCTGCCCAGGCGCCGCCGTGCCGCCCGGCGCACTGCCCAGCATCAGCACCAGCCACACGTGCAGCAGCAGCGCCAGCAGCAGGCAGCGCTTCAGCGTGCCCGACAGCACCGGCTCCTGCCATTGCAGCGGCGGCGGCGCTGGCCAAACGGTGGCACCGCGCAAGGCCACCAGCCGCAGGCGGGGCGCGGGGCCGGGCAGCGGGGGGGTGGGGTTCAGGGCGTGGGCGGCCATGGCAAAGGCGAGGGGCCGCCCACGTTCGCAGGCAGGTGGCGCGCTGTCAACGCCCCCATCGCCCGAACAGGCGGCCGCCCACCCCGCAGTTCTGCGGCCCGGCGCCCGGGCTCGGGTCTAATTCATGCTTGAAACCCCGCTCAACGGCCCTGCCGCACCCGCCGCCATGAACCAGCTCGAACAGCTCAAACAGCACACCACCGTGGTTGCCGACACCGGCAACTTCCACCAGCTGGCGGCCTTTGCGCCGCAAGACGCCACCACCAACCCCAGCCTCATCCTGAAGGCGGTGCAGCAGCCCGACTACTCGCCGCTGCTGGCGCAAACCGTGGCCGCGCACCGCACGGCGCCACTGGAGTCCATCGTCGACCAGGTGCTGGTGCGCTTCGGCCGCGAGATCCTGAAGGTGGTGCCGGGCCGCGTCAGCACCGAGGTGGACGCGCGCCTGAGCTTCGACACCGCCGCCACCGTGGCGCGCGCGCAGCGGCTGATGGCGCTGTACGAAGCCGCCGGCATCGGCCGCGAGCGCGTGCTCATCAAGATTGCCGCCACCTGGGAAGGCATACGCGCGGCCGAAGAGCTAGAGCGTGCCGGCATCCGCTGCAACCTCACGCTGCTCTTCGCCTTCTGCCAGGCCGTGGCCTGCGGCGATGCCGGCGTGCGCCTCATCAGCCCCTTCGTCGGCCGCATCTACGACTGGCACAAGAAGGCCGCAGGCGCCAGCTGGAACGAGGCCGAACGCGCGGGCGTGAACGACCCCGGCGTGCAGAGCGTCACCGCCATCTACAGGCACTACAAGCGCCACGGCATCCCCACGCAGGTGATGGGCGCCAGCTTCCGCAACGTGGGCCAGATCACCGCGCTGGCCGGCTGCGACCTGCTGACCATCAGCCCCGAGCTGCTGGCGCAATTGCAGGGCAGCGAGGCGCCGCTGGTGCGCGCGCTGGACGCAGAAGCCGCCCGCAACCTGCCGCTGCCCGCGGTGCACCACGACGAAAAGAGCTTCCGCTGGGCGCTGAACGAAGACGCCATGGCCACCGAAAAACTCGCCGAAGGCATACGCGCCTTCGCGGTGGATGCCGGCAAGCTCGACCACCTGATCGAAGCGGCCCGCTCATGAAGCGCTGCGACCACACCGCCGCCTGGGCCGCGCTGCAAGGCCACTTCGAAGCCCACGGCCGCGGCTTCGACCTGCGCGAAGCCTTCGCGCGCGACGCCGGCCGCTTCCAGGCCCTCAGCTTCGAGGCGCCCGAGGTCTTTGCCGACCTCAGCAAGAACCTGCTGGACACCGCCACGCTGCACTTCCTGCTCGACTTGGCGCGCGAATGCGGCCTCGAAGCCCGGCGCGACGCCATGCTGCGTGGCGAGCCCGTGAACACCACCGAAGGCCGCGCCGTGCTGCACACCGCGCTGCGTGCGCCCGAAGGCCAGGGCCCGCACAGCGCCGAGGTGCACGCGGTGCTGAACGACATGCTGGCCTACGCCGACAGCGTGCGCAGCGACTGGACGCTGACCGACATCGTCAACATCGGCATCGGCGGCAGCGACCTCGGCCCGCAGATGGCCGTGAAGGCGCTGGACAGCTTTTCCAAAGCCGGCCAGCGCCTGCACTTCGTGAGCAACGTCGACGGCCACGACCTGGCGCCGCTGCTGCAGCGCCTGGACGCGAACAAGACGCTGTTCATCATCGCCAGCAAGACCTTCACCACGCAGGAAACCATGGCCAACGCGCAGGCCGCGCGCGACTGGTTCCTCAGCCACGGCGGCCACGCCATCAGCAAGCACTTCGTGGCCACCACCACCCACGTGCAGGCCGCGGCGGCCTTCGGCATCACCACCACCTTCGGTTTCTGGGACTGGGTGGGTGGGCGCTACTCGCTGTGGAGCGCCATCGGCCTGCCCATTGCCATCGCCATCGGCAGCGAGAACTTCCGCGCCCTGCTGGCCGGCGCGCATGCCATGGACCGCCACTTCGCCGAAGCACCGCTGGCGCAGAACCTGCCCGTGCTGCTGGGCCTGCTGGACGTCTGGTACCGCAACTTCCACGGCTTCGGCAGCCGCAGCGTGGCGCCTTACCACCAGGGCCTGGCACGGCTGCCGGCCTTCCTGCAGCAGCTGGAGATGGAGAGCAACGGCAAGTGCGTCGACCTGGACGGCAACGCCCTGCCCTACGCCACCAGCCCCGTGGTGTGGGGCGAACCCGGCACCAACGGCCAGCACGCCTACTTCCAGATGCTGCACCAGGGCACCGACGTCATTCCGGTGGAGTTCATCGCGGTGAAGACACCGGCCCACCCTTGGGCCGGCCAGCACCAGAAGCTGCTGGCCAACTGCCTGGCGCAGAGCCAGGCGCTGATGCTGGGCAAGAGCACGGCGCAGGCCGCCGCTGAAAGTGCACCCACGGCCAGCGCCAGCCTCGCGCCCGAGGTGCTGGCGCGGCACCGCACCTTCCCCGGCAACCGGCCCAGCACCACCTTCGTGCTGGACACGCTGAACCCGCGCAGCCTGGGCGCGCTGCTGGCCCTGTACGAACACCGGGTGTTCACGAGCGGTGCGCTGTGGGGCATCAACAGCTTTGACCAATGGGGCGTGGAGTTGGGCAAGGCCTTGTGCAACCAGCTGCTGCCGCGCCTGGCAAGCAGCGCCAGCCTGGGAGACACCGCCGGCCTGGACGCGTCCACCGCCGGCCTGCTGCGGCGCCTGCTCTCATGAGCGCGGCCGACAAGAAGTTCGTCTTCGACTTCGGCCGTGTGGTGTTCCGCTGGGAACCCGAAGCGCTGCTGCGCGAGCTGCTGCCCGAGCGCGCAAGCGACAGCACGCGCGCGGCTTTCTGGGTGGCGCAGATCTTCCAGGGTTATGGCGGCGACTGGGGCGCCTACGACCGCGGCACGGTCACACCCGCGCAGCTGGTGCAGCGCATTGCCGCGCGCACCGGCCTGCAGCCCGAAGAAGTGCAGCGCGTGGTGGAAGGCGCGCCGCGCGCGCTGAGCCCGCTGCCCGACACCCTGGCGCTGCTGCAACGCCTGCACGCCGCGGGGCGGCGGCTGTACTACCTGTCGAACATGCCAGCGCCGATGGCGCAGCACCTGCAGGACACGCACGCCTTCCTGGGCCTGTTCAGCGACGGCGTGTTCAGCGGGCGTGTGGGCCACAACAAGCCCGAGCCCGCCATCTACGAGCTGGCCGCAAAGCGCTTCGGCCACCCGGTGCACGAGCTGGTGTTCCTGGACGACCACGGGCCCAACATCGAAGCAGCGCGCGCCCAGGGCTGGCATGGACGCGTGTTCCACCACGCGGCGCAGGCCGAGGCGGAGATGCGCGCGGCGGGGTGGCTCTGAGGGCCGGCGCAGCCCGCGCCGAGTTTCAGTCGCGGTATTCAGTCGCGGTAACTCGGCGGCGGCCGGTCGCCGTCGTCCATCCACGCTTCCAGCAGCTTCCAGGCCACGGCCAGCACCACCGGGCCGACGAAGATGCCCACCAGCCCGAAGGCCACCAGGCCGCCGATGACGCCGCCGAAGATGAGCAGCAGCGAGAGGTCGGCCCCCATGCGGATGAGCACCGGCCGCAGCACGTTGTCGAGGTTGGCGGTGAACACCGTGGTCACGATGAGGAAGATGCCCATGCCGGTGCTGCCGGTCCAGAAGGCCCAGATGACGGCCGGCACCAGCACCGGCACCGGGCCCAGCTGGGCGATGCAGAACATGAAGATCACCGCCGTCAGCAGGCTGGCGAAGGGCACGCCGGCCACGGCCAGCGCCAGCCCCGACAGCACCGCCTGCACCAGCGCCGTGACGCCCACACCCAGCGCCACGCCACGGATGGCGCCCCCAGCCAGCGCCACCACCTCGGCGCCGCGCTCACCGCCCAGGCGCATGGCAAAGCGCCGCACCAGCGCGGCAGCGGCTTCACCGGTGCTGTAGAGCACGGCCGCGATCACCACCGTCAGCAGGAACTGCAGCATCAGCACGCCCACGTTGCCCACCTGGTCGACGAACCAGCGCGTCAGCCCGCCGGCGTAGGGGCTCAGGCGCTGCAGCAGCTCACGCAGGCCCAGGGCGCTGGCCTGTTCCCACAGGTTGGCCATCAGCCCGCCCACCAGGGGCAGGCGCGTCAGCCATTCCGGCGGCGCCTCGGGCAGGTCGAACTCCGTCACGAGCTTGGCCCAGGCGAGCAGCTGGTCCACGTTGGTGGCAATGGTGAAGATGGCCAGCGTGAGCGGCACCACGAACAGCAGCAGCAGCAGCAGGCTCATGACCGTGACGGCCAGGCTGCGGCGGTTGAACAGCAGCGCCTGCAGGCGCAGCATCAAGGGCCAGGTGGCCACCACCACCATCGTGGCCCAGATGGTGGGGCCGATGAAGGGCCGCAGGATCCACAGCACCGCCGCCAGCAGCACGCCGATGGCCAGCACCGAGAAAGTGATGCGGGCCAGGTCTTGCGGGCGGCGCGGGCTCATCAGGCTTGCAGGCGCGGCCTCAGCGGCCTTTCGGCATCTCGTAGGGCACCACGCCCACGGCGTCCACGCGCCAGCTGGAAGCGCCCATGTAGGAATCGGTCTGCGTGTTGCTGAGGGTGCCGGTGATCCACACCGCGTCCATCGAACGGATGCCCTTCACGGCCGTCTTGGGCAGCACGTGGATGATCTGGTTCGAGGGCGGCGGCGGGCTGTGGATGCAGGCGCCGAAATAGGGCACGAGCAGGAACTCCTTGATGCCGTCCTTCGTGTCTTCCAGCGGCACCACGAAACCCGGGATGCGCACGCGCTGGCCCACCAGCGCAGTGTTCACGGGCGCACGGTCCCAGATCTCGCGCATGCGCTTGAGCAGCTCGTTGGCGCGCGGGTCGCCGTCCTGCATGCTGGCCAGGTCGATGCCCTTGAACTCGGCGAAGGGGTCCCAGTCGGCGGGCACCAGCGCTTCCCAGGTGATGGTCTTGAAGCCGGTCGCGGGCGCCGGGGTCGCAGGCCGTGCCGGGGGCGCGGCGGTGATCGACGGGTTCATCAGCGGCACGCCGGAGGGCTGGGCCGTGGCAGCACCGACGGCCAGCCCGAGCAGGGCGGGCACCAGGAAGGGAAACAGGCGAAGCATGGCAACGTCCAGGGCAACAGCAACAAAACAGCGCGTGCAGGCGCTGCGCGGGGCGAAGTTCAGGTTCGCGGCGACAGGCCGTCGGCCAGCGAAAGCCGGTAGGCGCGCCAGCCCGGCACCAGGCTGGCAAGCATACCCGCGGCCAACACGGCCGCGAACAGGCCCCATTGTTCGGGCGTGGGCGCGCCCGCGTGCAGGCTGAGGCCGAAACGCTGCTGCACCCAGGGGCCCGTCAGCACCACGGCCGCAGCGGCCATCAGCGCGCCGAGCAGCGCGCCGCAGAAGGTGACCAGCGCCCCTTCGGCCGCCAGCAGCACCAGCACCTGACGCGGGCCGGCGCCCACGGCACGCAGCACGGCCAGTTCGCGCCGGCGTTCGTTCAGCCCGGCCAGCACCACGGCCACCAGCGAGGCCAGGCTCACCAGCGCCACCAGGCCGCTGATGGCCAGCAAGGCCCTCTCGCCCAGGCCCACGGCCGCCCACAGCTCGTCCAGCGCCACGCCGGGCAGCACGGCCAGCAGCGCTTCTTCTTCGTAGTCGGCCACGAAACGCTGCACGTTGAAGACGGCGGCGCGGCTGCGCAGGCCCACCAGCACGGCCGTGACCTGCTTGGGCTCGAGGTCGAACTTGCGCGCGAATTCGGGCGCGATCTTCAGCCCCGCCGCCGCCGGCAGCGGCGCGCCGCCCACCCAGTCGAGGTGGATGGCCTCGATGGCCTGCAGGCTGACGTGCACCGAGCGGTCCACCGGCGTGCCCGTGCGCGCCAGGATGCCCACCACGGTGAAGGGCTTGTCGGCGTGCTCGGCGGCCAGGTCGCCCGGGGCCGGGGCCAGGCCGTGGGTGAGCGTGATCTTCTGCCCCAGGCCGTAGCCCAGGGCCTGCGCCACTTCCGCGCCTATCACCGCTTCGTACAGCCCGTCCAGCGTGCCGCTGAAGGCACGGCCTTCCTGCAGCACCAGCGGCTGGCGGTCGCCGTAGAGAAAGCGCGTGAAGTACTCGGGCGTGGTGCCCAGCACCGGGTGGCCGCGGTGCGAATCGCCCAGCGAGATGGGCACCACCCAGCTCACGGCGCGGTGCGCCTGGATGGCGCGCACGCTGTCCATCGAGATGTTGTTGGTGGCCCCGCCGACGCGGAACACCGCGTACAGCATCAGCTGCACGGGCCCGGTGCGCGCGCCGACGATGAGGTCGGTGCCGCTGACGGCCGCGGTGAAGCTGCTGCGGATGTCGGTGCGCAGCCGCTCCAGCCCCAGCAGCAGGGCCGTGGCCAGCGCGATGGACAGCATCACCAGCGCCAGCGTGCCGCGCCGGTTCCAGGCGCTGCGCGCGGCGATGTGCAGCAGGGCTGTCATGTCAGCCCCTCGCCTGCCGGGTACGGCAGGCGATCCCCCGAGGGGATGAGGGCCGGCTTGGGGCGGCCCGGCGCTCGGCCCTCATGCGGCCACCGCCGCACGGTTCAGCTCGGGCAGCGACAGCCGTTCGTGGAAGCGGCCGGCCAGGCGTTCGTCGTGGCTTACGAACACCAGCGTGCTGCCGGCGGCGGCGCAGGCGTCCATCAGCAGGGCCATGAAGTCGTCGCGGCGCGCGGCGTCCAGGGCCGAGGTGGGCTCGTCGGCGATCACGAGTTCGGGCGCGCCGATCAGGGCCCGCGCGGCCGCCACGCGCTGCTGCTGGCCCACGCTCAGCGCATCGGCGCGGCGCGCCCACAGCGCAGGCGGCAGGGCCACGCGATCCAGCAGCGCCTGCGCCGCAGCCTGCGCGCCGCCGGCGCAGCGGCCGGCGCGTGTGCGCGAGAAGCGCGTGGGCAGCAGCACGTTGTCCAGCACCGTCAGGTAGGGCAGCAGGTTGAACTGCTGGAAGATCACGCCCACGTGGTCCACGCGGCGGCCGTCGCGCCGGCCGCCGGGCAGCTTCGCCCAGTCCTGGCCGAGCAAGGCCACCGAGCCCTGGCGCGCCACCAGCACGCCGGCCATCAGGCCCAGCAGCGTGCTCTTGCCGCAACCGCTGGGCCCGTGCAGGAAGACGGTGCGGCCGGCGGCGATGTGCAGCTGCTCGATGCGCAGGCAATCGGCCGGGGCACCGGGCCAGGCATAGGCCACATCTTGCAGGGCCAGCATGGCAGGCGCGACGCGAGGCCCGGCTTCAGCGCACCAGCGCCACGCGCGTGGCCGGGCGCTGCAAGATGGCCTTCATCTGCCCGCGCGGCAGCACCAGCTGCAGGTTGATGCGTTTCATGGGCGCGAACGCGGCGAAGAGTTCCACTTCCACGAAGCCGGCGCGCTGGCCGGTCTTGCAGGTGAATTCGAAGCGGGCGTTCAGGTCGGCGTGGTCGGCCGGGCTGGGCTTGGCGCCCGGGGCCGGCGCAGCGGCGGGTGCGCCCACGCCCAGCACGGGGGCGTTCAGCGTCACCTTGTCCAGCGTGCAGCCGGCGGCGCCGTCGATGCGGAAGAGCTGGTCGGCCGCGCGCAGCTTGGCCAGCGCCTGCTCCACCGTGGCGCGCTCGGCATCGGTGCGCGGGGCGCGCTCGAAGCCCAGCAGGTTGTCCAGCGGGGTGTCGAGTTCCAGCGTCACGCGGGTGGGTTCCACCACCACGTCCAGCTGGGCCACCCCGTGCTGGTGGGCCTTGCCGGCCCAGGCCGGGCTGGCGGTGACCATCAGGCCGAAGATCAGGCCGAAGGACAGCACGGCAGGCAACAGGGCATTCATCAGGGCTCCAGGTAGGGGCGAGGCGGGCAACGCGGCCGGATTGTGCCGCGCCACCCCAAAGCCCCGGCGTAGCATGCGGGCCCTGATGCCAGCCAACCTCGAAGGCCGCCTGGTGGTGGCCATTTCCTCCCGCGCCCTGTTCGATTTCGAAGAGGAGAACCGCGTCTTCGAAGCCGGCGACGACCGCGCCTACATGCAGCTGCAGCTGCAGCGCGTGGAAGAGCCGGCGCGGCCGGGCGTGGCGTTTTCGCTGGTGAACAAGCTGCTGGCCTTCAACGGCAGCGCACCCGACCGCGCACGCGTGGAGGTGGTCATCCTCTCGCGCAACGACCCCGTCTCGGGCATGCGCGTCTTCCGCTCGGCACAGCACTACGGCCTGCCCATCGAGCGCGGCGTGTTCACGCGCGGCGAGGCGCCCTGGCGCTACCTGCGCCCCTTGGCGGCCAACCTCTTCCTCAGCACCAACGAGGCCGATGTGCGCCAGGCCCTGGCGGCCGGCGTGCCGGCGGCGCGCGTGTACCCGCACAGCGCGCGCGCCAGCGCGGCCCACCCGGACGAAGTGCGCATCGCCTTCGACGGCGACGCCGTGCTCTTCAGCGACGAGGCCGAGCGCGTGTTCCAGGCCGAGGGCCTGCACGCCTTCCAGAGCCACGAACGCGACCGCGCCGCCACGCCGCTGGCGCCCGGCCCTTTCAAGCCGCTGCTGGAAGCGCTGCACCGGCTGCAGCGCGAACCGGTGGCCGGCATGCGGCTGCGCACGGCGCTGGTGACCGCGCGCAGCGCGCCGGCGCACGAACGCGCCATCCGCACGCTGATGGCCTGGCAGATCGACGTGGACGAGGCCATGTTCCTGGGCGGGCTGGCCAAGGGCAGCTTCCTCCGCGAGTTCGAACCCGACTTCTTCTTCGACGACCAGACCGGCCACATCGAAAACGCCGCTCTGCACGTGCCCGCCGGGCACGTCGCTTCCGGCGTGAGCAACGGCTAGCGGCAGCGCTTCAGCGCCGCAGCAGCCAGGCGAGCACCAGCGCTGCGGCCACCACCACCGCCACGCCGGCCCACAGGCCCGTGCGCGAAGGCGTGCCGGCCGGGGCCACGGGTGGCGCGGGCGCAGCTGCCGGCGCCCGTGCCGGCACCGGCGCGTCCATCAGCGCGCGCAAGGCCTGCATGGTCTGCGGACGCTGCTCGGGGCGCACGCTGAGGCCGGCGTCGATGGCGGCCAGGAAGGCCGGCGAATAACGCCCCTGGGCGGCCACGGCGGCCGGCACGATGTCGTCGCGCACCACGCGCGCCACCGAAGAGCCGGGCGGCTTGCCCGTCACCGCGGTGTAGAGCACGGCGCACAGGGCATACACATCGGTCCAGGGGCCCTGGCGCAGCGACTCTTCGCCTTCGTACTGCTCCACCGGCGAGTAGCCGCTCTTCAGGATGGCGGTGAGCTGCTGCGTGGCGTCGCCGATGACGCGGCGCGCGGCGCCGAAATCCAGCAGCACCGGGCGCGGTTGCTGCTCGAGGTAGCTGCCCGCGGCCTTGCGGTCGTAGAGCATGAGGATGTTGTCGGGCGCCACGTCGCGGTGGAAGCAGCGCTGCTGGTGCATGGTGTCCAGCGCGGTCATCAGGGGCTCGGCCAGGTCGCGCAGCCAGCGCTCGGAAGGCGGCGCGCCCAGGTCGGCCAGCCACTTCTTCAGCGTGATGCCCTCGTAGTACGGCATCACCATGTAGGCGGTGCCGGCCTCGGCCCAGAAGCGGTACACCTTCACCAGCGACGGGTGGTCGAAGGAACCGAGCAGGCGCGCCTCGTTCAGGAAGCCTTCCAGGCCCTTGCCGTAGAAGGCCTCGAAGCGCGGCAGGCGCGGGCCCACGCTGCCATCGGGCGCCCGCGCGGCCAGCGTGGCGGGCAGGTACTCCTTCAGCGCCACGCGGCGGTCGAGCCGGGTGTCGCGGGCCAGGTAGACGCAGCTGTAGCCGCCCACCCCCAGCAGGCGTTCGACGATGAATTCCTGCAGGGCATGGCCGGGGCGCAGTTCGCTGCCCTGGTCGCGCCGGGGCATCAGCAGGGTGCGCTGTTCCGCGCGTTCGCGGGGGTCGTCTGCGGCCATGGAGCGAGTTTAGGTCGGGAAACACGGTGCGCGAGAGCCCCAAAAACTGCACGCGCAGCCGCCCCCGATTCATGGGGGACCCCCTGTCCTCGGGCGCCTGCCGTCATGCACGCTTCATGCTTTACGCCTAAGGTATCGGCAGAACCCCCAAACGCCCCCCGCCGGGCGTTTCGTTTTTTTCGCAGAGGACCTCTCCCATGTACAAGCGCCTGTTCGCCACCGCCTCCCTGCTGGCCCTGGCACCGCTGGCCCAGGCCAGCGTCAGCATCACCAGCCCCGAGTTCACCTACACGCAGAACTTCGACACGCTGACCACCGCCACCACGGCCCAGGCCTGGGCCAACAACAGCACGTTGCCGGGCTGGAGCCTCTTCGTCAGCAACGGCAACGCCGCCCCCACCTTGCTGGGTGGCAGCGGCAGCGGTAACGCCGGCAGCTTCTACAGCTTCGGCGCCGCGGGCAGCAGCGACCGCGCGCTCGGCAGCCTGGCCTCGGGCGGCACCTACTTCGGTTCGCCCGCCACGGGCGCCGTGGCGGGGTGGATCGCGGTGGCCTTCACCAACAACACCGGCGGCGAGATCGACTTCTTCAGCTTCCGCTACGAAGGCGAGCAGTGGCGCAACGGCGGCAACACCGCCGCGCAGAGCCTGAACGTGGAATTCGGCTTCGGCGACACCTTCGCCACCACGGTGTGGCTGCCCACCCCCGCCGCCGTGGGCTTCACCTCGCCCATCACGGGCGCCACGGCCGCCGCCGTGGACGGCAACACCGCCGGCCTGGTGCAGAACCTGGGTGCTGGTTTCAGCAACATGAACTGGGCCCCCGGCGCCACCTTCTGGGTGCGGTTTGCCGACCTCAACGACGCCGGCAACGACCACGGCCTGGCGCTGGACAACTTCAGCCTCACCGTGACGGCCGTGCCCGAACCCGGCACCGTGGCCCTGTGGCTGGCCGGCCTGGCTGCCATTGGCTTCGTGGCCCGCCGCCGCGGCTGAACGCCCGAACTGCACTGACTGGAACCCACGCCCCATGCACCTGAGCCCCCACCTGGCCGCCCCGCGCGCCCTGCTGTCCCTGGCCGCACTCTCGGCCCTCATGGCCTTCACTACCGCGGCTTCGGCGCAGGTGGTCATCAGCCAGGTGTATGGCGGCGGCGGCAACACCGGCGCCACGCTGCGCCACGACTTCATCGAACTGAAGAACGTCACCACCTCCGCGCAGAACGTGGGCGGCTGGTCGGTGCAGTACGCCTCGGCCACTGGCGGCACCTGGCAGGTGACCACGTTGCCGGCCGGCACCAGCATCCCCGCCGGCGCCTACCTGCTGGTGCGCCAGGCTGCGGGCACTGGGGGCACGGTGGACGTGGTGGGTGATGTCACCGGCACCATTCCCATGGCCGGCGCCAACGGCAAGGTGGCGCTGGCCAACACCAGCACGGCGCTCTCGGGCACGGCGCCCACGGGCGGCGCGCTGATCGACATTGTCAGCTACGGCACCGCCAACGGCACCGAGGGCACGCCCACGCCGGCGCTGAGCAACACCACCGCCGCGCTGCGGCTGCTGGGCGGCTGCACCGACACCAACAACAACTTCGCCGACTTCACGGTGGAAGCACCGAGCCCGCGCAACAGCACGGCGGCTGCGGCCATCTGCGAAGGCGCCGGCCCCGGCCCGGGCCCCGGCCCCGGCCCTGGCGACCCCGTGGCGGCCAGCATCATGGCCATCCAGGGCAGCGGCGCCACCAGCCCGCTGGTGGGCCAGATCGTCATCACCAGCGGCGTGGTCACGCGCGTCAACAGCAACGGCTTCTTCATTCAAGACCTGGTGGGCGACGCCAACCCGGCCACCTCCGACGGCCTGTTCGTCTTCACCGGCACCACCACCTTCCCAGCCGTGGCCGTGGGCAGCCTGGTGCAGGTGCAAGGCCCGGTGAGCGAGTTCGCCGCCGGCAGCGGCATGGCCGCGGCACCGCTGACGCAGATTGCCAACCCCACCGCCGTCTCGCTGCTGGGCACGGGCTACACGCTCGCGCCGGCCGCGGTGACGCTGCCGGTGGCGCCGGGCGAAAGCCTGGAGCGTTTCGAAGGCATGCTGGTGCGCATCGACACCCCGCTCACGGTGCAGGCCAACGAACTGCAGGCGCGCTTCGGCCTGCTGCTGCTGGGCGCCGGTGGCCGCCACGAGAACCCCACCAACCGCCACCGCCCGAATTCGCCACAGGCCATCGCGCTGGCCGAGCTGCTGTCGCGCAGCCGCATCCTGCTGGACGACGGCAGCTCCGCGCAGAACCTCAACCCCACGCCCTACTTCGGCCCCAGCGGCCTGCCGCGCGTGGGCGACACCGTGCAAGGCCTCGTGGGCACGCTGGACGCCGGCCCCTCGGGCAGCTCGGCTGCCAGCCTGGGCCTGTATCGCCTGCAGCCCACGGCCGCGCCGATATTCATGGCCACCAACCCGCGCCCGCGCGCGCTGGCCGGCTTTGACAACGACAAGCTGAAGGTGGCCGGCATGAACGTGCTGAACTACTTCACCACCTTCACCAACGGCCAGACCGCCGATGGCCAGACCGGCCAGGGCTGCACGGTGGGCACCTCCACCAGCGCCGGCAACTGCCGCGGCGCCAACAACCTGGCCGAGTTCCAGCGCCAGCGCGACAAGATCGTGCGCGCCATCGCCGGGCTGGATGCCGACGTCATCGGCCTGATGGAGATCCAGAACAACGGCAACGTCGCCGCGCAGAACCTGGTGGACGCGCTGAACACGCAGGTGCGTTCGGGCCCCTGGGCGGTGTCGCCGCTGCCGGCCTTCACCGGCACCGATGCCATCCGCCTGGCCATCATCTACAAACCCGCGAAGGTCACGCCCGTGGGCACCGCGTTCAGCGACACCGACCCCGTGAACAACCGCCCCACCCTGGCCCAGACCTTCCAGGTCGCCACGGGCCAGCGCTTCACCTACTTCGTGAACCACCTGAAGAGCAAGGGCGGCTGCCCCAGCGGCACCGGCCCCGATGCCGACCAGCGCGACGGCCAGGGCTGCTGGAACGCCACCCGCCTGGCCCAGGCGCAGCGCCTGCGCACCTTCGTGGCCCAGGTGCAGAGCACCAGCGGCGTGAACGACGTGCTGCTGATGGGCGACTTCAACGCCTACGGCCAGGAAGACCCGATCTTCGAACTCACCAGCAACGGCTTCGTCGACCAGGCGCTGCGCTTCAACCCGCTGGCCTACACCTATGTCTTCGACGGCTACTCGGGCCGCCTCGACCACGCCATCACCAACGTGGGCTTCTCGCCGCGCGTGGTGCGCACGACGCTGTGGGCCATCAACGCCGACGAGCAAGTGGCCTACGACTACAACCTCGAATTCAAGCAGCCGCTGTGCGCCACCTGCGCGCCCGACCCGGCCAACCGCTTCGACCCCTACCGCTCTTCCGACCACGACCCCATCCTGGTGGTGATCGACTTCGCCGCGGCGCGCGCCCGCGTGCCCGCCACGCGCAGTGCGGTCAGCCGCAGCCTGTCACGCTGAGCCGGCTCCGCCCCCGCAAGCCCAGCCGCCGCGGCGAAAGCCCGGCGGCTTTTTCACGGGCGGCCCGGGCTACATCTGCACCGTTTCGATGGTGCGGTTCACGCGGCTCTTCTCCGCCGCGTAGGCGATGAGGTGGCTCTCCACGCTCACCTCGATGGGTGAACTCAGCAGCGCCGGGTTGCGCTGGCCCACGGCCTGCACCCAGTCTTTCACCATGCGGTGGTCGCCGCCGCCGTGGGCATCGGTCTTCATGCTCCAGCTGCGGCGCTTGCCATCCTTGAAGCTGGTGAGCGTGAAGCTTTCCATGTCGCCGACGATGTCGCCCATGCTGCCCATGATGCGCGTGCGCCGGCCCTCGTAGCTGACGAAGGCTTCCATGCTGAAGCCCGCCGTCACGCCGTTGGAGAACAGGATGTTGGCCGTGAGGTGGTCGGGCTGGTCGTTGTCCATGCGGTAGACGCAGCGGCCGTAGTCGGTGGTCTGCAGCCCCTGAAGGATGAGCGGGCCCCACTTCGATGCATCCGCAGGCAGGTCGAAGACATACAGGCGCTTGCGGTCGCGGTAGTAGATCTGCAGGGCCGAATAGGGGCACTCGGGCTCGACCTTGCAGCCATCGGTGCAGCGCGGGGTGCTGCCCTCGGGCGCATTGGCCTGCTTGAACCACTTCAGGTTGCCGTAGCAATGCACCTCGGCCGCCGGCGCGCCCACCAGCCAGCGCAGGATGTCGGTGTCGTGGCAGCTCTTGGCCAGGATGATGGGCGTGGTGTCTTCCGACTTGCGCCAGTGCCCGCGCACGTAGCTGTGGCTCATGTGCACGTGCTCGATGGGCTCCATGTGCTGCACGCTGATGACCTGGCCGATCATGCCGCCGTCGATGAGTGCCTTCAGCTCGCGGAAATAGGGCGTGTAGCGCAGCACGTGGCACACGCCCACGATGCGCCCGCTGGCCTGGGCTGCCGCCAGGATCTGCCGGCACTCGGCCTCGGTGGGCGCGGCGGGCTTCTCCAGCAGCACGTCGTAGCCCAGCTCCAGCGCGCGCAAGCAGGGTGCGGTGTGCAGGCGGTCGGGCGTGGCGATGATCACCGCATCGGCCCAGGGCGGCCCGCCTTCGAAGACCTGCTTCCAGTCGGTGAAACAACGCTCGGGCGGGATGCCATGGGCCGCGGCGATGCGCCTGCGCCGCGCGCCGTTGGGTTCGGCCACGCCCACCACGCGCATCTCGCGCGGGCTCTTGGTGGCGTAGTCGGCGTAGATGCCGCCGCGGTTGCCGGCACCGATCAGGATCACACGCACCGGCCGGTCGAGTTCCCGGTGCAGCGGGTGGGTGTAGAGGTCTTCGTCCAGGCCCAGGATGCGGGCGGCTTCTTCCCAGGAGTAGAGGATGCTGTTCTTGATGGCGCTGAGGGTCTTCAGCAGCGCTCGGGTGGCTATGAACTGGCGCAGGGACATCGGCGTTTTCTGGTGGGCGAGGTTGAGAAGGAAGACGCAGGCGGGATGCGCAGGTGGCGGAGCGGTCAGCCGGGCTCAGCGCACGCCCAGCGCCAGGGCCAGTGCGGCCATGCCCAGACTGGCAGCGACCAGGCCCCACCAGGTGCCGCGCTGCGCCGCCCAGGCCTGGCGCAGCACGGCGGCGCTCAGCGTGGTGCCTTGCAGCGCCTCGGGCGCGGGTGGGGCAAGCAGGCGGCTCAGGCCCCAGGTGACGACCACCGCCGCGAGCAGGCCGCTCAGGTTCCACCACATCCAGAACAGCCGTGGCCCGAGGCCGTAGCTCAGCAACAGGTTCAGGCCCAGGCCCGCTGCCACGCCGGCCAGCACGGCCGGGCCGCGGGCGCGGCGGTCGAGGATGCCGCAGCCGAAAGCCGCCAGCAGCGGGCCGTAGAACAGCGCGCCGATGCGGTTGATGCCTTCCACCACGCTGCTGGCGATGTCGCCCACCCACAGCGCGAACAGCACGATGAGCACACCCCAGGCCATGGTGACCACCCGCGCCGCGCGCAGCCGGCGCGCCGGGCTGGCGCGTTCACCCAGCCGGGGTTCGACGAAGTCGCGCAGCGTGGCGGCCGAGAGGCTGTTGAGCAGCGAGTCCAGGCTGCTCATCGCCGCAGCCAGGATGGCAGCCACCAGCAAGCCGCGCAGGCCGGCGGGCAGGTACAGCTCGATGAAGCGGGGCACCAGCACATCCAGCCGGCCCGCCGGCACCGCCGCACGCAGGGCCTCGCTGCCGGCATACACGGCACCGATGGCCAGGCCCAGGCCGCAGTACAGCAGCGTCAGCGGAAAGCGCGCCAGCCCGTTCAGCAGCAGGGCGCGCTGCGCCGCGGGCACGTCCTGCGCGGCCAGTGTGCGCTGGGCCTGGCCCTGGTCGACGCCGTAGTAGGCCACGTACAGCACCAGCCCTCCGACCACGAAACCCCACACCGGCGCGCGTGCGCCATCGCCCAGGCCATGGGCCAGTTCCACCGCCGCCAGGCGCTCGGGCGCCAGCGAGGCGAGGATGGCCGCACCCCCGCCGGCCGCCTGCCAGGCATACACGCCGCAGACGACGATGCCCAGCAGCAGCACCGCCATCTGCACGACATCGGTCCACACCACGGCACGCATGCCGCCCAGCGTGTCGTAGACCAGCGTCACCACGCCCATGCCCACCACGCACCACACCAGCGGCAGCCCGGTGCACACCTGCACCACCAGGGCCGCCGCGTACAGCGCCACACCGGCGGCCAGCCCGCGCGAGAGCAGGAAGACCGCGCTCAGCACCAGCCGTGTGGCACGGTCGAAGCGGCGCTCCAGGTATTCGTAGACGCTCACCAGCTGCAGGCCACGCAGCACCGGCACGAACACCAGCATCACCACCAGCATGGCCAGCGGCACCACCAGTTCGTACTGCAGCCAGTTCAGGCCGCCGCCGGGCACCAGCGCCACGTAGGCCGGAATGCCGAGGAAGGAATTGGCCGAGCTCTGGGTGGCCAGGATGGACAGCGACAGCGCCCACCAGGGCAGGTCGCGCCCGCCCACGTAGTAGTCGGCCGCGCTGTGCTGGCGGCGCGCGAGCCCCGCGCTCAGGCCCAGTGTGGCGGCCAGGTAGAGGGTGATGACGGCCCAGTCGGCCGCCGTCATGGCGCAGGCCTCACGCGGCCTGGGTGTGGTCGGCCGGGCGCGGGGGTGGGGCCGCCCCCGGGGCTTCGGGCACGCGGGCCAGCAGTTCCTCGAAACTTTCTAACACGGTCACGCGCGGCTCGCGGCGCAGGGCATCGGCCTTGGGTTCGATGGCATAGCCCTGGTCGGCCAGGCGCAGCAGTTCCAGGTCGTTGAGGTTGTCGCCCACGGCCCAGCATTCGAGCAGCGGCTGTTCGCCGGCTTCCGCCTTGAAGCGGCGCAGCACATGGCTCTTGCACACCGCCGGGCCCTGGCCGGCCTTCAGCGGCAGGAAGGCGGGGTTGATCTTCACCTGGCCGCTGCACACGTCGCCGTCGAACTGCATCGTGTGGGCGAGCGCGAAGTCGGCGAAGACGCGGCGGCGCAGGATGTCGGCGGCCACGAAATAGCTGTCGCTCAGCACACCCACCATGAAGCCGGCGCGCCGCATGCGGTTGACGAACTCGATGACCCCCGGCCGGATGGGCGCGGCCCGCGCCACGCGCTCGAACTGCTGCTTGTGCACGAAGCGGAACAGCTGCGCGATGCGGTCGCTGCGCGCCAGGGCGTCGTCGGTGGGGCTGTCCAGCAACTGGGCCAGGGCCTGCTCCTGCCCGCTGACGCGCGCCAGCTCCACCGCGAAGCGCGTGGTGGTGAGGGTGCCGTCCATGTCCAGCAGCAGCAGGCGCTGGCGGCCGCGGCGGCGCGTGAGGATGAATTCGAGCGAGGCCGTGGCCTGGCGCTGGCTTTCGTACATGGCCACGATCTGGTCGACATGCAGCCGGCCCGCGGCGCGCGCGCGGCTGTAGATCACGCGCGACACTTCGTTGGCCATCACCGTCAGGTCCAGCAAGGGCTGGCTGTCGTGTTCGAGCGAGCCGATGTCCACCTCGGCGACGCGCGCGCCGGCACGCTGCGCGTCCAGCAGCAGGCCGATGTCGACGCCGTAGCCGTCTTCGAAGGCCAGCTGCTGCAGCAGCGTGCGCCGTGCCGAGATGACGCCGCCCAGGGGCTGGCCCAGGTGCGCCAGCTCTGGGAAGAACACCTTCAGCATGGGCTTGGCGGTGAGCTCGGTGACACGCCCGCCGCCACGGCCGAAGCGGGCCTTGACGAAGTCGGCCTCGCCCGCGAGCAGCGGGCGCGCGAGGTCGGTGACGATGCCGGGGCGCAGGCCGGCCAGGTCGCCGTCCAGGTAGACCAGCAGTTCGTGGCGCGCGTTCACGGCACCGTCGTGCATGGAAGCGCCCTTGCCCAGCATGGTGCTGGTGATGACGCGCGCACCGGCGGCCTTTGCCAAGGCGGCGGTGTCGTCCACGCTGCTGTCGTCGATGACCAGCACTTCGGCCGTGGCGGGGTCGGCCAGCGCATAGGCCACCACGCTGGCAATGCGCTTGGCTTCATTCAGCGCGGGAATGACCACCGTCACCGTGGCGGCCAGCGGCAGTTCCGGCACCGGCGTGGCCTGCACGTCCACGGTGCCCGGCAGCGCGCCTTCGGCGCGGCCGCTGGCGGGCCGCATCAGGCGGCCGAGCAGCCAGCGCGCCAGGCGAGGCGGCAGCAAACGCAGGATGCGTTGCAGCAGGTCTTTCATGGGGCCCTCCTTCCAGACCGGTGAATGGCGGAGGCGTCAGCCCGCGTGGGCTGCGCCTTTTGCTTCGGCTTTGATCTGGACTGAGCCCCCGGCGCCACCTCAAGTTCCCGCTGCGCCCCTGGCCATGCACGCGAGCGCTCTTCGTGTGAGCGCCTGCTTTCCCCCATCGCACGGCATGTAGCGTTGGCGACCGGTGGTCGGGGTGGAACGTTTTTTTTCAGGCCGCGCGGCGCGTGAGGCTGAGGTACACCACATTGCCGAAGGGATCGCATTCGATCTCACAGGCCGCCAGCTCGCTGGGTGAGATTTCGGCGCACAGGTCCTGCATCTGGGCCTCGTCGCGATAAATGAGCCACCAGTCCATGAAGGCTTCCATGTAGCCGGTGCCGCGGTTGGCCGGGTGGAAGTTCGCCAGCAGCAGCTGCCCCCCCGGCGCCACGCGCTCGAACAGGCAGCGCGTGAGGCGCTGCGCGCAGCGCTGGTCGAGGTAGTCGTAGAGCCCGGCGGAGTAGACAAAGTCGAAGGCACCCAGCGCCGTCACCTCGCTGGCGCGCGCCAGGAACTGGCGCACGGTGAGCGGCCGCGTCTGCACCGCCGCCCGGGCGGCGTGGCGGCGGGCCAGCTCTTCGAGGCTGTGGCTGTCCTGGTCGCACATCACCGCACGCGTCACGGCGCCCTCGCGCAGCGCGGCCGAGAGGTCGAGCTCACGCGCATGCCCGCAGGCCAGGCTGAGCAGCTGCAGCGGCCCGCGCGCGGCCCGCGCGTCGATGCGCTGCGCGATGAGCTGGCGGCGGTAGTCCACCGAAGCGCAGGTGGGCGATTCGGCCACGGTGCGGAAGACGGCGCGCTCGTCGCCGCTGAGCTGCAGCGTGGCGACGTTCTCGCGGTCGTAGATGTAGTCGAGCATCACCGCGTCGCCGGCATAACCGCGGGGCTTGTCGCGGGCGCGGGCCGTCATCGGGCAGCGCGCCACCAGGGCCGACAAGGGGTGCGGTGCCATCACCTCGCTCACCAGCGTGCGCCAGGCCTGCGGCGCGGCACGGCGCCAGGCTTCGGCGCGTTCGATCAAGGCCATCACGGTGGGCGCGGTGAGGCCGGCGCCGGCCGCGGCCAGCAGGCGGTCCAGCGTGAGCTGGCAGTCGTCGCGCAGGGTGTCAAAGGTCGGGTTCAGGGTCGTCGTGTTCATGGTGTTGTCCTTGCTGCAGAGGTCCGCAGGCTCATTGGTAGAAGTCGTAGCCGAGCGAAAAGCTGATCCAGGTCTTGCCGTTGTTGACGTAGCCCAGCTTGTTGTCGACGCGGTCGGCGCCGATGACGAAGCCCACCTTGAAGGCGTCCTTGATGGAGCCCAGCAGGCCCACGCCGTAGCTCAGGCCGGCCACCGATTCGGTGACTGCCTGGCCATTCCTCGTGGTGGGCACATCCACCTTGGTGGCGCCGGCAAAGCCCATGAACACCAGGCTCGGACCGCCGAACGGTGAACCGCGAAAGCCTGCGTAGCCCCCCAGCGTGGCACCGCCCGAGAGGCTGCGGTCGCCCTGGACCTGGTACTTGTACGGCACCACCAGCGTGCCGTAGGTCCAGCCGAAGCGCTCTGGCGGGCTCTTGCGCAACATCTCGGGGTCGAGCAGCACGGCCTGCCCAACAGCGGCCACCGGCACGGTGCCGCACTGGGCAGTCGCCGTCGCTGCTGCGGCCTGTGCCTCTTTCACTTCGTCAGGGCTGGACGTTGCCAAGACCGGTGGCACTGCGGGTGCCTTGAGACTGAAGATGCTCATCTCCTTGACACTGCCGTTGGCATTCAGCGTGCCCTTGCCGACACCCAGAAGGTTGGTGCGGGCCGGCACGCATACCGGCGTGGTGCCGCCGCCGTTCCCCAGCTTCGTGGCCTCGACGATCAAGGTGGTGTATGGAAACCTGATGCGGTCGCCGGTGAAGTTGTCGCGGTCGGAGGTGACCTGCGCGAACTTCACGCCACCGGCCGATGCGGCGGTGTCTGGCGGCTTCACCGTAGGGTTGGCCGGCTGCGCCCAGGCCACCTGCACACCGAAGGCCAGCACGCTGGCCGCACACATACGAAGTTTCATCTCGCTCTCCTGTTGGCTGCGCCGCTGAACTGCGGGGCTGGCGCCATTGCAGCGGCGCAGACGACTTCGCGGTATTGGCCGCTCGGCCCGGCCAGATGGCCAGGCCGAGCGGCCCGGTCAGGGCCGGCACGCGCAGCGCCGCGTGCTGGCTACCATCCCGCAACCCCGCTGCCGGAGCACCTCGTGAACGTGTTGCTGATCGACGACCACCCGCTGTTCCGCGAAGGGCTGGCCCTGCTGCTGCAGCCCCTGGTGCCCGCGCTGGTGGTGTGGCAGGCCGGCAGCTGTGAAGAGGGCCTGGAGCTGCTGGAGGCCCGGGGCGGTGCCGACCTCGTGCTCATCGACATGGCCCTGCCGCGCATGCAGGGGCTGCAGGGCATCCAGGCCCTGCGGGCGCGCTGGCCGGCCACCACGGTGGTGGCGCTGTCTTCTTCCGACGACCGCGGCACGGTGCTGCAGTGCATCGAGGCGGGCGCGATGGGCTTCATTCCGAAGAGCTCTTCGCCGGAGGTGCTGATTCCGGCGCTGAGGCTCATCCTGGCGCGCGGCATCTACCTGCCGCCGGCGGCCTTCGTCGATGTGCCGGCGCCGCCGGCCGCGACCCTTGCAGCCACCGCGGCGCCTGCAGCCTCAGCACCTGCAGCGCCTGCATTGCCCCCAGCGGCGGCAGCGGCCGCAGCAACCCCCGCCACGGGCTGCACGCCGCAGGCGCTGGCGCTCAGCCCGCGCCAGAGCGAGGTGCTCTACCTCATCCTGCAAGGCAAGCCGGCCAAGCTGATCGAGCGCGAGCTGGGCTTGTCGGCCAGCAGCGTGAAGGCGCACACCTCGGCCGTGCTGCGCGCCTTGAACGTGACCACGCGCACGCAGGCCGTGGTGGCGGCCGGGCGGCTGGGGCTGCGCTTCGAGGGCCGCTGAACGCGGCCCGCCGCCCTCGCCCCGCGCTCGTCCGGCCTAGGCCTGGGCGGTGACCAGGGCCTGCGCCAGCGCCTCCAGCAGCTGCGGCGCGCCCACCGGCTTCTGCAGCAGCTGCACGCCGGGCGCCAGCGGCTGCGGCCAGGTGGTCTCGGCCGTCACCACCAGCACCGGCAAGGGCAGGCCGGTGGCTTCGCGCAGGCGCCGGGTCAGCGCCAGACCATCGGGGCCCGCGCCGAGACGCAGGTCGGTCAGCAGCACATCGGGCGGGCGCAGGTGCTGCTCGGCTTCCTGCAGCGCGGCCTCGGCATCGGCGGCGGTGGCCACCAGGCAGCCCCATTGCAGCAGCAGGGCCGCGGTGGCCTCGCGGTTGCGCGTGTCGTCGTCCACCACCAGCACGAAGGCGCCCTGCACGCGCTGGCGCAAGGCGGCCGGCAAGGTGCTGGGCAGGCTGGCACCGGCCGGCCCCGCCGCCCGCGGCAGCGCCAGCGAAAAGACCGAGCCGCGCCCCAGGGTTGAACGCACGGTCAAGGCCAGCCCCAGCAAGGCCGCCGTGCGCTTGACGATGGCCAGCCCCAGCCCCAGGCCCTGCTCGTCGGCGCCGGCAGCGGCTTGGGCACTGCCCAGCCGCACGAACTCTTCGAAAATCAGCTCCAGGTGCTGCGGCGCAATGCCCACGCCGGTGTCGAAGACCTGCAGCACCCACCCCGGGCCGCGCGGCCGGCAGGCCACCAGCACGCCGCCCTGGCGCGTGTAGCGGATGGCATTAGCCACCAAGTTGCCCAGCACACGTTCGAGCAGCGCGGGGTCGGTGGCCACCACCGCGGGCGTGGGCCGCAGGCGCAACGCCAGGCCCTTGGCCGCAGCCAGCGGGGCGTAGGAGGCGTGCACCCGCTCCAGCAGGTCTTGCAGCGCAAAGGGGCGCGGCTGCGGCTGCACGGCGCCGGCGTCGAGCTTGCTCACGTCCAGCAGGCTGCCGAACAGGCCTTCCATGGCCTGCACGGCCTGGTGTGTCTTGTCGGCCAGGCCGCGCAGTTCGGCATCAGCCAGCCGCTCGCGCAGCACGCCCACCAGCAGGCCGATGGCATGCATGGGTTGCCGCAGGTCGTGGCTGGCGGTGGCGAGGAAGCGCGTCTTGGCCGCATTGGCGCGCTCGGCCTCGTCGCGCCGCAGCGCCAGCTCGGCGGTGCGCTCGTCGACCTTCTGCTCGAGTTCGCCATAGCTCTGCTGCAGCCGGGCCGACATGCGGTTGAAGTCTTCGGCCAGGCCTTCGATCTCGTCGCCCGTCTGCACCTGCAGGCGCTGCTGCAGCTGGCCGGCGGCCATCTCGGCGGTGGCCTTGCGCAGGCGGGCGATGGGCGTGGCCATGCGGCGCGCAAAACCCGCGCTGGCCGCCAGCGCCACCAAGGCCGCCAAGGCCACCAGGCCCAGCGTGCGCTGCAAGGTGGCCAGCACCGGCTGCATGGCTTGCTCCCGCGGCTGCTCCACAAACAGCAGCCAGCCGGTGCTGGGCAGCGTGAGCGCGGTGGTGATGGCCGCGCCGCCCGCCAGGCCCGGGCCATCCACCGCCGCCAGCCGCAGCGGGCCGGCCGCGCTGGCGGCCCGGGCCTGCTGCACCGGTGCATGCTGGTCCAGGCGCAGCTGGCGCAGGGCCTGCGTAGGGTCGGCATGGGCGATGAGCTGCTGGGCGCCATCGACGACAAACACCTCGCCCCCATCGGCCACGCGCAGGCCCGAGACCACATCGGCCAGGAAGCGCAGGTTCAGGGTGGCCGTGGTGTGGCCGGCAGGCAGGCCCCCGGGCCCGCGATTCACGCCTTCGCGGCCCAGCCCGTTGCCCGGCCGCGGCAGGCGCAGCGCCACGATGGGGACGCCGGCGTCGTCGAAGGAAGGCTCGCCGTAGCGGGCGCTGGCGGGTGGGGCGCCGGCGTCGAGGCCGGTGGGGGGCGAGGCGGATGTCACCGCGGGCTGGATGGGCTGAAGGCCTGGGGTTGCCGCCCCGGGCGCCGCTGCTGCAGGCCCGGTGGCCACGCCGATGCGGTCGGGCGCCGTGCGCGAGACGGCGAGCAGTTCAAGCCCTTGCGCGTCGGCATCCACCAGCGCCACGACGGCCGGGTTCAAGGCGAGCAGGCGGTGCAGCTCTTCGCGCCGCTGCGCGAGTTCGAAACCGGGCTGGCCCCAGGGCAGGGCTTGCACCTGGCGCAGGCTGCGCTCGATGGTGGCCAGGTACTGCTCGATCTCGGCCGCCGCGGCCTGGGCCTGCAGCCCCTGCAGGCGTGCCAGCTGGGCGCGCGCCTCGCGGTAGCCGAAGCCCGCCTCCAGCAGGCCGGCCACCATCAGCAGGCCCACGCTGATGCCGGCAATGCGGCGGAAGAAGCGGCGCGAGAGCACGCTGCCCTCGCCACCTGCGGCCATCGCCAACGCCCCCGGCGCTTCAGTAGACGCGGTCGGCACGGCGAACGATGGAAGGGTGCAGGCGCAGGGCGGCGGGGGTTTCGCGCGGGCGCACGGCCAGCACGAACTGCCGCGGCCCCTGCACCGGGATGCTGCCGGCATCCACGCCGCGCAGCACGCGGTGCGTGAGGTCGGCCATGGCGTCGAAGACGAAGCTGGTGTCCTGGACATAAGCCAGCGGCGCACCGCGCTCCACCTCGCCCAGGGTGGTGTGCATCGACGGGCGGCCCAGGCGTTGCAGGTGCTGGAGGATGGCGGCTTCGGCGAAGTAAGAGAGTGTGGTGGGAGGCACGTACCAGCCCTGCATCTCGCGGGCTGCAGGCGCGTGCATCGCGGCTTCCAGTTCGGCTTCGGTGTCTGCAAGCACCACTTGCACGCGAAGGCCCAGTGCAGCGGCCTGCGCCTGGAAGTGGTCGCCTTCGCTGAAGTCGCGCCACCAGGAACGGTCGGCCAGCACCCCGACAGTTCGGATGTGAGGGTAGGCGTCGCGAAGCAATTCCAGACGCTTGGCGTGCAGCGTGTCGGCCAGCGAGATACCGGTAATGCCCGGGCCGGGCTGCTGGAGGCTGGGGACGATGCCGTGGCGCACGGGGTCGAGGAAAGAAGCGAAAACCGTCTGGGTCTGCCCGCGACTCAAGGCCAAGGCGCGCGCGCTGTCGCCCGTGGAGGCCACCACAACGGCAGGGCCTGCCCGCAGTGCCTGTGTCACTTCCAGGTCGAGACGCTGGGGATCATCCGCCGCAATGGGCTGGTACAGCAGCGTGTAGGGGGCACTGCCTTGGCGCGCCCAGCGAAGCATGGCAGCCTGGAAGCGCAGGTATCCAGCATCGCTGTCAGCTGCGGCTGTGCCGAGGTACATCACCGTGGCCGGAACGGTCGGCGCCAGCGTGCAAGCGGTCAGGGCAACCAGTGTCAAGACCCATGTTGCCCAGCCGCATGGCCGGGCGCAAAGGAGGTGACAAACAAGTGAGGGCATCACCTATTCTTTACGCAGCACGGCTGGGGGGTCCAGACTTGCAGAACGATCAAGAGGAAGGGGAAGCGTCATGGCAGAGACAAAGAGCTACTTTTGCTGGGTACGGGTGCTGGATGCGAAGGCAGAGATTCGACGGGCACCGGTCGAAAGGTACGAAGGCGAAATCGAATGGGACAGTGACTGGGACAAATCCCGCATCCGGATACGCCACGGCGGCCGCCCTCCTTTCATCACGTCCTCGCAAAGCCGGCAAGAAGTGCTGCCTGTCTGGGCCGCTGTGCCCGAAGTGTTCGGCCGACCCGGCGCCGACACGGTCTTCGACTACGGCCCAGCCTTCAACGAGCGCACCAGCGCCGTGAAGTGGCTGGCAACACCCGAGGGCCAGGTCTGGGAGCAGGATGCGCTGAACCGTTTCCTGATGAGCTTCAACGCCGTGGAGCGAGCGGCCAGCACTCAGCCAGTCGACCCGGTGTGCACAGGCACCTTTCCTGCCGCCGACTGGGCAGAGGAGTTCAAGAAAAAGCACCAGCGCCAGCCGGCCTTGCCGTTCTTCAACCATGCCGATCTGCGACTGGAGCCGGTGGGCCACTATGTAGATGGCCGTGACGAGTGTGCAGACCTGATGGTTCTGAAAAGGCAACGGTCCTCCCACTGGGACAAGATCGTCGCGGAAGCCGCCGGCGCCGATGCCGCAGCGTTCACGGTTTTCGAAGAAACCGGCCTGTTGAGCAAGGACGCCACCGGGACAGCGCCGACTATCGCGCTGCTGCGCCTGCGCGCCGCTGTGATCGATGCCATCGAACCATCGATCTACCTCTTCAAGCGTGACCGCTGCCTGGCACGGCCCTGGACCGGCTGTGCCGCGCTGGAATCGATGTTCAGCGACCGTACGCTGACGAACTACCCCGGCCACCCCACCTTCCCGAGCGGCCACGCGACCGTGGCCTACGTCTTCGCCTACCTCATCACAGCAAAAAGGCCAGCCCTGAAACAAGCCGCAGAAGACGCTGCAGCCGCGGTGGCACTTCGCCGTGAAATTGCGGGCGTGCACTTCCGCAGTGACAGCCTGGCGGGGCAACACCTGGCGCAGCAGATGGTGAAACTGATGCTGGACCCCAACACCAACCCCAGCTGGAAAGCCTTCGAATCCTTGCTCAGTGCGTTGGACCCAGCACAAGCGCCCATAACTTGAAGCTACGCGCTTCCACCACGCGCAACCCTGCCCCTCGCGAAACGCAGGTCAGAACGATGCGGTTACTGCGGCTGACGCTGAGAAACTGATCCAGGCTTTGCGTCAGCAACCCCATCATCAAGCGGAACCGGTTCGTCGCGAGTCGCCGGAGCAGCAGGCATGCGCCGCACGGCCAGATCTGCACACCGTGCGGCGGCTCGCAGCGCTTAACTAGACCTTCTTGAACCACAGACACAGCCCTTTGGCAGAAACCGTCCGGGGCTGTGGACGCCCGGTCTTGTCGCGCGGCTTCACGACCGTCGCGACGGTATCGCACGGGCCGCGGGGCTCGCCTGGCTTGCGGTAGCTTCTGCAAGCGCCGCATTCGTGACCCGGCTTGTACTGGAAGTGCTTGGTCGCGTTTTCCACATACATGAGGTTGGAGCCCTCCTTCTCGGTGAGAGGGGGCACTTCCTCCTCGCCCCAAGAGGCTTTGGGAAGCATGCTGAGGGCGGTCGCGAGCACGGCGCTGCCCATGAAGTCTCTTCGTTGACTCACGTGAGGGTTCCTGTTGAGCGGTTCGGAATCGGCGGCACGAACAAGGCGCTTCTTCAGACCCGATGCAGCGGATTCGACATAAGGCCTGGGGCTGGTCTGCGGCAGCACCATCTGGGAGACGAAAATGTCTGCCATGGAGGCATTCACCGCACACCAGGGAAAGCTCGTTGCGTCCCGGACAGGCACCTGGGCAGGGGGGGGGGCGAAACCGGCTCACCCCGTCCGATACCCCCGCAAACCCTCCAGGCTGAGCACCCGCACCCCCCCGTACTCCACCCGTATCACCCCCGCCGCCTGCAGCGCCGCCAGCGCCTCGTTCACGCGCTGGCGGCTCAGGCCCACCAGGTAGCCCAGTTCCTGCTGCGTGATGCGCAGCACCTCGCCCACGCCGGGGTAGAGCACAGGGTGGAACAGCGCGGCCAGGTTGCGCGCCACGCGCTCGTCGGGGTGGGTGAGGCGGTCGATCTCTCGCGCCGCGATGAACTGGCCCAGGCGCTCGTTCAGCTGGTTCATCACGAAGCGGTTGAAGCCGATGCTGCGGTCCAGCAGCCAGTGGAAGGTGTCGGCGCTGATGCCGGCCACCACGCTCTGGCGCAGGGCCTGGATGTTGTAGCGGTAGACCTCGCCCTTCAGCACCGTGCCTTCGCCAAACCAGCCGCCGGGTGACACGCCGGTGAAGGTGATGGGGCTGGCGCGGCCCGTGGTCGCGGCCGAGTCGTTGCTCATCTTCAGCAGGCCGTCGACCAGCCCGAACCAGTAGGTCACGGGCCGGCCGATGCGGCACACCAGTTCGCCGGCCGCCACGTGCACCAGGCGCAGGTCGCGCGCGACGCGGGCGCGCTCGGTGGTGTCCAGCGTCACCAGCCAGGGAATGTGCTGCAGGTCTTCGGGTTGCGCCGCGCGCGAGCGTGAAGGCCGCACCGCGTGGGCGTGGGCCGTGGGGGGCAAAGGGCGCTGGGCCATGGCGGTGCGGCAGGCGGCCGCGCCGCTTGCGGGAAAGGCCTGTGAGGGCGAACCCGCAAATTGTCGTCACAACGACAACACGGCGTCAAAGTCTTGCCCAGAATGCGGCGCAAGGCAGCAGGAGGCCCCCTCGCCGTGCAGCACACCGTGCAGAAGACGTTTCCCCGTCTCATGTTGGACCACGCGCAGCAGCGCCCGCAGGCGCCTGCCCTGCGCGAGAAGGTCTACGGCATCTGGCAGACCACCACCTGGACCGACCTGGCCTTGCTGGTGCGCCGCCTGGCCTGCGGCCTGGCGCACGCCGGCGTGAAGCGTGGCGACCACCTCGTCATCGTGGGCGAGAACCGCCCGCGCCTCTATGCCGCCATGCTGGCTGCGCAGAGCCTGGGCGCCGTGCCGGTGCCGCTGTACCAGGATGCCGCTGCGGCCGAGTACGCCTTCCCCATCCAGAACGCCGAGGTGGCCTGCGCCATCGTCGAAGACCAGGAACAGGTCGACAAGATGCTGGAACTGCGGGCGCAGTGCCCGGGCCTGCAGCGCATCTGGTTCGACGACCCGCGCGGCCTGCGCAACTACGCCGAGCCCGGGCTCGACAGCCTGGACGCGCTGGTGGCCACCGGCCAGGCACACGACACCGCCAACGCCCGCCTCTTCGAAGACGAGGTGGCGCAGTGCCAGCCCGACGACGTGGCGGCCATGTTCTTCACCAGCGGCACCACCGGCCACCCGAAAGGCGTGGTGCACAGCCACGCCACCTTGCTAGACCGCGCCACCGCCGGCCAGCGTTTCGACAAGCTCACGCCGCAGGAAGAAGTGCTGGCCTACATGCCGCTGGCCTGGATAGGCCAGAACATCTTCAGTTATGCGCAGTGGCTGGCCTGCGGCTACGTGGTGAACTGCCCGGAGAGTTCGGCCACGGTGATGATCGACCTGAAGGAGATCGGGCCCACCTACTACTTCGCGCCGCCGCGCATCTTCGAAGGCCTGCTCACCAGCGTGATGATCCGCATGGAAGATGCCGGCCGCTTCAAGCGCTGGCTCTTCCACAGCTTCATGGACGTGGCACGCCGCGTCGGCCCCGCCAAGATGGACGGCAAGCCGCTCGGCCTGACCGACACCGTGCTCTATGCGCTGGGCAACCTCTGCGTCTACGGCCCGCTGCGCAACACGCTGGGCTTTTCCCGCGTGCGCGTGGCCTACACGGCCGGCGAGGCCATCGGGCCCGACCTCTTCACCTTCTACCGCAGCATCGGCATCAACCTGAAGCAGTTGTACGGGTCGACCGAGACCGCGGTGTTCGTCTGCCTGCAGCCCGACCATGAAGTGAAGGCCGACACCGTGGGCGTGCCCATCGAAGGCGTGGAAATCAAGGTGGCCGACAACGGCGAAATCCTGGTGCGCAGCCCGGGCCTGCTCAAGGGCTACTACAAGAACGAAAAGGCCACCGCCGAGGTGCTGACGGCCGACGGCTGGTACCACACCGGCGACGCCGGCTTCCTGGACGCCAGCGGCCACCTGAAGATCATCGACCGCGCCAAGGACGTGGGCCGCCTGCTGCCACCAGGGGCAGACGGCACGGAAGGCAGCGGCGCGCTTTTCGCACCCAAGTACGTCGAGAACAAGCTGAAGTTCTTCCCCTTCATCAAGGAAGCCGTGGCCTTCGGCGACCGGCGCGACAAGGTGTGCGCCTTCGTCAACATCGACTTCGAAGCCGTGGGCAACTGGGCCGAGCGCCGCAACCTGCCCTACGCCGGCTACACCGACCTCGCGGCCAAGAAGGAGGTGCTGGCGCTGGTGAAAGACTGCGTGGAGAAGGTGAACGCCGACCTGGCAGCCGATGCGCTGCTGGCGGGCAGCCAGATCAGCCGCTTCCTGGTGCTGCACAAGGAGCTGGATGCCGACGACGGCGAACTCACCCGCACGCGCAAGGTGCGGCGCGGCTACATCGGCGAGAAGTACCAGCCGCTGGTGGACGCGCTCTATGCCGGCAAGGCCGAGCAGTTCATCGAGACCGCCGTGAAGTTCGAAGACGGCCGCACTGGCAAGGTGAGCGCCACGCTGCCCATCGTCGATGCGCAGACATTTCCGGCCGCGGCCGTGTTGGGGAGGGCGGCCTGATGCCATCGGCAACCGCCCGCCGCATCGGCGAAGTCATCCTCGACGTGCAGGGCATCAGCCTGCGCTTCGGCGGCGTGAAGGCGCTCACCGACATCAGCTTCGATGTGCGTGAGCACGAGGTGCGCGCCATCATCGGCCCCAACGGCGCCGGCAAGAGCAGCATGCTGAACTGCATCAACGGCGTGTACTCGCCGCAGGAAGGCAGCATCACCTTCCGCGGCCGCAAGTTCAGCCACATGAACAGCCGCCAGGTGGCGGAGATGGGCGTGGCCCGCACCTTCCAGAACCTGGCGCTCTTCAAGGGCATGAGCGTGCTCGACAACATCATGTCGGGCCGCAACCTGAAGATGAAGAGCAACCTCTTCCAGCAAGCCATCCGCTTCGGTGCGGCCGAGCGCGAGGAGAGCGAACACCGCGAGTTCGTCGAGAAGATCATCGATTTCCTCGAGATCCAGGCCTACCGCAAGACGCCCGTGGGCCGCCTGCCCTACGGCCTGCAGAAGCGCGTGGACCTGGGCCGCGCGCTGGCGATGGAGCCGCAGGTGCTGCTGCTGGACGAACCCATGGCCGGCATGAACGTGGAAGAGAAGCAGGACATGAGCCGCTTCATCCTCGACGTCAACGACGAGTACGGCACCACCATCGTGCTGATCGAGCACGACATGGGCGTGGTGATGGACATCAGCGACCGCGTGGTCGTGCTCGACTACGGCAAGAAGATCGGTGACGGCACGCCCGACGAGGTGCGCGCCAACCCGGACGTCATCAGCGCTTACCTCGGAACCTCACACTGATGGGCTTCTTCATCGAAACGGTGATCGGCGGCCTGATGAGCGGCATGCTCTATTCGCTGGTGGCCCTGGGCTTCGTGCTCATCTTCAAGGCCAGCGGCGTGTTCAACTTCGCACAGGGCGCGATGGTGCTGTTCGCGGCGCTGGCAATGGCACGCTTCTCGGAATGGTTCCCGGCGCTGCTGGGCTTCGACAGCAAGCTGCTCGCCAACCTGGTGGCCTTCGCCGGCGCCATGGTGTTGATGGTGGCGGTGGCCTGGCTGATTGAACGCCTGGTGCTGAGCAAGCTGGTGAACCAGGAAGGCATCACGCTGCTGATGGCCACGCTGGGCATCGCGTATTTCCTGGATGGCTTCGGGCAGACGCTCTTCGGCAGCGCCATCTACAAGATCGACGTCGGCCTGCCGAAGGACCCGATGTTCCTGCTGCAGGATGTGTTCGAGGGCGGCATCCTCGTCAACAAGGAAGACCTCTACGCCGCCGGCATTGCCGCGGCGCTGGTGGTGGGCCTGAGCCTCTTCTTCCAGTACACCAGCACCGGCCGTGCGCTGCGCGCGGTGGCCGACGACCACCAGGCCGCGCAGAGCATCGGCATTCCGCTGAACCGCATCTGGGTCATCGTGTGGAGCGTGGCGGGCTTCGCGGCGCTGGTGGCCGGCGTCATCTGGGGGAGCAAGCTGGGCGTGCAGTTCTCGCTGAGCCTGGTGGCGCTGAAGGCGCTGCCGGTGGTCATCCTGGGCGGCCTCACCAGCGTGCCGGGCGCCATCATCGGCGGGCTGATCATCGGCGTGGGTGAGAAGGTCAGCGAGGTCTATCTCGGGCCCACTTTGGGCGGCGGCATCGAGATCTGGTTCGGCTACGTGCTGGTGTTGTTCGTGCTGCTGGTGCGCCCGCAGGGCCTCTTCGGCGAAAAGATCATCGACCGCGTATGAGCGAGCGCATTCAACCAAGCGCCATGCGCGGAACCGGCTTCGCCGGGCCGCTGCATGAGCCCCCTCGGGGGGTGGCGACCGGAGGGAGCCTGGGGGCATGATTTACCGCGAAAACGGCCAATTCAAGACCTCGTACCGGGCCGACCAGCAGGTCTTTCCCATCACGCAAGACCGCGTGGCCATCATCGGCCTGCTGCTGTTTGCGGTGATCGGCGTGCCCCTGCTGGCCGACGAGTACCTCTTCCGCGCCATCCTCATTCCCTTCCTCATCCTGGCGCTGGCCGCCCTGGGCCTGAACATCCTGGTGGGCTACTGCGGGCAGATCAGCCTGGGCACCGGCGCCTTCATGGCGGTGGGCGCCTACGCGGCCTACAACTTCTTCGTGCGCATCGAAGGCATGCCGCTCATCGTGGCGCTCCTGCTCGGCGGCCTGTGCGCCACGGTGGTGGGCGTGTTCTTCGGCATCCCGTCGCTGCGCATCAAGGGCCTGTACCTGGCCGTGGCCACGCTGGCGGCGCAGTTCTTCGTCGACTGGGCCTTCCTGCGCATCAGCTGGTTCACGAACAACTCACCCTCGGGCTCGGTGAGCGTCTCGAACCTCTCCTTCTTCGGCATCTCGATCAACACGCCGCACGAGAAGTACCTGTTCTGCCTGGGCATCGTGGTGCTGTTCGCCTGGCTGGCCAAGAACCTGGTGCGCGGGCACATCGGCCGCGAGTGGATGGCCATCCGCGACATGGACGTGGCCGCCGCCGTCATCGGCATCCGCCCGGTCTACGCCAAGCTCACGGCCTTTGCGGTGAGCAGCTTCATCGTCGGCGTGGCCGGCGGTTTGTGGGGCTTCGTGCACCTCGGGTCGTGGGAGCCGGCGGCCTTCAGCATCGACCGCAGCTTCCAGCTGCTGTTCATGATCATCATCGGCGGGCTGGGTTCGATCATGGGCGCCTTCTTCGGCGCGGCCTTCATCGTCGTCCTCCCCATCTTCCTGAACCGCGCGCTGCCCGCCCTGGGCGACCTGGTGGGCGTCGAGATCAGCACCGCCGCGGTGGCGCACAGCGAGCTGATGATCTTCGGCGCGCTGATCGTTTTCTTCCTCATCAAAGAACCGCACGGCCTGGCGCGACTCTGGTCCACCGCCAAGGAAAAGATGCGGCTGTGGCCCTTCCCCCATTGAACCCGTGCCCACGAACTTTCGGAGACAAACCATGAAACTCAGCACCCTGGCCCTGGCCGCCACCCTGGCCGCCGGCAGCCTGTTCACCGCCACGGCCGCGCTCGCGCAGGCCAAGGTGCAGTTCTTCCCCAGCCTCACCGGGCGCACCGGCCCCGTGGCGCCCAATGCCACGCCGTTTGCGAATGGCTATGCCGACTACATGAAGCTCGTGAACGCGCGCGGCGGCATCAACGGCGTGCAGACGCTGGTGGAAGAGTGCGAGACGGCCTACGCCACCGACCGCGGCGTGGAGTGCTATGAGCGCCTGAAGGGCAAGCACGGCGGGGCCACGGTGTTCCAGCCACTGTCCACCGGCATCACCTTCGCGCTGACCGAGAAGGTGCCGAACGACAAGATCCCGATGATCACCTCGGGCTATGGCCGCAGCGACAGCCAGGACGGCGGCGTCTTCAAGTGGAACTTCCCGCTCATCGGCCATTACTGGGTGGCCGGCGACACCGTGCTGCAGCACATCGCCAAGAAGGAAGGCGGCTGGGACAAGCTCAAGGGCAAGAAGATCGCCGTGGTCTACCACGACAGCCCCTTCGGCAAGGAGCTGCTGCCCATCATTCAAGAGCGGCAGAAGATGCACGGCTTCGAGGTCCAGCTGCTGCCGGTGCCGGCGCCGGGCGTGGAGCAGAAGGCGGTGTGGCTGCAGATCCGCCAGCAGCGGCCTGACTTCGTGGTGATGCAGACCTGGGGCGTGATGACGGCCACCGCGCTGAAGGAAGCCGTGGCCACCGGCTACCCGCGCGAGAAAATGTTCGGCACCTGGTGGAGCGGCGCCGAGCCCGACCTGAAGGACGTGGGCGCCGCCGCCAAGGGCTACAGCGCGGTGATGATGCAGCACGGTGCCGAGCCGCAGGCCGCCGTGGTGAAGGAGATTCTGGACAAGGTGCACGCCAAGGGCCAGGGCACGGGGCCGAAGGACGAAGTGGGCCAGGTGCTCTACATGCGCGGCGTGGTGGGCGCGATGCTGGCCGTCGAAGGCGTGCGCGCGGCGCAAGAGCGCTTCGGCAAGGGCAAGGTGATGACGGGCGAGCAGGCCCGCTGGGGCTACGAGAACCTGAACCTCACGCAGGCCAAGCTGGATACGCTGGGCTTCAAGGGCGTGATGCGGCCGGTTTCCACCAGCTGCTTCGACCACATGGGCAGCGCCTGGGCGCGTGTGCACACCTGGGATGGCACGAAGTTCACCTGGGCCTCTGACTGGCTGCAGGCCGACGAGCAGATCATCAAGCCCATGGTGAGGGCCTCGGCCGAGAAGTACGCCGCCGAGAAGAAGCTCACCCGCCGCGCCCCGGCCGACTGCCAGTCGTGAGCCCCCAAGCTCGCTCACGCTCGCTGCCCCCCGAGGGGGCCGTCCGCCAGCGGCCCGGCAAAGCCGGTTCCGCGGCGGGAAGCTTGATCGTGCGTCCGGAGGCGTGACCCGTCATGAGTGCGATCCTGCTCAACGTGAATGGCATCGAGGTCATCTACAACCACGTCATCCTGGTGCTGAAGGGCGTGAGCCTGCAGGTGCCCGAGGGCGGGGTGGTGGCCTTGCTGGGCGGCAACGGCGCCGGCAAGACCACCACGCTGCGCGCCGTGAGCAACCTGCTGGCGGGCGAGCGGGGCGAGGTCACCAAGGGCAGCATCGAACTGCGCGGCGAGCGCATCGAGAAGCTGAGCACCAGCGACATGGTCGAGCGCGGCGTCATCCAGGTGATGGAAGGCCGGCACTGCTTCGCGCACCTGAGCATCGAAGACAACCTGATGACCGGGGCCTACACGCGCAAAGATGGCAAGGCGGCCATCAACGCCACGCTGGAGAAGGTCTACAACTACTTCCCGCGGCTGAAGACGCGGCGCAGCAGCCAGGCGGCCTACACCAGCGGCGGCGAGCAGCAGATGTGCGCCATCGGCCGCGCGCTGATGGCCAACCCGAAGATGGTGCTGCTCGACGAGCCCAGCATGGGCCTGGCGCCGCAGATCGTGGAAGAGGTCTTCGAGATCGTGAAAGACCTGAACCAGCGCGAGAAGGTCACCTTTCTGCTGGCCGAGCAGAACACCCACATGGCGCTGCGCTATGCCGACCATGGCTACATCCTGGAAAGCGGCCGCATCGTGATGGAAGGCGCCGCGAAAGACCTGCGCGAGAACGAGGACGTGAAGGAGTTCTACCTCGGCATGGGTGGCGGCGACCGCAAGAGCTTCAGAGATGCCAAGAGCTACAAGCGCCGCAAAAGATGGCTGACATGAGCACGCCCGACGACGGCAGTGATTTCGGTTTCGCGCTGCCGGCCTTCAAGCCGGAGGATGCCCTGCAAGCCGTGCAACGCGCCGCCCGCGACCTGAAGCTCACGGCGCGCGGCGCGGGTTTCGAGTTGCGCGGCAAGCCGGTGCTGCAGGCCAGCGTGGAGGGCGATGCCCTGCAGGTGCGCCTGGCCCGCAAGCTGGCGATGACGCCCGAGTGGGACCGCCAGACCGTGCGCAACGCCGCCGAGCAGCGCAAGCTGATCGATGAACTGAAGAAGCGCCTGGCCCGCTGGGACCAGGAAGACTGAAACGACCTTCACCTGGACGCAGGCGCCGCATGCAGCCCACCCCCCTGGAGACCCGCAGCCCTGCCGAACGCGCGGCCGCACTGGCCCTGGCCCTGCCCGCGCAGGTGCAGGCGGCCCTGGCCGTGCCCGCGATGGCCGCGCGGCTGCAAGGCGTGGACGCCGCCGCCGTCACCACCCTGGCCGCGCTGGCCCGGCTGCCCGTCACGCGCAAGCACGAGTTGCTGGACGCCCAGAACGCGCAGCGCGGCAGCGACGCCTTCGGCGGCTACTCGGCCCTGGGCTGGGCCTCGCAGCGCGCGCTGCGGCCGGCGCGGCGCGTGTACCAGTCGCCCGGCCCGCTGTACGAACCTGAAGGCCCAGGGGCCGACTACTGGCGTGCCGCCCGCGCCATGCATGCAGCCGGCTTCATGGCCGGCGACCTCGTGCACAACAGCTTCAGCTACCACCTCACGCCGGGCGCGTGGATCATGGAAAGCGGCGCCCACGCCCTGGGCTGCACCGTCTTCCCGGGCGGCGTGGGCAACACCGAACTGCAGCTGCAGGCCCTGCAGCACCTGCGGCCGGCGGCCTATGCAGGCACGCCCAGCTTCCTGCGCATCCTGCTCGAGAAGGCCGCCGAAACCGGCCTGGCACTGCCCAGCCTGAAGAAGGCCCTGGTCAGCGGCGAGGCCTTCCCGCCCAGCCTGCGCGACTGGCTCCTGGAGCGCGGTGTCGCTGCCTACCAAGCCTATGCCACGGCCGACGTGGGCGTCATCGCCTTCGAGACCACCGCGCGCGAAGGCCTGGTGGTGGATGAAGGCGTGCTGGTGGAGATCGTGCGCCCCGGCACGGGCGACGTGCTGCCCGAAGGCGAAGTGGGCGAAGTGGTGGTCACCACCTTCAATGCCGACTACCCGATGCTGCGCTTCGGCACCGGCGACCTCAGCGCCGTGCTGCCCGGCCCCTGCCCCACCGGGCGCACTGGCCCGCGCATCAAGGGCTGGCTGGGCCGCGCCGACCAGACGGCCAAGGTGCGCGGCATGTTCGTGCACCCCGGCCAGGTGGCCGAGCTGCTGAAGCGCCACCCCGAGCTGGCCCGCGTGCGCCTGGTGGTGGCCGGCGAGATGGCCAACGACCAGCCCACGCTGCAGGCCGAAACCCAAGGCATGCCCGAGGGCCTGCAGGCTGCCGTGGCCGCCAGCGTGCGCGACATCACCAAGCTGCGCTGTGAAGTGCAGCTCCTGCCGCCAGGCAGCCTGCCCAACGACGGCAAGCTCATCGAAGACCGGCGCAGCTACAAATGAAGCGCGCTGCAGCTGGCCGCGCGCGGGCGGGGCCAGCTCAGGGCAGGCTCAGCCAGATCTCGTTGCGGCGCATGAACCAGGGCATCAGCGGCGGGTCGTAGCGCGAGAACACGGGCTCGCCGGTCCAGGCCAGTTGCTGCTCGGTCAGCGTCTTCTTCAGCAGGGCCAGGTGCTCGTCGTAATTGGCCTGCGACCAGGTGCCGCGGTAGCGGATGGCAGCCAGCTTCGCGCCCGGTACTTCGCGCAGGCGCACGCGGGCGTCCAGCGGCTCGGGCGCGTTCGCAAGGCTCACGCTGGCAGGCAGCACGAACTGCACGATGTAGCGGCCTTCGGCGCTGGCCGTCTGCGTGACCGGGGCCGTCATCGCCATCTTCATGGGCGCTGCGGTCTGCGTCACGGGCGCGGTCATCGCCATCTTCCGCTCGCCCTTGTTCTTGCCGAAGATGTAGCCCGCCAGGATGGGAAAGGCCGTGTTGCCGGCGCTTTCGGCCGTGCCTTCCACCTCGACCTCGGCCACCACGTAGGGGGCGTACTGGCGTATCTGCACGGGCCCGAGTTCGCGTACGACCTCGAAACTGGGTTCTTCTATGGCCATGGCAGCGGGCGTCCCACCGGCAGCCAGGGACAGGGCCAGCAAGGCCCGCCATGCAGCGCGTCGAATCATGGGTTGGGCGGTGTGGTTGGTGAGAGTCGGAGTCTGCGCCAAGCGCGTGCGGTCCGGCGCGCGCTGGGCCCATGGCCCCGAAAGCCGCACGCCGAATGCTGCGATAAGTAGTTCCCGCCGTGGCCCTGACGGCGTGTCGGCCTACCATCTCGGCCCGGCCCCACACCATTCGTGCCCTGGAGACAACCCTCATGAAGATGACGTTCAAGACCCTCACCGCGCTGGCAGCGGCCTTCGTGGCCACGAGCAGCTTCGCCTACCCCGACAAGCCCATCACCATCGTGGTGCCCTTCGCCGCTGGCGGCCCCACCGACAAAGTGGCCCGCGACCTGGCCGAAGTGCTGCGCAAGGGCCTGAAGAACCAGACCATCGTCATCGAGAACGTGGGCGGCGCCGGCGGCACGCTGGGCGCGGCCAAGGTGGCCAAGGCCAGCCCCGACGGCTACACGCTGCTGCTGCACCACATCGGCATGGCCACCGCGCCGGCGCTGTACCGCAACCTGTCGTTCAAGGTGCTGGAAGACTTCGAGTACGTGGGTATGGTCAACGACGTGCCCATGACGCTGATCGGCCGCCCCACGCTGCCGGCCAACAACTACGCCGAGCTGGTGAAGTGGCTGGAAGCCAACAAGGGCAAGATCAACCTGGCCAACGCCGGCCTGGGCGCTGCTTCGCACCTGTGCGGCCTGCTGCTGCAGCAAAGCCTGAAGATCGACATGACCACCATCCCCTACAAGGGCACGGCACCGGCCATGACCGACATCCTGGGCGGCCAGGTCGACATCATGTGCGACCAGACCACCAACACCACCAGCCAGATCGAAGCCGGCAAGGTGAAGGCCTATGCGGTGACGACGCTCAAGCCGCTGAGCACGCCCGCGCTGTCCAAGCTGCCCACGCTCGATTCGCAAGGCCTCAAGGGCTTCAACGTCTCGATCTGGCACGGCCTGTACGCGCCCAAGGGCACGCCCAAGGCCGTGCTCGACACGGTGAACACCGCACTGCGCGCCGCGCTGAAGGACCCCGAGTTCATCAAGCGCCAGGAAGCCCTGGGCGCCGTGGTCGTCACCGACAACCGCGTGAACCCGGCCGACCACAAGAAGTTCGTCGAGGCCGAAATCGCCAAGTGGGGCCCTGCCATCAAGGCCGCTGGGCAATATGCCGACTAAGAGGCCGACTGAGGGCGTCAAGCCGGCCCTCTCACCTGCTTGAACAGGCCGCCTTCGGGCGGCCTTTTTCATGGCCGCTTCAACGCAGCGTGATGGGTATCGTCACCGGCCCGTCGTTCACCAGATGCACCTGCATGTCGGCACCGAACTCGCCCGCGGCCACCTGCGGATGGCGCTCGCGGGCCAGGCGCAGCAGTTCGTCGTACAGCGCGCGGCCCAGGGCCGGCGGCGCAGCGCCCGTGAAGCTGGGGCGGTTGCCGCCGCTCACGTCGGCCGCCAGCGTGAACTGGCTGACGATGAGCAGCCCGCCGGCCACGTCCTGCACGCTGCGGTTCATCTTGCCGGCCTCGTCGCTGAAGATGCGCAGCTTCAGCAGCTTGTCCAGCAGGCGCACGGCCACGGCCGGGGTATCGGTGGGCTCGGCACACACCAGCACGAGCAAGCCCGTGTCGATGGCGCCAATGGTTGCGCCAGCCACCTCCACGCGGGCGCTGCGCACGCGCTGCACCAGCGCGATCACGCGGCGGCCCCGGTGTCGGCCAAGTGCACTTCCACGCCCAGCGGCAGCAGCTGGATGCTGGCCCGCAGGCCCGGCACGGCCTGCATCAGGGCTTGTTCCACCGCGCCACGTTCAGCCGCTGCACGGCCCAGCGTCCAGCCGGCCGGCATGTGCATGTGCAGGTCGACGAAGCGGCGCTGGCCCGCCCGCCGCGAAGTGATGTGGTCGAAGTGCACGGCATCGTGGCTGTGCGCCTGCAGCACGGCTTCGATGGCGCTGCGGTGTTCGGTTTCCAGCGCTTCGTCCATCAGCCCGCCGGCCGACTGGCGCACGAGGCTGGCGCCCACGCGCAGGATGTTCAGCGCCACGGCGATGGCGATCACGGGGTCGAGCCAGGCCCAGCCGGTGGCCATCACCGCCAGCAGACCGAGCACCACGCCGGCAGACGTCCAGACATCGGTGAAAAGGTGCCGGGCATCGGCTTCCAGCGCCATCGACTGCACGGCGCGCGCCTTGCGCAGCATGCTGTAGGCCAGCGCCCCGTTCATCGCCGAGCTCACCACCGACAGCACCAGCCCCAGGCCCACGGCTTCCAGCGGCTGCGGGTTCAGCAGGCGCATCACCGCGGCCCAGATGATGGCCAGGGCCGCCGCGAAGATGAGCACGCCCTCGAAGCCGCTGCTGAAGTACTCGGCCTTGTGGTGGCCGTAGGGGTGTTCGTCGTCCGGCGGGCGTGCGGCGATGGTCACCATCGCCAGCGCAAACACCGCGCCGGCCAGGTTCACCAGCGACTCCAGCGCGTCGGACAGCAGGCTCACGCTGCCGGTCACCCACCAAGCACCGGTCTTCAGCGCGATGGTGGCCAGCGCCACCGCGATGGAGAGCTGCAGGTAGCGCTGTACCTGCATGGGGGCTCAGGCCACCAGCGTCACGCGCGCGAACTTGCGCTTGCCCACCTGCACCACGTAGCAGCCGGGCGCCAGCTTCAGGCCCTTGTCGCTGACGGTGCTGCCGTCCACGCGCACGCCGCCCTGCTCCACCAGGCGCAGCGCCTCGCTGGTGGAAGGTGCCAGGCCCGCCTGCTTCAGCAGCGCGCCGATGGCCAGCGGTGCCCCCGTCAGCGCCACGTCGGGAATCTCGTCGGGCACACCACCGGCGGCCCGGCGGTGGAAGTCTTCCACCGCCGCCTCGGCCGCCGCCGCGCCGTGGAAGCGCGTGGTGATCTCGCGCGCCAGCTGCACCTTGGCGTCTTTCGGGTTGCGGCCGCCTTCCACCTCGCGCTTCAGCGCGGCGATCTCGGCCTCGGGCCGGAAGCTCAGCAGGGTGAACCACTTCCACATCTGCACGTCGCTGATGCTCAGCACCTTGGCGAACATGCTGTTGGGTTCGTCGGTGATGCCGATGTAGTTGTGCTTGCTCTTCGACATCTTCTCGACGCCGTCCAGCCCTTCCAGCAACGGCATGGTCAGGATGCACTGCGGCTCCTGCCCGTACTCCTGCTGCAGCGCGCGGCCCACCAGCAGGTTGAACTTCTGGTCGGTGCCGCCGAGTTCGAGGTCGCTCTTCAAGGCCACCGAGTCGTAGCCCTGCATCAGCGGGTACAGCAGTTCGTGCAGGCTGATGGGGTTGCCGGCCTTGAAACGCTTGGTGAAGTCATCGCGCTCGAGCATGCGCGCCAGCGTGTACTTGGCCGAGAGTTCGATCATCCCGCGCGCGCCCAGCGGGTCGCTCCATTCGCTGTTGTAACGAATCTCGGTGCGGGCAGGGTCCAGCACCAGGCTGGCCTGCTTGTAGTAGGTCTGGGCGTTGGCTTCGATCTGCTCGCGCGTCAGCGGCGGGCGCGTGGCGTTGCGGCCGGAAGGGTCGCCGATCATTGAGGTGAAGTCGCCGATCAGAAAGATGACCTTGTGCCCCAGGTCCTGCAGCTGGCGCATCTTGTTCAGCACCACGGTGTGGCCGATGTGGATGTCGGGCGCGGTGGGGTCCAGCCCCAGCTTGATGCGCAGCGGCTGGCCGGTGGCTTCGGCACGCTGCAGCTTCTTCACCCATTCGGCCTCGGGCAGCAACTCTTCGCAACCGCGCAGGGAGATGGCCAGGGCCTCACGAACACCGTCGGTCAATGGCGTATGGGGCGTGGCGGCGGTGGCGGCCAGGGCATCGGGGCCCGTGGGCGCGGCAGTCTGGGACATGAACGGTTACTCAGTGCAGGTTCAGGAGGCCGCCGGGCGGCCGACAATGCAAAGACTGGGGGCAGCCCTGAGGGTGCCTGGCGATGCCTTGGCTATACTGCGCGCTGCCTTCCCAGGATGAATGCACGCGGCGGCGCCCCAGGCCCCAACGCCTCATTCTAGTGGACGGCCTGCCTGCAACCCTGGTGCCACCGGTGCAGGAGGCCACTCGATCAACACCGTTGGGCCCGCATCTTGCGTGCGGCGTGCCAACCACTCGCAGTGACTCGCCGCACCTTGAACGCTCACGCTCACCGCGCCCTTGCGGGCCTGCAGGAAGTCACCGCGCGACACCGCCGGGGCCTCATCGCCACCGCCGTCACGCTGCTGGCGGGTTTCGGCATCACCGCCGTCGCCGTGGCGCCCTTGGCGCCCGATGCCGCCAGCCTGCCCCAGCGCGTCATTTCCGAAGTGGTGATGCCCGAGGGCATGGGCAGCCAGTTGTCTGAACTGGCGGCCCATGAATTCACGCTGACCCGCAGCGACATCACGCGCAGCACCGACACCGCCGAAGCCTTGCTCGGCCGGCTGGGCGTGCTGGATGCCGAAGCCGCCAGCTTCATCCGCAACGACCTCACGGCCCGCCAGCTGCTGGCCGGCCGGGGCGGCAAGATGGTGCGCGCCGACATGGGCGCCGATGGCCGGCTGCAGACCCTGGTGGCCCGCTTCCCGGCAGACCGCAGCGAGTTGGCACGCACCCACTTCACGCGGCTGACGCTGTCTCGTGTGGACGGCCGCTGGCTGGCCCAGCTGGAATCAGCGCCCTTCACGGTGCAACCGCGGCTGGCCAGCGGCACGATCCGCACCTCGCTGTTCGCCGCCACCGACGAAGCCCGCCTGCCCGATGCCGTGGCCGTGCAGCTGGCCGACATCTTCTCCACCGACATCGATTTCCACCGCGAACTTCGCAAGGGCGACACCTTCAGCGTCGTCTACGAAACGCTCATGGCCGACGGCGAACCCGTGGCCTGGAACGAAGGTACCGGCCGCGTGCTGGCGGCCGAGTTCGTCAACGGCGGCCGTTCGCACCACGCGGTGTGGTTCAAGGCCTCCGACGGCCGTGCGGCTTACTACGACATCGACGGCAGCAGCAAGCGCCGCGCCTTCCTGGCCAGCCCGCTGGAGTTCTCTCGCGTGACCTCGGGTTTCGCGATGCGCATCCACCCCATCTTCAAGACGAGCCGGCCCCACCTGGGCGTCGATTACGCCGCCCCCACCGGCACGCCGGTGCGCGTGGTGGCGGATGGCGTTGTCACCTTCGCGGGCCGCCAGAACGGGTATGGCAACGTCATCGAGGTGCGCCACTCGAACGACCGCAGCACCCTCTACGCCCACCTGAGCCGCATCGACGTGCGCAAGGGTCAGCGTGTGGAGCAGGGTTACCGCATCGGTGCCGTGGGCGCTACGGGCTGGGCTACCGGCCCTCACCTGCATTACGAATTCCGCGTGAACGGGCAGCACAAGGACCCCTTGCGCATGGCCAAGAGCGCCGAGGCCACGCCCATCGACGCCGCTTCGCGCCCGCAGTTCAAGGAAACCCTGGCCACCGTGCAGGTGAAGCTGGACCTGGCCGAAAGCCTCACCGGCGCGCGCGCCGTCATGGAGTAGGTGGCCTACTTCATCGGCCTGATGTCGGGCACCTCGCTCGACGGTGTCGACGGGGTGCTTGCAGAAACCAGCCTGGCCGGCCCGCCCCTGCAATCACGCAGGCATGTGCACCGCAGCTTCCCTCCAGACCTGCGCGAGGCCTTGCTGGCCCTGAACCACAGCAGCGCTGATGAACTGCACCGCGCGGCCTGGGCGGCCCAAGGTCTGGCCCAGCTGTACGCCGAGGTGGTGCAGGCGCTGCTGGCTGCACAGGGCCTGCCCGGCAGCCAGGTGCGCGCCATCGGCGCCCACGGCCAGACCGTGCGCCATCAGCCGGCAGCTTTCGGCAGCCGCGGCTACACAGTGCAGTTGATCAATGGCGCGCTGCTGGCCGAACTGACGCAGATCGACGTCGTTTGCGACTTCCGCAGCCGTGATGTCGCCGCCGGCGGCCAGGGCGCACCGCTGGTGCCCGCTTTCCATGCCGTCAGTTTCCAGCAGGCGGGCGAGTCGCGGGCGGTACTGAACCTGGGCGGCATCGCCAACCTCACGCTGCTGCCTGCCAGCGGCGAGGTGGGCGGTTTCGACTGCGGCCCGGCCAATGTGCTGATGGACCTCTGGTGCCAGCGCCACACCGGCCTGGCCCTGGACGAAGGCGGCCGCTGGGCCGCGAGTGGCCAGGTCGATGAAGCGCTGTTGGCCACCTGCCTGGCCGAACCCTTCTTCGCGCTGCCGCCGCCCAAGAGCACGGGGCGCGACCTCTTCAACGCCGCCTGGCTGGACAGCCGCCTGGCTGACGACATCACCCGCCGCCCAGTGGATGTGATGGCCACGCTCGCGGCCCTGACGGCACGCAGCGCCGCAGCCGCGCTGCAGCGCCAGGCGCCGGACACCCAAACCTTGTACGTCTGCGGCGGGGGTGCCTACAACGAGCACCTGCTCGCGCTGCTGCGCGCAGCCCTGCCGCGCACCCGGGTGGAGAGCAGCTCAAGCCTGGGTGTCGCGCCCGACCAAGTGGAAGCCCTGGCTTTCGCCTGGTTGGCGCAGGCTTGCCTGGAACGCCGTCCGGGCAACCTGCCCGCCGTCACGGGCGCACGCGGCCTGCGGGTGCTGGGCGCGGTTCACCCGGCAGCCTGAAGGCGCGAGCGCTCGCTTCGCACTAGAAAGCCCGGCGCGTGCGCCAGGCTTGGGCCCTCAGGCCGAGAACGACGAACCGCAACCGCAGGTGGTGGTGGCGTTCGGGTTCTTGATGACGAACTGCGCGCCTTGCAGGTCTTCCTTGTAGTCGATCTCTGCGCCGCCCAGGTACTGCAGGCTCATCGCGTCGATCAGCAGGGTGACGCCGTTCTTCGTCATCTGCGTGTCGTCTTCGTTGACGACCTCGTCGAAGGTGAAGCCGTACTGGAAACCCGAGCAGCCGCCGCCTTGCACGAAGACGCGCAGCTTCAGTTCGGGGTTGCCCTCTTCGGCCACCAGGTCAGCCACCTTGGCGGCAGCGCTGTCGGTGAAGATCAGCGGCGCCGGCATTTCGTCGGCGGCGGGGGCAAGGGGTTCGGCCATTGCGTTCATGCGGGGCTCCAGTTCCAGTTCGGTGCGCGGGGCGCGCAGCTTCAAGCGTCGTTCGACGCGGCAAGTACCAGTGTCGGCTTCTCGGCGGCTTTCAGCGGCTTGAGCTCGCCTTCGACCATCGCGCCCTGGTGCATTTCCAGCAGTTCGTAACGAACATCGCCGCAAATGCGGGCCTTGGGCTGAAGTTCCAAGAGCTCGCTGGCCACCACCGGACCACGCACCTCACCGCTGATGATGACGTGGCCTGCGTTCACCTTTCCGTACACCTTGCCATTCTCGCTGATCACGAGCAGGCTGGGCATATCACCCTCAGAGACCACGTCGCCATGCACCTCGCCGTCGATGCGCAGGCCGTCGGTGAAGCGCAACTGCCCGCGAAGTTCGGCGCCCTCGGCGATCAGGCTGCGAATGGGGGGCGCCTTTTTCCGGCCGAACCAGCTCATGCATGTCTCCTGATTCAGGACAAGGGCCGTGTCTGCTGCACGGCGCGGGTGACGCCCTGGGCGTCCAGCACCTTGAGCTGCAGGGTTTTTATCACGGCACCGGGCGGGTGGCTGATGCGGCCTTCCACCCGCGTGTAATGCCGAAGTTGCAGAGGTTTCGGGCCGTCCGCCAGAGCCTGGCTCCAGGGCTTGCCGTCCAACAGCCCACTGAGCTGCACTTCGTAGCGGCCCTTGAACTCCGCCGTGGCCTTGCCGCTTTGCGCCACCAGCACTTGGTAGCGCAGTTCGCCGGGCGTGAGGGCTTGCAGTTCCAGGCCGCGCAGCTGCAGGCCTTCGCCCGTGCCCGGCAGCAGGCGCTCGAAGAGCCCCAGGTCGGCACGCAAGGCCTGCTGGGCCGCTTCGGCCTGGCGCAACTGCTGGGCCAGCCGCTCTTGCGTGGCCCGCTCGGCGGTGAGCAGGCTTTCGGACGTGTTGGCCACCTGCCGGGCCTGGGCGTGGGCTTCGCGCAGCATCACCACCTCGGCGCGCAGTCGCTGCAGTTCCAACTGGCTGCGTTCGTCCAGACCGGCAATGCTCTTGCCGAACTCGAAGGCCCACAGCGCCAGTGCGGCCGAGAAGCCCAGCATCAGCGCCACCAGCGCCCAACGCAGCGGCCAGGGCAGGCGGCTGCGCACGATCATGCGCGGCGCACTCACCGACAAGCGACGACGCAGCAGCTTCCAACGCATGGTTCAAAAACGAAAAAGGCGGGCCTGTGGACCCGCCTGATTCTGCTGGCGCACCACGTTGCGTTCCGTGAGGAACCGAAACGTGGCGCCCGTGTTCAGCGCTTGCTGAACTGCTTGCGACGGCGCGCGCCGTGCAGACCGACCTTCTTGCGTTCGACTTCGCGCGCATCGCGCGTCACGAAGCCGGCGCGGCTGAGGTCGGGCTTCAGCGCGGTGTCGTAGTCGATCAGCGCACGGGTGATGCCGTGGCGCACCGCGCCGGCCTGGCCGGATTCACCGCCGCCGTGCACGTTGATCTTGATGTCGAAGGCCTCGTTGTTGCCCGTGAGCAGCAGCGGCTGGCGCACGATCATGATCGAGGTCTGACGGCCGAAGTAGGCGTCGATGGGCTTGCCGTTGATGACGATCTGGCCGCTGCCCTTCTTGATGAAGACGCGTGCCACGCTCGACTTGCGGCGGCCGGTGCCGTAGTTCCAGGTTCCGATCATCGCTGCGTCCTCAGATCTCGAGCGGTTTGGGCTGCTGAGCGGCGTGCGGGTGGGTGTCACCGGCGTAGACCTTCAGCTTCTTGACCATCGCGTAGCCCAGCGGGCCCTTGGGCAGCATGCCCTTGACGGCCTTCTCAAGGGCGCGGCCGGGGTGCTTGGCCTGCATGTCCTTGAAAGCGGTGGCGTAGATGCCGCCGGGGTAGCCCGAGTGCCGGTAGTAGATCTTGTCGGTGGCTTTGGCGCCGGTGACACGAAGCTTGTCGGCATTGACGACGATGATGAAATCACCGGTGTCGACGTGAGGCGTGTAAATGGCCTTGTGCTTGCCGCGCAAACGGCGTGCTGCTTCGCTGGCAACACGACCGAGCACCTTGTCAGTGGCGTCAATCACAAACCACTCGTGCGTCACTTCGGCCGGCTTGGCGCTGAAGGTCTTCATGAGAGTCTTTCGAAATGTGTGCTGCCGGGGCAGGCACACGGGGCAACGGCTGTTGGCTGGCCGCAAGCCTCGTCGCCTTTGGCACCGCTCGTGAAGGCGGCCTCGCAGGGTGCTGAAGCATGCGGTTCTTCCCCCGCCGAAATTGGGGAAAGCCTCAAAGTATAGCCGATGCGGCAGTGAAGGCGCACACGCCTAGCCACCCGGCGGGCCGTCGCCCATTTGAGGGTAAACCCTAGATCGATGCCCTAGGATGCGCCATCGCTACCGGAGTACGGCCCATGGACCTGAACAGCATCGCCCTGCCCCCGGCGCCCGCCCTGCCTTCGCTGGCATGGGGCGGCGTCCAGGCCCTGCAGCGGCTGCGCCATTGGGTGCCGGTGCGCACGCTGGCCGAACGCCACCGGCCCGCGGTGCGTACCCATCTGCTGGCCCTGAGCGCCGAAGACCGCCAACGCCGCTTTGGCCACAGCCTGAGCGACGAGCGTGTGCGGGCCTATGCCGACCAACTGGATTTCAACCTCGACCTGATCTTCGGCGTCTTCGACCGCCGGCTGCGGCTGGTGGCCCTGGGCCACCTGGCCCTGGCCCAGGGCGCCGACCCCGTCACCGGCCAAGGCCACGGCGAGCTGGGCCTTTCGGTGCTGGCCACCGCGCGCGGGCAGCGCCTGGGCAGCCAGCTCTTCGAACATGCCGTCACGCACGCACGCAACCGCGGCGTGCACAGCCTGCACATCCATCTGGCGCGCGACAACGCGCCCATGCTGGCCATCGTGCAGGCCGCCGGGGCGCACATCACCCACGAGGGCCACGAAGCTCAGGCCCTCTTGACGCTGCCCGGGTTGACGCTGGGCTCGCAACTCGGTGAACTGCTGGGCGCTCGTGCGGCCGAACTCGATTTCCGGCTGAAGGTGCAGAGCCTGCGCGTGCCAGCCCCCACCCGGGGGACATCGCCACCCCCATTGGGCTGAGGCGGCCGCGCGGGGGTGCCGGCAATAATCCCGAGTCCTGCGCCTCGGCATGGGCGTCGACACGTGAAGCAGAACACCAAGCAACGGGTACCCCGGCCATTCCATGCAGCACCTGACCGACTGGACCCCCGCCCTGCTGGCTGCTGCACTGGCCCTGAGCTCTGCGCTGGTGGCCTTGTTCCTTTGGTGGCGCAAGGGCCGCAAACCCGGCAGCCAACCGCTGCCCACCGACTGGGCGCTGTCGCCGCGCCCCGTGTTCAGCGCCGACGAACGGCGCCTGTACCGCCAGCTGCGCGATGCCCTGCCGCAGCACGTGGTGCTGGCCAAGCTGCCGCTGGTGCGCTTCTGCCAGCCGCTGGACCCGCGCCGCGTGCGCTATTGGTACGAATTGCTGGCGGGCAGCCACGTGGCCTTTGCCATCTGCAGCGCCAGCGGGCGCGTGCTGGCGGCCGTGGACATCGAAACCGAGCGCAGCAGCTCGCGCCGGGCCCAGGTCATCAAGCGTTCGGTGCTGGAAGCCTGCCGCGTGCGCTACCTGCGCTGTGCGCCCGGCGAACTGCCCTCGGTGGCCGAGCTGCAAGGACTGCTGCCGCTGCCGGTGCTGAACGCGGCCATGGCCCCGGCGACGCCTTCGCCGGTGGACGTGACGCGCGAGCGCCTGTCCAGCACCGTGGCATCACGCCGCCAGTCGCGCCAGAACACGCACTGGCCTGACTCGGCCTTTGCCGACTCGCAGTTCCGCGATTCCAGCTTCGCAGAATCTCGCTTTGCCGAATCACGCTACAGCTCACTGCTGCCGGCGGCCGACCCCTTGTCGCCGGGCGGCGGCATCGTCGTCGACGGGCCGGCCCCACCCGCACCGCGGCCCTGAGCGCCGCGCGTGGACTACAGCCAACTCGACCCCCAGCAGGTGCTGGACGCGCTGGACGCCGTGGGCTTGCGCGGCGATGGCCGTGTGCTGCAACTGAACAGCTACGAAAACCGCGTCTTCCAGGTCTTCCTGGAAGAGCCGCACCAGGGCCACAGTGCCGTGGTGGCCAAGTTCTACCGGCCCGGGCGCTGGAGCGACGCACAGATCCTGGAGGAACACGCCTTCGCGCTGGAACTGGCGGCCGCCGAAGTGCCGGTGGTGCCGCCGCTGGTGCTGCCGCAGGGCGCGGCCGGGGTGCAGCTGCTGGGTACGCCACCCACGCTGGCCTGCGGCTTCGGCCACCGATGGGGGGTTTCGGCACGCTGCGCCGGGCGCGAGCCCGAACTCGAAGACCCGGCAGCGCTGCGCCAACTGGGCCGCTTCATCGGGCGGCTGCACGCCGTGGGCCGGCAGAAGGTGTTCGAGCACCGCCACCACCTGCACCCGCGGGCCGATGGTGAACGCGCGCTGCGCCTGCTGCTGGCCGGCGGCTTCGTGCCCGACACCGAGCGTACGCCCTGGCAGCAGGCCTGTGAACAAGCGCTGGCCGCCGTGAACGCCGCCTTCGACACCTTCACCCCCGAAGCGCCCTTGTTGACGCTGCGCCTGCACGGCGATTGCCACCTGGGCAACGTGCTGTGGCGTGATGGCTCGCCGCACATCGTCGACCTCGACGACGCCATGCAGGGCCCGGCCGTGCAGGACCTGTGGATGCTGGTCTCGGGCGACCACGCCACGATGGCGCAACAGCTGAACACCCTGCTCGAAGGCTACGAGCAGTTCTGCGATTTCGACGAACGCGAACGCCGTCTCATCGAGCCGCTGCGCACGCTGCGCATGCTGCGCCACAGCGCCTGGCTGGCCGAGCGCTGGAGCGACCCCACCTTCCCGCTGAACTTCCCCTTCTTCGGCACCGCGGCCTACTGGAACCAGCAGACCACGCAGCTGCGCGAGCAGATCGAGGCCATGGCCGAGACGGCCGCCTTGATGGACAACGCCCCCGCGGCACATTGGCACCGCGGGGGCGTCGATGAAGACGTGAGGTTCGACGGCGACGGCTTCGCCTGAAGCTCAGCGCTTCACGCGTTCAACGGCTCAGGCAGTCAGTAGCGCGTTCACGCGCTTGACGTAGGCCGCCGGGTCTTCCAGCTGCCCACCTTCAGCCAGCACGGCCTGGTCGAAGACGATGTGCGCGAGGTCGTCGAAACGCTCGCTGCCTTCGGCCGAGTCCAGGCGTTTGATCAGCGCATGCTCGGCGTTGATCTCCAGGATGGGCTTGCTCGCCGGCGCGCTCTGCCCGGCCTGCTTGAGCATGCGCGCCAGATGGCCGCTCATGTCGCCTTCGTCCACCACGATGCAGGCCGGTGAATCGACCAGGCGCGTGGTGACGCGCACGTCCTTCGCACGGTCTTGCAGGCTGCCCTTCAAACGCTCGATCAGCGGCTTCAGCGCCTCGGCGGTGGCCTCGGCGGCCTTCTTCTCTTCTTCATCCTGCAGCTTGCCGAGGTCGACACCGCCCTTGGCCACGCTCTGCAGCGGCTTGCCGTCGAACTCGTACAGGTGGCTGAGCATCCACTCGTCGACACGGTCAATGAGCAGCAGCACCTCGATGCCCTTCTTGCGGAAGATCTCCAGCTGCGGGCTGTTCTTCGCGGCGGCCAGGCTGTCGGCGGTGATGTAGAAGATGGCCTCCTGGCCCTCCTTCATGCGCGCCACGTAGTCGGGCAGGCTCACGCCTTCGTCGGCCGTGGTGCTGGCAAAGCGCAGCAGCTTGGCCAGTCGCTCCTGGTTCTGGAAGTCTTCGCCCATGCCTTCCTTCAGCACGGCGCCGAACTGCTTCCAGAACTCGGCGTACTTCTCCTTCTGGTTCTCGGCCACGTCCTCCAGCATGCCGAGCACCTTCTTCGTGCTGCCTTCGCGGATGGCCTTCACGTCGCGGCTTTCCTGCAGCAGCTCGCGGCTCACGTTCAGCGGCAGGTCGGCGCTGTCGATCACGCCCTTGACGAAGCGCAGGTACACCGGCATCAGCGCTTCGGCGTCGTCCATGATGAAGACGCGCTTCACGTACAGCTTCACGCCGCCGCGCTTGTCGCGGTTCCACAGGTCGAAGGGCGCCTTGGCCGGCACGTAGAGCAGCTGCGTGTACTCGGTGCGGCCTTCCACGCGGTTGTGCGTGTAGGCCAGCGGCGCGTCCGTGTCGTAGCTGATCTGCTTGTAGAACTCCTGGTACTGCGCGTCGGTCACGTCGCTCTTGGGGCGCGTCCACAGCGCGGCAGCCTTGTTGACCGGCTCCCACTCGTCGGTGGTGACCTGTTCCTTCTTCTCTTCATCCCACTTCTGCTTGGGCATCAGAACCGGCAGGCTGATGTGGTCGCTGTACTTGCTGATGATGCTCTTGAGCTTCCACGCGCTGAGAAACTCTTCCTCGCCTTCGCGCAGGTGCAGGATGACATCGGTGCCGCGCTGCGCGCGCTCGATGGTTTCCACCTCGAAGTCGCCCGTGCCTTCGCTGCTCCAGCGCACGCCCTGGCTGGCCTCGGCGCCAGCGCGGCGGGTCTCCACCGTCATGCGCTCGGCGACGATGAAGCCGCTGTAGAAGCCCACGCCGAACTGGCCGATCAGATTGGCGTCTTTCTTCTGGTCGCCTTCCAGCTTGGCCATGAACTCGCGCGTGCCGCTCTTGGCGATGGTGCCCAGGTGGGCCACGGCCTCTTCGGCCGTCATGCCGATGCCGTTGTCGCGGATGGTGAGGGTCTTCTTCTCGGCGTCGAACCAGACGCGGATTTCCAGGTTCGGCTGGTCTTCGAACAGGGCCGCGTTGTCCAGCGCCTCGAAACGCAGCTTGTCGCAGGCGTCGCTGGCGTTGCTGACCAGCTCACGCAGGAAGATTTCCTTGTTGCTGTACAGGCTGTGGGTGACGAGGTGCAGGATCTGCTTGACCTCGGCCTGGAATGACAGGGTTTGCTTGTCCATGGGTACGGGCTGTGACGGAGTGGAATGTGGGAGGGCGGTTTGCTCCCGCCCGGCCAGCGCACTTTGGGGGTGGGCTGGCGGATTTCAAGAGCTGGGCTGGGGCCTCAGCCCGGCGGCTGGCCCATCCGCAAACGGCGCGCAGCGTCTTCAGCGCGGGCGTCGTCGATCTCGCGCACCACGCCGGCCAGGTCCACCGGTGCCTTCGGGGCCTCGAACAGGCCGCTGAGCACCGTGTCGGGCCGCAGCAGACCCTTCTCGTACAGCGCCCAGATCTCCGGCCCGTACTGCGTGGGCAGCAGCGCCGGGTTGTAGCGGCCGAAGAAGTCGCGCAGGTTGTCCACGTCGCGCAGCAGCATGCGCCGGGCGTGGCTGTTGCCGGCGGCGTCCACGGCCTGGGGCAGGTCGATGATGACCGGGCCGTCTTCGGCCAGCAGGATGTTGAATTCCGACAGGTCGCCGTGCACCACGCCCGCGCAGAGCATGCGCAGCACCTCGCGCAGCAGCGTGGCGTGGTGGCGGGTGGCGTCCTCAGCCGTGAACTGCACGTCGTTCAGGCGCGGCGCGGCGTCGCCCTCGGCCGTGGTGACGAGGTCCATCAGCAGCACACCTTCGAAGAAGTTGTGCGGCCGCGGCACACGCACGCCGGCGGCGGCCAGGCGGTAGAGCGCGTCGACCTCGGCGCTTTGCCAGGCGGCTTCCTGCGATTCACGCCCGTACTTCGTGCCCTTGGCCATGGCGCGGGCCTGGCGGCTGTTCTTGACCTTGCGGTTCTCGGTGTAGTCCACCGCCTGGCGGAAGCTGCGGTGCGTGGCTTCCTTGTAGACCTTGGCGCAGATCACCTCTTCGCCGCGGCGCACCACGTAGACCTCCGCCTCCTTGCCGCTCATCAGCTGGCGCAGCACGGCGTCGATCAGCCCTTCGTCCACCAGCGCCTGCAAACGCGGCGGCGCCTTCATCAGGCGATGCCGGTTTCGCGCAGGTAGCGCGGCGCCGCGCGGCGCTGGCTGGCCTGCTCGTAGGCATAGGCCAGGGCCAGCACCTTGGCCTCTTGCCAGGCCAGGCCGCCGAAGCTCAGGCCCGTGGGCAGGCCGGCCACCACACCCATGGGCACGGTGAGGTGCGGGTAGCCCGCCACCGCAAACACGCTGCCGAAGCCGCCGCCGCCCGAGCGGTCGCCCAGCAGGTGGTCGATGGGCCAGGCCACGCTGCCGGTGGGGCCCACCACGGCGTCCAGTTGGTGCTGCTTGAAGAGTGCGTCCAGACCTTCCTCGCGTGAAAAACGGCGGCAGGTGGCCAGCGCCTCGGTGTACACCGGCGCGGTCAGGCCCTCGGTGGCCTGCGACAGGTCGAAGAGCTCCTGCGCGAAGTGCGGCATCGCGCGCGGCGCGTTGGCCTGGTTCCACGCGATGATGTCGGCCAGCGTCTTCACCGGCGCATCGCTCTGGTAGGCGCGCAGGTAGGCGGCCAGACCATCCTTCAGCTCGTGCAGCAGCACGGTGAACTCGGGCGCGCGCAGCTTCTCGCGGTTGGGAATTTCCAGCTTGTCCACCAGCACCGCGCCCTGGGTGCGCAGCACGCCCAGGGCTTCCTCGAACAGCTTCGCCACCGCCGGCTGCGTGGGCACGGCGTGGCGGATGACGCCGATGCGCGCGCCCTTCAGCGCGTCAGGCCGCAAGGCGGCTGCGTAGTCGGGCACGGGCGCGGGTTGGGCGGCGGTGGCCGCATCGCGGGCATCGGGGCCGGCCAGGGCCTGCAGCAGCAGCGCGGCATCGCGCACGTGGCGCACCATGGGGCCGGCGCTGTCCTGGCTGGCCGAGATGGGAATGATGCCGCTGCGGCTGACCAGCCCCACCGTGGGCTTGAAGCCCACCACGCCGTTGACGTTGGCCGGGCTGCAGATGGAGCCGTCGGTCTCGGTGCCCACCGTCAGCGGCGCCAGGCCGGCGGCGGCCGCCGCGCCCGAGCCCGAACTGCTGCCGCTGGGGCTGCGGTTGAGCACGTGGGGGTTGCGCGTCTGGCCGCCGCGGCTGCTCCAGCCGCTGCTGCTGCGCGAGCTGCGCATGTTGGCCCACTCGCTGAGGTTGGTCTTGCCCAGGATGACGGCGCCGGCCTCGCGCAGCCGGGTGACGATGGGCGCTTCGGCCTGGGCGCGCAGGCCCGCCAGCACCAGCGAACCGGCGGTGGTGGCCATCTGGTCGGCGGTGGCGATGTTGTCCTTCAGCAGCACGGGCACGCCGTGCAGCGGGCCGCGCACCTTGGGCGGCACGCCGCGGCGGCCGCGGCGTTCGGTGTCGAGCTGGCGGGCCTGGGCCAGCGCATCGGGGTTGAGCTCGATGATGGCGCGCAGCGTGGGGCCGCGGCGGTCGATGGCCTCGATGCGCTTCAGGCAGTGGCGCACCAGGGCCACGGCGCTGAGGCGGCCGGCCGCCATCTCGGCCTGCAGGGCGGCCACGTCCATGCCGTCCCAAGGGCTGGCGGCCAGGCCGACGGGGGGCACGGCGGCCGTTGTGGCGGTTGTGGCTGTGCCAGCACCCGGCCCCGCCGCCTGGCTGAGCCCGGGGCTCAGGGCCGAGCCCAGGCCTGCCGCGAGGGCTGCGCCCTGCACAAAACCGCGCCGATTCACCGCTCCGCCCATGTGTCACCTGTTTCTGTTGGGAACCCCTGCGCCTCATTGTGGCCGGGTCTGTGCCTGGGCCTCTGGTCAGGTAGATCGCCGCGCCTGAAGCTGGCCCACTCGCGGGCCCTGCGGCCCAAGCTGCCTGCCGGCGGCCCCGCCTCAATCGATAGCGGCTTCTTCTTCCAGCGCAGCCGCCGGCGCAAAGAGCGCCTGCGCCTTGTCACGCGCACGCACCGGCACGCTGCCCGCCAGGGCCACCGCCGCGCTGCGCTGCTGCATCTGTACGAACACGGCCCGCACCTGCTCGGCCGTCACGGCCTGCAGGGCCTGCAGCCAGGCCGAGGTGCTGCGCACGGCGCCCAGGGCCAGCAGGTCTTGCACGGCGCTTTCCAGCCGGCGCGCGGGCTGCTCCTGCGCGCGCCAGGCGCGCACCACCAGCTGGCGGCGCGCACGGGCCAACGCCACCGCGTCCACACGCTCGGCCTGCTGGGCCAGCAGCCGGGCCACGGCGTCCAGCAGTTCCTCGGCCTGCTCGGGCGCGGTGGCGGCTTCGATGACGAACTGCCCGGCCAGCGCGCCGATGTCGGCCGAGCAACTGGCGAAGTAGGCCAGGCCGCGGCGCTCGCGGATTTCATCGAGCAGCGGCGAGCTCATGCCCTCGCCCAGCAGCGCGGCAGCCAGCACCCAGGGCAGGTGGGCGGGGTCGTGCAGCGGCGGCGCGGCATGGCCCAGTACCAGCTGGCACTGGCCGCTGCCGGCCATGCGGCGCTGCTTCACGCCGCCCAGCCAGGCCGGCGCCGCCACGGTGTTGGGCTGGCCGGCCGGCAGCGCGCCGAAGTGGCTTTCCACCAGCCGCTGGAAGGCCGGCACGTCCACCGCGCCGGCCACCGCCACCACCACGTTGGCGCCGGAGTAGTGCTGCGCGGTCCAGGCCTGCAGGTCGGCACGCGTGAAGCGCTTCAGGTTGGCGCGGTTGCCGATGACGGGCTGCCCGGCCGGGTGCTGGCCGTAGCAGGCGCGGTCGAACAGGCGGAAGGCCATGCCGGCGGGGTCTTCATCGAACTCGGTGAACTCGTGCAGGATCACCTGCCGCTCGCGTGCCAGCTCTTCTTCCGGGAAGCGGCTGTTCAGCACGATGTCGGCCAGCATGGGCAGGAAGGCCGGCAGGTCGGTGGCCAGGCCGTCCATGTGGAAGGCGGTGTGGTCCTTGTCGGTGTGCGCATTGACCTCGGCACCCAGGGCCTCGGCGTCCAGGTTGATCTGCTGGCAGCTGCGCGTGGCCGTGCCCTTGAAGGCCATGTGCTCCACGACGTGGCTGATGCCGTTGAGCCGGCGCGGTTCATGGTGGCTGCCGGCGCGCACGAAGACGCTGAGGTTGACGGCCTGCCGCCAGGGCTGCTGCAGCACGAGGCAGCGCACGCCGTTGGGCAGGGTGTGCAGGAAGGTGTCGGTGGGGGTCATGGAGCGGCCGCAGTTCAACGGCTGAGCATGCCACGCCGCGCGCAGGTGGGTCGGGTGCCGCACCCAGGCGCGCCACCGCGCGCCCGTGCTGCGGCTAGCGCGGTGAGCGGGCCGCGTCTGTGGGAGCGGTGGCGGGCGCGGCGGGCCCTTGCAGGTCGCGCACCAGCTGCGCACAGGGGCTGGCCTGCCCGGGCCCGGCATCGAACAGCGGCAGCAGCGCCAGCAGCGGGTTCACCAGCCCCAGGGCCAGCGCGCCCAGCCCGCGTGTGGCGATGGCGCCGCCGTCCAGCGTGACGGCCGGCGCGCGGAAAGGGCCGCGCAGGTAGAGGGGGCTGCGCAGCGCCACCAGGCTGCTGACCTTGGTGCGCGGCACGAAGCGCAGGTCGAAGCGCTCGTCGGAAAGGCTCACCAGGCCGCTGCCGGTGACGGTGCTCACCGCCGTGTCGAGCACCAGCACCCGCGGGCGCATCTCGCCCTGCACCACGGCGAAATCGGCCACGGCGCAGTTCAGCGCCACGGTCTCGTCGCCGCCCAGGTTCAGGCGCAGCATTTCCAACAGGTGCAGGCCGATCTGCTCCATCAGCAAGCGGCTGATCAGGCCTTGCTGCGCCACCACGCTGACGCGCCCTTCGGCGCTGCCCAGCATGCGGCCCACCGAGGGCCCCTGCCCGCTGAGTTCGGCATCGCCATCCAGCCGGCCCAGGCTGGCCTGGCGCCATTGCGCCTGGGGGAACAGGCGCGCCAGCTGCACCCCGCGCAGCTGCAGGCCCAGCCGGCCGCGCAGGGGCAAGCTGCGTGCATCCAGCACCACCTGGGCCCGCGCCTGGCCGCTAGCCAGCGCGAAGTTCAGCGGGTTCATGGTGACGCGGCGGTCCTGCAGTTGAAAACGCAGTTGCAGCTGCTCCAGCGGCACGGCACCGGGGCGGATGAGGGTTTGCGCCGCCAGCGTCACGTCGGCGTCCAGGCTGGCCCAGCGGGCGGTGTCGAAAGGCAGCTCAGGCAGCACGCGCGCGGGCGGCGCCTGGCCCGGGGCCTGGGGCGCCGCGCCCACGGCCGGGCCCAGGTCGGCCAGGTGAAGGCGGCGGGCAGCGAGCTGGCCCGTCATCACGGGGCGCGGGCCACCGGTGGCCAGCTGCAGGCTGCCGGCCACATCACTTTGCCCCACCTGGCCCTGAAAAGGGCCGATGCGCCAGCGCGCGCCCTCGCGCTGCAGCGGGCCCTTGAAACTGTAGACCGGCGTGGACGGCAGCGCCACGCCCAGCAGCGGGTACAGCGCCGCGAGGTTGGGGCCGCTCAGCTACAGCTGCAGGTTCATCGCGCTCAGCCGCAGCAGGCCGGTGATCGTGCCCTCGGCCTGCACCCGCGTGGCGCCGATGCGGCCCGTCATTTGAACCGGGTAAGGCCGGCTTTCGTCACGCCAGGCCAGCACGCCGCCGCCACGCCCCTGGGCCTGCAGCGCCTGGCCGCGGAACTGGCCTTCGGCGGCGAACACCAGCGGCAGCTGGGGCGTGCCCGCCGGTGCACCAGCAGGCCCGTCTTCAAGCACCGGGCCGCTGCCCTGCTCGCCGGGCCCGGTATTCAGGCGCAGCTGCAGGTGCGTGCGCTGGCCGGCATCGATGTAACTCACTTCGGCCTGCTCGAGCACCACCTGCCCCACCGGCACGCGCGCGCTGTCGTCGCTTTGCGCCTTGTCGAAGAGCCAGGTCTTGCGCGGCACACCGGCTGCATCCACGCCCTGCTCCAGGAACAGGCGCGGCCGCACCAAGTGCAGCTCAGGGAAGGCGAGCCGGCCGCGCAGCGCTTCGCGCAGGTCGATGCGCGCTTCCAGTGCCTCGGCCTGCAGCAGCTGCGGCGCCTGCGCCCAGGCCGGGTTGGCCAGGCTGAGCTGCCCCACGCGCACGCGCGGCAGCGGCCAGGCCGGCACCACCGACAGCGGCCCGGTGATGTGGAGCACCCGGCCGGTCTTCTGCATCACCAGCTGCTGCAGGGGCGCGCGCGCCCAGTTCCAGCCGAAGAGGGCCAGCGCCAGAACCAGCAAGGACAACAAGGCCAGCAGCCCGGCCAGCGCCCAGGCCAGCCCGCATGCCAGCCCACGAAACAAGCGCAGCGGCATAGCGCCGGGTTGTACGGAGGTGCGGCGGCGCGGTCGGTGCGTCTGCGCACAGGGGCCTTGCTTCAGCAGGCCGCGGCTTCCAGCGCGCCAGCACAGCGGACAGCCCGCCCACCCGGGCCGTCTGTGTGCAAGCGGACAGACGCCCACCGCCGCGCACGCCACGCTGCGCGGCTACCGTGCCCGCCAAGTTGCCCACCCCCACCGAAGACTGGCCCGCGCGCAGCGCGCGCTGGCAAGCCACGTTGCAAGCAGGCCCGCGCAAGCCGCTGCTGCAGGCCGCCAAGCACGGCCCGCTGGCAAGCACCGGCCGCCGTGCCGTGGCCACCGGGCAGCAGGCGCTGGCCTTCCTGGCCTTCACCGGTGAAGTGGCCGCGGCGGGCATCGGCCTGCTGCGCCGCCCGCGCGCTTGGCGCTGGCGCGTGCTGTTGCGGGAGATCGAACTCGGCGGCTTCGACGCGCTGCCCATCGCCGGCGTCACCGCATTCCTGCTGGGCGTGGTGGTGGCCTACCAGGGCGCCGCCCAGCTGCGCCACTACGGCGCCAACATCTTCGTGGTGGAACTGGTGGGCTACGCGATGCTGCGCGAGTTCGCTCCGCTCATCACCGCCATCATCATCGCCGGGCGCTCGGGTTCGGCCCATGCGGCGCAGATCGGCACCATGGTGGTGGGCGAGGAAATCGACGCCATGCGCACCCTGGGCATCGATCCGCTGCAACGCCTGGTGTGGCCCAAGCTGGTGGCGCTGCTGGTGGCGCTGCCGCTGCTCACGGTGTTTGCCGACCTTGCCGGCGTGTTCGGCGGCATGGTGATGGCGCGTTCGCAGCTGGACATCGGCTTCGCCGAATTCACCGACCGCTTCGGCCGCGTGATGCAGGGCTCGGCCCTGCTCATCGGCGTGGGCAAGGCGCTGGTGTTCGCGGTGATCATCGTGCTGGTGGGCTGCTTCCAGGGCCTGCGCACGGCCGGCGGCGCCGACAGCGTGGGCCGCCAGACCACGGCGGCCGTGGTGCAGGCCATCTTCCTGGTCATCGTGGCCGACGCGCTGTTCTCGGTGGCCTTCAACGTGCTGGGGCTCTGAGGTGCCGATGCCCCCGCCTGCCGAAACCGCGGCCAGCGACGAAGCCGTGATCGAGCTGCAGGACATCAGCACACGCTTCGGCACGCGCAGCGTGCACGAGCACCTGAACCTGTGTGTGCGGCGCGGCGAGATCATGGGCCTGGCCGGCGGCAGCGGTGCGGGCAAATCGGTGCTGCTGCGCGAGATGATCCTGCTGCAGCGCCCCAGCGCCGGCCGCGTGCGGCTGTTCGGGCAGGACGTGCAGACGCTGGACGAAAGTGCGCTGCTCACCCTGCGCCAGCGCTGGGGCGTGATGTTCCAGCGCGGCGGTTTGTTCAGCTCGCTCACCGTGCGGCAGAACGTGGGCCTGCCGCTGCGTGAACACAGCCCGCTGGCCGACGACCTGATCGACGAGATTGCCGAATGGAAGCTGGCGCAGACCGGCCTGCCGCCCGACGCCGGCCTGAAGCTACCCGGCGAACTGAGTGGCGGCATGCTCAAGCGTGCAGCGCTGGCGCGCGCCATCGCGCTCGACCCCGAGCTGCTGTTCCTCGACGAACCCACCTCGGGCCTGGACCCGGCCAGCGCCGCCGGGGTAGACCAACTGATCGAAGAAACCCAGGCCGCCAGCGGCGCCACGGTGCTGATCGTCAGCCACGACACCGACCTGCTCTGGCGCGTGTGCGACCGCGTGGCCGTGCTCGGTGAAGGCCGCGTGCTGGCCTTGGGCACCATGGAAGAGCTGGCCACCAACCCCCATCCCACGGTGGCAGCCTACTTCGCGCCGCGGCCGGGCCCGCACTGACCATGGACGACAAGACCAACTACACCCTGGTGGGCGCCTTCGTGCTGGGCCTGGGCGCGGCGCTGGTCGCCGGCGTGCTGTGGCTGGCCGCCGGCCTGGGCAGCGGGCGCCAGGCCATGGACAGCCACCAGGCGGTGATACGCGAATCGGTCTCGGGGCTGAGTGTGGATGCGCCGGTGAAGTACCTCGGCGTGGACGTGGGCAAGGTCAGCTACATCGGCATCGACCCTGCGAACCCGCAGCAGGTGCGGCTGCGTTTTCTCATCGCACGCGGCACACCCATCCAGCAAGACAGCGAGGCGGTGCTGAAGACCCAGGGCCTCACGGGCATTGCGCATGTGGAACTGAACGGCGGCAGCGCCAGCGCGCCGCCGCTGCGGCCCGGGCCCGATGGTGCCCCGCCGACCATCCCTTTCAAGCTGTCTCTCGGTGCGCGGCTGGAGAACGTGCTGGGCAGCGTGCTGGCCAATGTGGACCGCGTCTCGAACAACCTGAATGCGATGTTCGATGCCGACAACCAGCGCGCCGTGAAGGTCACGCTGGCCGACATCAGCAGCGTGGCGCATGCGCTGGCCGCGCAGAAGCCCGCGCTGCAGGCCGGCATGGCCGACGCCGCACGCACCGCGAAGCTGGCGGCCCGCGCCGCCGAACAGCTGGCACCTACGCTCGACCGCCTGAGTGCCAGCGCCGAGGCCGTGGAGCGCATGGCCGATGCGGCGCGCGAGGCCAGCGTGCGCGGTGGCGCCGCAGCCGATGCGGCAGGGGCCAGCGCTCAGCAGCTGAGCGGCGAAACGCTGCCCGAGATCACACGGCTGATGGCCGAACTGGCGGCCTTGTCGGCCTCTTTGCGGCGCCTGAGCGAACAAACCACGCAAAGCCCCAACAGCCTGCTGCTGGGCGCGCCGCCGCCACAGCCGGGCCCCGGAGAGAGCGCCCCCCGATGAGCACCCCACTGCCCCACCCCGGCCGCCGCGCGGCGCTGCAGGCCGTCGGCACGCTGCTGGCCAGCGGCTGCGCCAGCGGGCTGCTGCCCCGACCCGCGGCACCGCCGCTGCGCTACACGCTGGGCGAAACGCCGCTCGAAGCCCAGACCCGCGCGGCACCTGGCAGCGCACCCCCCAGCCAGCCCCGGCCCAGCCTGGTGGTGGCCGCGCCCACGGCCGCGCCCGGCTTCGAGAGCACGCGCATGGTCTACCTCTTGCAGCCCCAGGTGCTGCAGGCCTACGCCTATGCCGAATGGGCCGAGCCGCCCGCACGCCTGCTGGCCCCGCTGCTGGTACGCGCGCTGCAGCAGACCGGTGCCTTCGTCGCGGTGCTGCAGGCACCCTCGGCGGCCAGCGGCGGGCTGCGCCTGGAAACCGAACTGCTGCGCCTGCAGCACGAACACACCCAGCGCCCGAGCGCGCTGCGCCTGACGCTGCGCGCCGTGCTCATCGACACCCGCACGCGGCAGGCCCTGGCAACGCGTGTGTTCGACACCCGCTGGCCCGCCAACACCGACAGCCCCGCCGGCGGGGCCGCCGCCGCGGCCGCGGCCACGCAAGCGCTGCTGGCCGAGTTGGCCGCTTATGTGGCGGCAGCGGCCGCAGCCCCTGCAGTGCCCGGCGCTGAAGGGGCGGCCCGCCGCGAGCCATGACGCTGCGCGAACAGCCAGGTCACTTCGGCGCCATACAGGAACACCTGCGCCGAGGCATACACCCACACCAGCAGACCCACCACCGCACTGGCCGCACCGAAGCCGGCGGCCATGCCGGTGCGGGTGAGCATCCAGCCGATGAGCGCCTTGCCCAGGGTGAAGAGCACGGCGGTGATCAGGCTGCCCAGCGCCACATCGGCCCAGCCGATGCGGGCCCGGGGCATGCCCTTGTAGATGGCGGCAAACAGCAGCGTGGTGAGCACGAAGCCCAGCACGTGGTTCGCGGCGTCCAGCAGCACCAGGCTGCTGCCGAAAGCCGGCGCCCACCAGCGGCCCCAGGCCGCCAGCGCGGCACTGGCGGCCAGCGACACCGTGAGCAGAAAGCCGATGCCCAGCACCAGCCCGAAGGACAAGAGCCGCGAGCGCAGCAGTTGCCAGAGCGTGCCCCCGCGCCGCGGCGTGTTCACGCGCCAGATGTGGTCCAGCGAGTCTTGCAGTTCGGCGAACACCGTGGTGGCCCCCACCGCCAGGAAGAGCAGGCCCACCACGGTGCCCAGCGTGGACTGGCCGCTCTGGCGCACGTTGTCCAGCAGGCTGCCAATGACCTGGGCGCCTTCGGCACCCAGCAACAGGCGCATCTGCTGCAGGATCTCGCCACGCGCGGCTTCGAGTCCGAACACCGCGCCCGCCACCGAAATGGCAATCAGCAGCAGCGGCGCCAGCGAAAAGAGCGTGTAGTAGGCCAGCGCCGCGCCCATGCTGGGCGCGCGGTCGTCCACCCAGGCCACGGCAGCCGCACGCAGCAGGGAAGCCAGCGCACGCAGGCTGGGCCCGAGGGGCTTCACCGGGCGCGGGGCGTCAGGCAAAGAGCTCGATGGCGCCTTCGGCCACATAGCGCCGGAAGATGCTGATGGGCATGGCCGCCGAGCCCCGCGTTTCGCCGTCCACCCAGCTGAGCGTGGCGTCGGTGGCGGTGAGTTGCACGTCCACTTCGCCGGGCCGGATGGTGATCAACGGGCCGTCGCCTTCGCGGTAGCTCACGGGCCCGCGGATGTGGGCTGCTTGTGCAGGAACGGAGGACACGGGCTGGGCGGTCGCTGTCATGCAGGCAGCATGCCGGGCGGGGCGCCAGCGGGAAAGCGGCCACAGGCTCGGGCGCCTGCGGGCCTTGTCCTACAAACCGGGCCCTTTGCGTTGGATGCACCTGCGTGGCAGGCGGCCGAAGAGCGCTACCGCCCGCGCCGCTGCTGGCCTTGGCGATAGCGCGCCATCAGCGGCGTGACCGACACCCCATGCACGACGATGGAGCTCACCACCACCGCCACGGTGAGGCCCACCACGCCAGGCGCATGGGCCGCGGGCAGCCCGTGGCTGAGCGCGTAGTTCAGGTAGTACAGCGAGCCGATGCCACGGATGCCGAACCAGCCGATCAAGCGCCGCTGCGAATGCGAGGTGCGTGAACCGGCCAGGCCCAGTTGCACCGCCACCGGCCGCACCACCAGCAAGGCCAGCGGCACGAACCACAGTGCCGCCGGCACCCACGGCACCGTCGCCAGCATCAGGCCCAGCAACACCACGCCCACCATCTCGCCGATGCGGTCGAGCTGTTCATTGAAGCTCATCACCGCATGCGACAGATCGTCCGTCGAAGGCCGGGGCACGGCCTCCTGCGCGTGCCGCAGCGCCAGCCCGGCGGCAAACACGGCGAGGAAGCCGTAACCCTGGGCCAGTACTGCCAGGCCGTAGGACAGGCCGATGAGCCCCAGCGCCAGGAAGTTCTCGTAGCCCTCGGCGGCCTGGTGCTGGCGGCGCAACCACAGCACCAGCCGGCCCAGCGCCGTGCCCAGCGTCGCGCCCACGGCCAAACCTGCGGCACTGGCCCACAGTACGTCCACCGCCCACCAGCGCCAGCCCCAGGCGCCGATGTCGTGCGCACCCACCAGGCCCAGGCCCAGCATCACCACCGGAAAGGCCGTGCCGTCGTTCAGACCGCCTTCGCCCGTCAGCGCAAAGCGCAGCTGATCGCGGTCTTCGGGGTTCGCCACCTGCACCTCGGTGGCCAGCACGGGGTCGGTGGGCGCGAGGATGCCGCCCAGCAGCACCGCCACCCCGAGCGGCAGCCCCAGCAACCAGACACCCGCGGCCGTGATGAGCGCCACCGTCACCACCATCGACAGCAGCGCCAGCCGCAGCGGCGGCAGCCAGCGGCGGTCGTGCAGGCCCACGCTCATCTTCAGCCCCGAAGTGAAGAGCGACAGCAGCACGATCACCTCCGTCAGGTGCTCCAGCAGCCGCGCCTGGCCCTGCCACTGGGGCGCGGCCAGGCCCAGGGCCAGCGGCCCGGCCAGCACGCCCGCACCCAGGTAGAACATGGCGGTGCTCACCGGCATGCGCGAAAGCACCGAGCCACTGAGCGCCATCAACACGAGCAACACGCCGGCAAGCGCCAACCACAGAGGCCAGGTCATGGCGCAGCATGGGCTGGGTATGGCGCACCGGCCAGGGGTGCGCGCCGCGCGGCGGTGTGGGCCGGCAGGCCGAAACCACGTCAGCGACGGCCCTGGGTGCCCCCGCTAGACTTCAGGGTTTCTCCCCACGCCGGGCCCTGCCCCCCGCTTGCACACATGAGTGCTTTTCTCGAAGAACGCGTGCTCAGCGTTCACCACTGGACCGACCGCCTCTTCAGCTTCACCACCACGCGCGACCCCGCGCTGCGTTTCTCGAACGGGCATTTCACGATGATTGGCCTGCGCGTGGACGGCAAGCCGCTGCTGCGCGCCTACAGCATCGTCAGCGCGAACTACGAAGAACATCTCGAGTTCCTGAGCATCAAGGTGCCCGACGGCCCGCTCACCAGCCGGTTGCAGCACATCCAGGTGGGCGACACCATCATCGTCGGCAAGAAGCCCACCGGCACGCTGCTCATCGACTACCTGCTGCCCGGCAAGCGCCTGTACCTGCTGGGCACGGGCACGGGCCTGGCGCCTTTCCTGAGCGTGGTGCGCGACCCCGAGACCTACGAGAAGTTCGAAGAGGTGGTGGTGGTGCACGGCGTGCGCGAGGTGGCCGAGCTGGCCTATCACCAGCTGCTGAGCGAAGACCTGGCCAAGGATGAACTGCTGGGCGAGGTGGTGGCGGGCAAGCTGAAGTACTACCCCACCGTCACGCGCGAGCCCTTCCGCAACCAGGGCCGCATGACCGACCTCATCGACAGCGGCAAGCTCTTCAGCGACCTTGGCGTGCCGCCGCTGGACCCCGCGGTGGACCGCGTGATGATCTGCGGCAGCCCCGCCATGCTGCGCGACCTGAAGCGCCTGCTGGAAGAGCGCCAGTTCAAGGAAGGCAACACCACCAAGCCCGGTGACTTCGTCATCGAGCGCGCCTTCGCGGAACAGTAGACAACCCCACGGCGGGTACGGATACCCGCGACGCCGTCAGGGTCAGGCGGCGGCTGTCACACCAGCGGATGGTACGGAAGCGTACCGTCGGCCCGTGGCACTGAAACCCAAACCTTCCTGCACGGCACGGCCGCTGTGCCGCACCGCACGCGGCACCGCCCGGGTGCGCCAGTTGCAGGAAGCTGCGGCCGAGATGTTCCTCAGCTGCGGCTACGAGGGTGTGTCGGTCGACGGGCTGATTCACCGCGTCGGCGGTTCGCGCCGCAACGTCTACGGCGTCTACGGCGGCAAGGAAGGCCTCTTCGTCGCCACCGTGCGCAGCATGTGCGAGGAAATCTCGTCGCAGCTGGGCGCCCTGCAGCTGGACGGCGCCGACACGCGCGACGGCCTGCTGCTCTACGGCCAGCGGCTGCTGGAGCTGCTGCTGCAGCCCCGCATGCTGGCCATCCACCGCCTGATGGTGGCCGAGGGCCAGCGCTTCCCGGAACAGGCCCACGCGCTGTGCAGCAACGGCCGTGACCGCGCCGCCCTGGCGCTGGGCCAGTGGTTCGCCGTGCGCCAGCAGCGCGGTGAGCTGCGCGCCGGGCTGGACGGCTCCCTGCTCGCCCAGCGCTTCTTCGATCTGGTCATCGCCGGGCCGCAGCTGCAGGCCGTGATCGGCCAGCTGCCACTGGGCTGGACGGATGGCGGCCTGCGCCAGCACGTCGAAGCCACGGTCGACCTCTTTCTCCGCGGCGCCGGTGCCGCCATGACTTCTATCCAGGGAGAACCCACACCATGAAACCCACCCACACTTCTTTCCGCACACGCGTCGGCCGCCCTGCCGTGCTGCTGGCCACCACCCTGGCTGCCGCGGCCAGCTTGGCCGTGCTCAGCGGCTGCAGCGGCCAGGCTGGTGCCCAGGGCGGCCCGCCCGGCCCGGCCCCCGTGAGCGTGGCGCCGGCCGTGCAGCGCACGGTGGCCGACAACGAAGAGTTCAGCGGCCGCCTGGAAGCGGCCGAGTTCGTCGAGCTGCGCCCGCGCGTGGGCGGCGTGATCGAGAAAGTGCACTTCACCGACGGCGCGCTGGTCTCACGCGGGCAGCTGCTGTTCAGCATCGACGCACGCCCCTTCGCCGCCGAGGTGGCGCGGCTGGAATCTCAGCTGGCCGCCGCCAAGGCGCGCGCCGAGCTCGCGGGCACCGAGCTGGCGCGGGCGCAGAAGCTGCTGGAGTCGAAGGCCGCCTCGCGGCAGGAGGTCGACCAGCTCGCCGCCGGTGCGCGCACCAGCCAGTCTGAGATCCAGGCCGCCGAAGCGGCGCTGCGCGCCGCACGCCTGAACCTCGAATTCACCGCCGTGCGCGCACCCATCGCCGGGCGCGCCAGCACCGCCAGCTTCACGGCCGGCAACCTGGTCAACGAGCAGGTGGTGCTCACCACCATCGCCGGCACGGGCCGCGTGCACGCCTACTTCGACGCCAGCGAGCAGACCTTCCTGCGCGTGCGCGCCGGCGGCGAGAAGGCCCCGGCCGTGCGCATGGCCCTGGCCAACGAAGGCGGCGCCCAGGGCTACCCGCATGTGGGCAAGGTCGACTTCTTCGACAACCGCCTGAACCCGCAGACCGGCGCCATCCGCATGCGCGCCACCTTCGACAACGGCAAGGGCCAGTTCCTGCCCGGCCTGGCGGTGCGCCTGGTGATGGCCACCACCGCGCCCTACGCGGCGGTGATGGTGCCCGAGCGCGCCATCGGCACCGACCAGAACAAGAAGTTCGTGGTGGTGGTGGGCGCCGACGGCCAGCCGCAGTTCCGCGACGTGCAGCTCGGTGCGCTGCAGGACGGCATGCGCGTGGTCGGCGGCGGCCAGCTCAAGGCCGGCGAGAACGTGGTGGTGGACGGCCTGCAGCGCATCATCCCCGGCGTGCCCGTGGCGCCGCAGGTGCTGAAGGTCGACGAGCGCGGCATGCCCCTGCCCCCGGCGCCGCCCGCCCCGCCTGCGGCCAAGAAAGCCTGAGGACGGCGCCACCATGGACATCTCACGCTTCTTCATCGACCGCCCGCGTTTCGCGGCGGTGCTTTCCATCCTCGTCTTCCTGCTCGGCACGCTGGCCATCTTCCAGCTGCCGGTGAGCGAATACCCCGAAGTGGCCCCGCCGCAGATCGTGGTGCGCGCGCAGTTCCCCGGCGCCAACCCGCGCGTGATCAGCGAGACCGTGGCCACGCCGCTGGAAGAGCAGATCAGCGGCATCGAGAACCTGCTTTACTTCGATTCACAGGCCACCGCCGACGGCGGCATGACGCTGACCGTCACCTTCAAGATCGGCACCAGCCCCGAGGCCGCCGAGACCGCGGTGCAGAACCGCATCAACCGCGCGCTGCCGCGACTGCCCGACACCGTGCGCCAGATCGGCGTGACGACGGAAAAGAGCAGCCCGAACCTGACCATGGTGGTGCACCTGGTCAGCCCCGACAACAGCCGCGATGCCCTGTACCTGCGGAACTACGGCCAGCTGAACGTGCGCGACGATTTGCTGCGCATCCCCGGCATGGGCTCGGTGCTGCTCTTCGGCGCCGGCGACTACGCCATGCGCGTGTGGCTCGATCCGGCCAAGTTGGCCGCGCGCGGCCTGACCACGGCCGAGGTGGTGGGCGCCATCCGCGAACAGAACGCGCAGGTGGCCGCCGGCACCGTGGGCGCGCCGCCGGTGCCCAAGGGCACCGAGTTCCAGCTCGCGGTGAACACGCAGGGCCGGCTGACCACGGAACAAGAGTTCGCCGACATCATCGTGCGGGCCGACCCGGGCAGCGGCGGGCTGATCCGCATCCGCGACATCGGGCGCGTCGAGCTGGCGGCCAGCACCTACGCGCTGCGCAGCCTGCTGAACAACAAGGAAGCGGCGGCCATCGCCATCTTCCAGGCCCCGGGCAGCAACGCGCTGGCCTTGTCCAACGACGTGCGCAAGACGATGGAGCGGCTCAAGCCCAACTTCCCGCCGGGCATGGACTACGCCATCGTCTACGACCCCACGCGCTTCGTGCAGACCAGCATCGAGAAGGTGGTGGTCACGCTGCTGGAAGCGGTGGCGCTGGTGGTGCTGGTGGTCATCGTCTTCCTGCAGACCTGGCGCGCTTCCATCATTCCGCTGCTGGCGGTGCCGGTCAGCATCGTGGGCACCTTCGCCTTCCTGCTGCTGCTGGGCTATTCGATCAACACGCTCACGCTTTTCGGCCTGGTGCTGGCCATCGGCATCGTGGTGGACGACGCCATCGTGGTGGTGGAGAACGTCGAGCGCAACATCGAATCGGGCCTCTCGCCGCACGACGCCACGGTGAAGGCCATGCGCGAGGTCTCCGGGCCCATCATCGCCATTGCGCTGGTGCTGTGCGCGGTGTTCGTGCCGCTGGCCTTCGTGCCTGGCCTCACGGGCCAGTTCTACAAGCAGTTCGCGGTGACGATCGCCATCAGCACCGTGATCTCGGCCTTCAACTCGCTGACGCTGAGCCCCGCGCTCAGCGCCATCCTGCTGCGCCCGCACGACGCGCCGAAAGACGCGCTCACGCGCGGCATCGACCGCGTCTTCGGCGGCTTCTTCCGCGCCTTCAACCGCATGTTCGGCCGCGCCAGCCAGGGCTACCAGAACAGCGTGGGCGGCGTGGTCAAGCGCAAGACGGTCAGCCTCGTGGTCTATGCGCTGCTGCTGGCAGCCACCGCCCTGCTGTTCACGCGCATACCCAGCGGCTTCGTGCCGGCGCCCGACAAGCAGTACCTGATCGGCATCGCGCAGCTGCCGGCGGGCGCTTCCATCGAGCGCACCGATGCCGTCATCCGCCAGATGAGCGACATCGCGCTGAAGGTGCCGGGCATCGTCGATTCGGTGGCCTTCCCAGGCTTGTCGATCGCCGGTTTCTCGGCGGCGCCGAACGAGGGCATCGTGTTCTTCGGCCTGGCCGATTTCGACGAGCGCACCTCGCCCGAACTCAGCAAGGGCGCCATCCTCGGCGCGGTGAACGGCGCCATCCAGCAGATACAGGGCGCGCGCATGTTCGTCGTGCCACCCCCGGCGGTGGACGGCCTGGGCAATGCCGGCGGCTTCAAGCTGCAGGTGCAGGACCGCAGCGGCCTGGGCGAGCAGGCGCTCTACGGCGCCGTGTGGGGCGTGCTGGGGCAGGTCTATGGCAACCCGAAGTCCAGCATCGGCACGCCTTTTTCCAGCTACGACATCAACGTGCCACAGCTCTATGCGCAGGTCGACCGCACGCGGGCCAAGCAGATGGGCATACAGCTCACCGACATCTACGACACGATGCAGGTGAACCTGGGCTCACTCTACGTCAACGACTTCACCCGCTTCGGCAAGACCTACCAGGTGGTGGTGCAGGCCGATGCGCCCTTCCGCGCCGATGCCGCGGCCATCACCAACCTGAAGACGCGCAACCGCGCCGGCGAGATGGTGCCGCTGGGGGCGTTGATGAAGGTGGAGCCCACTTTCGGCCCGACACGGGTGACGCGCTACAACGGCTTTCCTTCGGCCGACATCAACGGCGCCGCGAACGTCGGTTTCTCGTCCAGCCAGGCCGAAGGCGAGATAGAGACGCTGCTGCAGCGCACGCTGCCGCGCGGCATGAGCTACGAGTGGACGGAGCTGGCCTACCAGGACCGCCTGACGCGCGATTTCACCGTGCCCGGCACGCAGCTGAAGCTGCCCACGCTGGCCGCGGTGCTGGCCATCAGCGTGCTGCTCGTCATCCTGGTGCTGGCGGCGCAGTACGAGAGCTGGAGCCTGCCGCTGGTCATCGTGCTCATCGTGCCCATGGGCATACTCTCGGCGCTGTTCGGCGTGTGGGTGTCGAGCTTGCCGCCTTTCATGCAGCCGGGCGACCTGAACATCTTCACGCAGGTGGCGCTGGTGGTGCTGGTGGGGCTGGCCTGCAAGAACGCCATCCTGATCGTCGAGTTCGCCAAAGAGCTGGAAGAGCAAGGCCGCACGCTCTTCGACGCCATCACCACGGCCTGCCGGCTGCGGCTGCGGCCCATCCTGATGACCTCCATCGCCTTCTGCGCCGGCGTGGTGCCGCTCATCCTGGGCAGCGGCGCGGGCAGCGAGATGCGCCGCGCGATGGGCATCGCGGTGTTCTCGGGCATGGTGGGGGTCACGCTCTTCGGCATCTTCCTCACCCCGGTGTTCTATGCCCTGTTGCGGGCACGTCGCGAGCGACGGCGCCTGGAAGGCAGCCCAGCCGCTGTGCCGGCTGCCGAAGGAGAAAAGTCATGAGCCGCGCTGCACGCAGCACCTCTTCCAGCACGCACCGGCGTCTGGCCCAGCGGCTGCTTCCGCTGGCCGCCGCTGCCCTGGCCGTCAGCCTGGCAGCAACCTTGGGCGGCTGTGCCGCCGTCGGGCCCGACCACCAAGCGCCCGTGGCCGCGCTGGACGACAGCTTCATCGCCGCCGGCAGCCGCGGCATCAACAGCCAGGCCCCGGCGGCCGAGATCGCCAGCTTCTGGCGCGGTTTCGGCGATGCCCGGCTCAACGCGCTGATCGAGCAGGCGCTCACCGCCAACGGCGACGTGCGTCTCGCGCAGGCGCGGCTGCAGGAAGCCCGCGCCGGCCTCGACGAGGCCGACGCCGCACAGCGCCCCGGCCTGGCGCTGGACGCCAGCGCCGAACGCTCGGTGCGGCCGCTGACGCAGCAGCCCGGCGCCTCGCGCGCCGCGCGCACCGCCAACAGCTACGACGCCAGCTTCATCGCCGGCTGGGAGATCGACCTCTTCGGCCGCCTGCGCCGCGGCAGCGAGCAGGCGGCAGCGCTGGCCGAGGCCGGCCGCTACGGCGTGGCCGCCGCCCAGACCTCGGTGGCCGCCGAGGTGGCGCGCAACTACCTGGAATTGCGCGGCCTGCAGCAACGCGAGCAGTTCACGCAGGCCAGCCTGCAGCGCCAGCGCGAAAGCCTGCGCGTGACCCAGGCGCGTGTGGACGCCGGCCGCAACACCCAGCTCGACCTGGCACGCGCCAGCGGCCTGGTGGCGGCCACCGAAGCCGCGCTGCCGGCGCTGCAGGAAGCCATCGACGCCCGCATGTTCCGCCTGGCCACGCTGACGGCCCAGCGGCCGCGCGCGCTGCGCACCGTGCTGGCCGAGCCGGCCCCGGTGCCGGCCCTGCCCGTCACCGACCTGGCCGCGCTGCCCGCGGGCACGCCCGCGCAATGGCTGCAGCGCCGGCCCGACCTGGCCGCGGCCGAACGTGAACTGGCGGCGGCCACCGCCGGCATCGGCATTGCGCGCAGCGAGCTCTACCCGCGCCTGTCGCTCACCGGGCTGCTGGGCCTGAACGCCGCGAGCCTGGGCGCCTTGGGCAAGAGTGAAGCGGCGCGTTATTCGCTCGGCGCCGGCTTGAGCTGGACGCCCTTCGACCTGGGCGCCATCCGCGCGCGCATCCGCGCCAGCGAAGCGCGCAGCGCGCAGAGCCTGGCGCGCTTCGAGCAGGCCGTGGCCGCGGCGCTGGAAGAGACCGAAGGCGCCTTCAGCAGCTACACGCGCAACGCCCAGCGCGCCGAACGCCTGGACGCCGCGGTGCGCAGCGCCGACGAAGCAGCGGACCTGGCCCGCGTGCGCTATGAAGCCGGGGTGACCGACTTCCTGGCCGTGCTGGACGCCGAACGCGAGCTGCTGGCCCAGCGCGACCAGTTCGTGCAGGCCCAGGTGGGCACGGCCACCGCGCTGGTGGCGGTGTACCGCGCACTGGGCGGGGGCTGGGCGGGCAGCTGAAGGAAAGCGGGTCCGCCTGGCATCAGTGCAGCTTCACGTGCGGCTCGGTGCGCCGCACGATGAGCCTGGCCACGGTGTCCAGGCCCACCTTGATCCAGCCGTGCAAGGCCAGCTCGTGCATCTTGTACAGGCTCAAGTACATGAGCTTGGCGAAGTAGCCTTCCACCAGCAAGGTGCCGCCGATCAGGCCGCCCATCATGCTGCCGACGGTGCTGAACTCGCCCAGGCTCACGAGCGAGCCGAAGTCTCGGTACTGCCAGGGCTGCAGCGGCTGGCCGCGCACACGCCGCTTCAGCTGCTTCAGAAGGTGTTTCGCTTGCTGGTGGGCGGCTTGCGCTCGTGGCGGCACGATCTTCACGCCCGTCCCGTGGTCGCGCGCGCCGCGGCCGTGCTGCACGTCCTTCCACTCGCAGGCGGCGCAATCGCCGATGGCGAAGATGGCGTCATCGCGCGTGGTCTGCAGCGTGTCGCGCACGACGATCTGGTTGACGCGGTTGGTCTCCAGGCCGCCGATGTCTTTCAGGAAATCAGGCGCCTTCACGCCCGCGGCCCAGACGATGAGCTCGGCCGGCAGCACGCGCCCGTCGGCCAGGTGCACGGCGCCGGCCGACACCGAGGCCACCTTGGCATTGGTGTGCACGGCCACACCCAGGTCTTTCAGCAGCTTCTCGGTGGCCGTGCTCAGGCGTTCAGGCAGCGCCGGCAGCACGCGCGGCGCGGCTTCCACCACGGCGAGCTGGATGTCCTTGTCGGCGTCCACCCGGTCCAGACCGTAGGCCACCACCTCGCGCGTGGTGCGGTGCAGCTCGGCCGCCAGCTCCACGCCCGTGGCACCGGCGCCGATGATGGCCACGTGCAACTGCTCGGGCCGCAGCGGTTCGCTCTGCGAATGCGCGCGGATGCAGGCGTTGACCATGCGCTGGTGGAAACGCAGCGCATCGGCGGCCGATTCCAGGCGCATGGCGTGTTCTCGCACGCCGGGCGTGCCGAAGTCGTTGCTCTGGCTGCCCACCGAGATCACCAGCGTGTCGTAGGGCACGTCGCGCGCCGGGGCCACTTCCACGCCTTCGTCGTCGAAGTAGGGCGCCACCTTCACCAGGCGCTGCTCGCGGTCCAGCCCCGTCATCTCGCCCACGCGGTAGGTGAAGTGGTGCCAGTGGCTCTGCGCGAGGTAGCCCACCTCGTGGTCGGCCATGTCCATGCTGCCAGCGGCGATCTCGTGCAGCTTGGGCTTCCAGACGTGGGTGCGGTTCTTCTCGATCAACGTGATGTGCGCCTGCCCGCGCCGGCCCATCGTGTCACCCAGGCGCGTGGCCAGTTCCAGGCCGCCAGCACCGCCGCCAACGATGACGATGCGGTGCGCGGCAGGGGCAGGCACAGGGACGGGGTGGGCTGGCGGCATGGGCAGGCGGGCGAGAAGCCGAAGGGCACACAGAAACTGTGCCCTTCGACTCTAAGGCCGCCCGCGCCCTTTTGCTGCAGTGCAACCGCTCAGGCCGCGAAACGCTCGGTGTCCACTTCCGATTCGTTCTGCGCGTTGTAGCGCGCGCCGCTGATGCGGCCGGGGGCGAACAGCGTGTCCAGCGCCCCCATCACGGCCGGTGGCACGGTGACGGCGGCAGCGCCCAGGTTCTCCTGCAGGTGCGCGGCCTGCGTGGTGCCGGGAATGGGAGTGACGTGCTCACCCCGCGCCAGCAGCCAGGCCAGCGCTAGCTGCGCCGGTGTGCAGCCGGCCTGCGTGGCCAGCTCGGCCAGGGCCGGCAGCAAAGCCGCATTGGCGGTGGCGTGCGCCGGCTCGAAACGTGGCATCGCGCGGCGGATGTCCTTGGGCGCGAAGACCGCCACATCCAGCGGCGCGCCACACAAGAAACCGCGGCCCACGGGGCTGAAAGCGACGAAAGCGGTGCCGCTGTCAGCGCAGGCCTGCAGCACGGCAATCTCGGGGTTGCGTGTCCACAGCGAGTACTCGGTCTGCAGCGCCGCAATGGGGTGCACGGATTGCGCGCGCTTCAGGGTTGCGGCGCTCACCTCGCTCAAGCCCAGAGCGCGCACCTTGCCCTGCTCCACCAGGCGCGCCATCGCACCCACGCTGTCTTCGATGGGCACGGTCTTGTCCCAGCGGTGCAGGTAGTAGATGTCGATGACCTCGGTGCCCAGGCGGCGCAGGCTGTCTTCGCAATCGCGCTGGATGGAAGCCGGCTTGCCGTCGATCACGCGCTGCAGCGCACCGCCGGCGCCGACCGGTTGGCCCGTCATGCCACCCTTGCTGCACAGCACGATGCGGCTGCGGTGGGCCCGGAGCACGCGGCCCACGAGCGCCTCGTTCGTGCCGAAGCCGTAAAGCGCCGCGGTGTCGAAGAGCGTGACACCGGCGTCCAGCGCCTGCAGCAGCAGCGCCTCGGCCGCCGCGGGCTCGGGCGGCGTGCCGTAGGCGTGGCTGAGGTTCATGCAGCCCAGGCCGATCTCGGCCACCTCGAAAGGGCCGATGCGCCGGGTCTTCATGCGCAGAGGCTCATGCCGCGTTCAGCTGCTGCTCCAGCCGGTGCAGCACTTCGTAGCAGGGCAGCACCTGCGCCACGCTGGCGTTGGGCTCGCGGCCCTCGCGGATGGCAGCGAAGAACTCGCGGTCCTGCAGCTCGATGCCGTTCATCGACACATCCACCTGGCTGACATCGATCTTCTCTTCCTTGCCGTTGAAGAGATCGTCGTAGCGCGCGATGTAGGTGCCGGTGTCGCCGATGTAGCGGAAGAAGGTGCCCAGCGGCCCTTCGTTGTTGAAGCTCAGGCTCAGCGTGCAGATCGCACCGTTGGCGGCCTTGAGCTGGATGCTCATGTCCATCGCGATGCCCAGCGTCGGGTGGGTGGGCCCTTGCAGTGCATTGGCCTGCACGATGGGGCTGCGCGCCTGGTAGGCGAAGAGGTCCACCGTGTGCGCCGCGTGGTGCCACAGCAGGTGGTCGGTCCAGCTGCGCGGCTGGCCCAGCGCGTTCATGTTGGTGCGGCGGAAGAAGTAGGTCTGCACGTCCATCTGCTGGATGTGGAACTCGTCCTTCAGGATGCGCTGGCGCACCCACTGGTGGCTGGGGTTGAAGCGGCGCGTGTGGCCGCACATGGCCACCTTGCCGGTCTCTTTCGCGCGCTGCACCACGGCCTGCCCGTCCTTCAGCGCGTCGCACAGCGGAATCTCCACCTGCACGTGTTTGCCGGCCTCCAGGCAGGCCAGGGTCTGGCCGGCGTGCATCTGCGTGGGCGTGACGAGGATGACGGCGTCCACTTCCGCAATGGCCAAGCTGTCTTCCAGCTTCGTCGTGACGTGCGGGATGCCGTACTTGCTGGCCACTTCCTGCGTCTTGGCGAGGTCGCGGCTGATCAGCGACACCACCTCGACGTCGGGGATCAACTTCATCGCGTCCAGGTGCTTGAGGCCGAAGGCGCCGGCACCGGCGAGGGCAACTTTGATGGTCATGTGTTCTCCAGGATCAGATGGCCCACCGCCGTGTTGCTGGCAGGCACATGGTAGAAGCGGTGCTTCACCAAGGGCGCGGGGCCGCCGGCCACGTCGGCCATGGCGCCACGGGCAATCAACCACATCACGAGCTCGATGCCTTCGCTGCCAGCTTCGCGCACGTAGTCGATGTGCGAGACCTGGGACAGGGCTTCAGGCTCGCTGATCAGCCGGTCGAGGAAGCGGTTGTCCCACTCGCGGTTGATGAGCCCGGCGCGCGGGCCCTGCAGCTGGTGGCTCATGCCGCCGGTGCCCCAGATCTGCACCTTCAGATCTTGGTCGTAGCTCTCCACGGCCTTGCGGATGGCGCGGCCGAGGTTGAAGCAGCGCCGGCCGCTGGGCACGGGGTACTGCACCACGTTCACCGCGAAGGGGATCACCGGGCAGGGCCAGGCCTGCGGTTGACCGCACATCAAGGAAAGCGGCACGGTGAGCCCGTGGTCGACATCCATCTTGTTCACGATGGTGAGGTCGAAGTCGTCCTGGATCACGCTGTGCGCGATGTGGCTGGCCAACTCGGGGTGGCCGATCACCTTCGGCACCGGCCGCGGGCCCCAGCCTTCGTCGGCGGGCTGGTACTCGGCGCCGGTGCCGATGGCGAAGGTGGGAATCAGGTCCAGGCTGAAGGCCGTGGCGTGGTCGTTGTAGACCAGAAAGACAACGTCGGGATGGTCATCCTTCATCCACTGCTGGCTGTACTCGTAGCCCTTGAACAGCGGCTGCCAGTAGGGCTCGGCCGTCTTGCCGAGGTCCAGCGCTGCGCCGATGGCGGGCACGTGGCTGGTGTAGACCGAGGCGGTGATGCGGGCCATGTTCAGCTCCTTCCCCACATCGGGTCGCGGCCGCCGGCCACCATCATGGCGCGGTACTCTTCTTCGCTCATGCCCGTCATGCTTCCGGCCATCTGCTGGAAGCTCTTGCCATCGGTGGCGCCGATCTTGGCCAGGAAATAGATGTTGCCGCCCGCGGCAATGCAGCGGTTCAGGTCGCGCGCCAGCACCGCCTGCTTCTGTTCTTCCGTCATCGGCCACTCGTCGAGATAGGCGCGCTGGTCAGCGAGAAAGCGTTTGCGGTTCTCGGCCTTCATCAGGCTCATGCAGAACTGGTTGAGGTGGTAGCCCTTGCGACTTTGCTCGGCGTCGAAGATGGTGGTGCCGGGGATGTCGAGATAGGGTTTGTCGAGGCTCATGCCGTCTCCTCGGGCCAGTACAGGCGCATGGGGTTGGTGACGAGCAACTTCTGCTGCAGTTCCGCCGTCACGGCGATGTGCGGGATGAAGTCGACCAGCAAACCGTCGTCGGGCATGTGGTCCTTCAGGTTGGGGTGCGGCCAGTCGGTGCCCCAGAGCACGCGGTCAGGGAAGCTCTCGACGATGCGGCGGGCGTAGGGCACCACGTCTCGGTAGGCCGCCTGTTCGCCGTTCAGGGCGCGGGGCCCAGCGGCTGAAAGTCGCTCAGGACAACTGACCTTGCTCCACACGTTTTCATGCTCACGCATGAACCGCTGGAACAGCGCGAACTGCGGGCCGTCCACCGGCAGGCTCACGTCAGGGCGGCCCATGTGGTCCACCACCACGGTGGTGGGCAGCGCCGTGAAGAAGTCCCACAGCTCGGGCAGGTCCACCGCCTCGAAATAGATGACGACATGCCAGCCCAGCGCCTTGATGCGGCCGGCGATCTCCATCAGCTCGTCCTTGGGCGTGAAGTCGACCAGGCGCTTGACGAAGTTGAAGCGCACGCCGCGCACGCCGTCGTTGTGCAGGGCTTCGAGCTCCCGGTCAGTCACGCTGCGCTTGACCGTGGCCACGCCGCGCGCCTTGCCGCCACTGCTGGCGCAGGCATCGGCCATGGCGCGGTTGTCGGCGCCGTGGCAGGTGGCCTGCACGATGACGTTGCGTGCAAAACCCAGGTGGTCGCGCAGCGCGAACAGCTGCGCCTTGCTGGCATCGCAGGGCGTGTACTTGCGCTCGGGCGCGTAGGGGAACTCGGCACCGGGGCCGAAGACGTGGCAGTGCGCGTCCACCGCGCCCGGCGGCAGCTGGAAGCGGGGTTTCGATGGCCCGGCGTACCAATCCAGCCAGCCGGGGGTCTTCTCGAAGACGTTCTGCGCCATGGTTTCAGCTCACCATCTCGAAGGGAAGCCCAGCGTATTGCTCGGCCAGCGCGGCTTGTGCAAACCGCGAGTTCTTCAGGTAATCGAGCTCGTGCTCCTGCGCCTTCTGGTCGAACTCGCTGAAGTGCGGGAAGCGGTGCAGCAGCGTCGTGAGGTACCAGCTCGTGCGCACGCTGCTCCACACGCGGCGCAGCGCCATCGCGCTGTAGTTGTTCAGCAGTTCGTCCTTGCCCTGGCCATACCAGCTGGCAAGTGCCCGCGAGAGGTAGAACACATCGCTCACCGCCAGGTTCAGACCCTTGGCGCCGGTGGGCGGCACGATGTGCGCGGCATCACCACACAGGTAAAGCGCGCCATAACGCATGGGCTCGCTGACGAAGCTGCGCAGCGGCGCGATGCTCTTCTCGATGGTGGGGCCGGTCTCGATCATCTCGGCCATCTCGGCCGGGAAACGCGCGGTCAGCTCGCTCCAGAAACGGTCGTCGGACCAGGCCTCCACCTTGTCGTCCACCGGCACCTGGATGTAGTAGCGCGAGAGCTGCTCGTTGCGGTAACTCGCCAGCGCAAAACCCTGGGGGTGGTTGACGTAGGTGATGTCGGGCAGCGGCTTGGTGCGCGACATCACCCCCAGCCAGCCGAAGGGGTAGACCTTCTCGTACTCCTTGCGCACGCTCTCGGGGATGCTGCGGCGGCTGACGCCATGGAAGCCATCGCAGCCGGCAATGAACTCGCAGTCCACACGCCCGGCCTCGCCATGGCGCGTGTAGGTGACGTAGGGCTTGGCACCGGGGCGGCCGTCGAATTCGTGCAGCACCACGTCCTGCACTTCGGTCAGCACGGTCTGGCCGCGGCGGTCGGCGGCGGCGTAGAGGTCTTCCTGGATGGCCGTCTGGCCGTAGACCATGAAGCGCCGGCCCAGCGTGCTGGCGGTGTCCACCAGGAAGCTGTCGCGCCCGGCCCATGCGATGCGCATGCCGTCGTGCGGGTGGCCTTCGCGGTCCATGCGTTCGCTCAGGCCGTTGGCGCGCAGCACTTCCACCGTGGTGCTTTCCAGCACACCGGCGCGGATGCGCGAGAGCACGTACTCGCGCGTCTGGCGCTCCAGCACCAGGCTCTCGATGCCGTGGCGGTGCAGGATTTCAGAGAGCAGCAGGCCCGCGGGGCCGCTGCCGATGATGACAACCTGGGTCTTCATGCCTTGTCCTTGTTGACGGCGGCGAGGATGCGATCCGCTTCCACACGCCAGTCGGCGCTGCGCGCAAAACCCGGTTCACCGCGGGTGCCGAACACGCCCGCGTCGGCGAGATCGGCGATGTGCGCCTGGCGCTCGGCCGTGCCCGCCGCGCTGTGCGGCACGAGCCCGGCTTCACGCACGGTGACGGCCACCTCGCGCACCTCTTCGCTGCGGCGGCGGCCGTGTTCGATGACGCGCTGGAAGAAGTAGCTGGCCTGCTTCTCCCAGTCGATGCCGGGAAAGGTTTCCTGCAGCGACGCGATGACCGCGTCTTCCACCCCGTGGTGGCGCGCGGCGGTGAAGCTCTCGATGACCATGGCCTCCAGGCCCTTGATCATCACGCTGCGGCACATCTTGGTGGCGCTGGCCACGCCGAGCTGTTCGCTGTGCACCCGGGCGGCAAAACCCAAGGTGTCCAGCAGCGGCTTCAGCGCCGCCGCGTCGGGCCCGCCCAGCAGCAAGGGCACCTTCAGGCGGTAGGGCGGCACGCTGGTCATCACCGCGCCTTCCACATACCGGCCGCCGGCCGCATTGACCCACTGCGCGGCCTGGATCTTGGCGCCAGGGCTGGCGCTGTTGAAGTCGAGGAAAAACGCACCAGGGGCCAGACCCGCAGCGCAGGCTTCGGCCACGGCCACGGCCTGGCTGGCGGTAACCGCGCTCACCACGAGTTCAGCGCCGCGCACGGCCTCGGCCTGCGTGTCTGCCAGCACCACGCCGTGCGCTGCCGCATGGGCACGCAGCGGCGCAACGCTGGCGCCAGCCCCGGCCAGCTTCAAGTCGTGGGCCTGCAGCCGGTGGCCGGCGGCACCCAGGTCTTCCGCCAGGATGCGGCCGACTTCGCCATAGCCGATGAGGGCGATGCGCACAGTCGCGCCTTCAGTCGATGTAGCGCAGGCCGGCCTGGGCCAGCGGCTCGCGCATCTTGTACATGTCCAGGCCCAGCACGCCGGCGGCCAGCTTCGCGCGCTTCTCGCCTTCGTTGGCTTCGCGCTTCGTGGCGGCGGCCAGCGTGGCTTCGGCTATGGCGCGCGGCACGCACACCACGCCGTCGTCGTCGGCCACCACCACGTCGCCCGGGTGTACCAGCGCGCCGGCGCACACCACGGGGATGTTCACGCTGCCCAGGGTGGCCTTGATCGTGCCCTTGGCGCTGATGGCCTTGCTCCACACCGGGAAGCGCATCTCGGTCAGGGTCTTCACGTCGCGCACGCCGGCATCGATGACCAGCGCGCGAGCACCGCGGGCCTGGAAAGACGTGGCCAGCAGGTCACCGAAGTAGCCATCGGTGCAAGGCGCGGTGATGGCTGCGATGACGATGTCGCCGGGCCGTATCTGCTCGGCCACCACATGCATCATCCAGTTGTCACCCGGGTGCAGCAGCACGGTGACGGCGGTGCCACCGACCTGCGCGCCGCTGTAGATGGGCCGCATGCAGGTGTGCAGCAGGCCCACGCGGCCCATGGCCTCGTGCACCGTGGCGCTGCCGAAGTGCGCCAGCTGGTCGGCGATGTGCGCCGGGGTGCGCGTGATGTTGCGGTAGACGACGCCGAGTTCGTACATGGTCAGAGTCCTTGAGCTTTCAGGGCAGCGTCCAGCCGCGGGTAGACACGGCGCGCATTGCCTTCATAGATGGCGTATTTCTCGGCCGCGCTCAGCTGCGTGCTGGCCTCGATGTAGCGCTTGGTGTCGTCGTAGTTGAAGCCGGTCTCGGGGTCGATGCCGCGCACCGCACCGATCATTTCGCTGGCGAAGAGGATGTTCGCCACCGGGATCACCTTCGTCAGCAGGTCGATGCCCGGCTGGTGGTACACGCAGGTGTCGAAGAAGACGTTGTTCAGCAGGTGCTCGGTGAGCAGCGGCTTCTTCAGCTCTTGCGCGAGCCCCCGGTAGCGGCCCCAGTGGTAGGGCGCGGCGCCGCCGCCGTGCGGGATGATGAACTTCAGCGTCGGGAAATCCTTGAACAGGTCGCCCTGCAGCAGCTGCATGAAGGCCGTGGTGTCGGCGTTGATGTAGTGCGCGCCGGTGGTGTGGAAACACGCGTTGCAGCTGGTGCTGACATGCACCATGGCCGGGATGCCGTACTCCACCATCTTCTCGTAGATGGGGTACCAGTGGCGGTCGGTCAAAGGCGGGCTGGTCCAGTGGCCGCCGCTCGGGTCGGGGTTCAGGTTGAGCGCCACGTTGCCGAACTGCTCGACGCACTTCACCAGCTCGGGGATGCAGGTGGCCGGGTCCACGCCCGGGCTCTGCGGCAGCATGGCCGCGGGGATGAAGTGCTGCGGGAAGAGCTGGCTGACGCGGTAGCAGAGCTCGTTGCAGATGGCGGCCCAGGTGCTGCTGACCTGGAAATCACCGATGTGGTGGGCCATGAAGCTGGCGCGCGGGCTGAAGATGGTGAGGTCGCTGCCGCGCTCGCGCATCTTGGCCAGCTGGTTGAGCTCGATGGTCTCGCGCAGCTCGTCGTCGCTGATCTTGAGATCGGCCGCGCGCGGCATGGCGGCGGGGTCCTTGATGCCGGCGATCTGCGCGTTGCGCCAGTTTTCCAGCGCCTTGGGCGCGGTGGTGTAGTGGCCGTGGATGTCGATGATCATGCGGGGCTTCCGGTGTTTCCGGTGTTTTCGGTGCAGAGGGTGGGCCGCGGTTCAGGCCGGCGTCATGCCGTGGCGCCGCTTCACGTCGGCAGCGGCGGGGCTGTTCAGGTAGGCCAGCAGGGCCTGCACAGCCGCGCCCTGTGCGGTGTGCAGACCGGGCGCGGCCGAGAAGGTGGTGATGGTCTCGCAAGCCGGCGGCAGCGTGCCCAGCAGGGTGATGCCGGGCAGCGGCAGCAGCTCGCTCAGTTGCTGGAAGCCCAGCGCCACCTCACCGCGTGCCACCAGCGTGCCCACTGGCACGCCGGGCGGGGCCTGCACCAAGCGCGGCTTCAGCGTGTCGGCCAGGCCCCAGCGTTCGAAGAGCTGCAGCACGAAGGTGCCGCTGGGGCCGGTAGAGACGCTGAGGCTGGGCGCCGCCAGCACGGCCTCGCGCAGCGCGGCCTCGCTGTCAATGCGCGGCACGGGTGCTCCTGCCCGCACGGCCACGGCCACCGGGGAGCGCACCAGGTCCACGCGGCTGCCGGCCCGCAGGTGGCCCGCCGCGATGAGCTTGTCGATGGCGTCGCTGGCCAGCACCACCACGTCGAAGCTCTCGCCGGCGGCCACGCGCTTGGCGGCGTCCACCCCGCCCACGGCCTCGATGTGCGCCTGCAGGCCGGTCTCGCGGGCGCAGGCGGCGCACAGCTCGGCCAGCAGCGCACGGGTGGCCATCGACGAGATGCCGCGCACCACCGGGCGGGCCGGGTTGGCGGGGCCGTCGGCATGGGTGGCGGGGGCGGAAGGGACGTCCGAGGTCGATGTGCTCATGGCGATGCCCATTCTTCAGCGCCTCGGGCCATGCATCAACGCGAGTTCTGCACTAGCTGTTAGGCCGAAAGCGCATAACAGCGGTCTAAGATCGCCCCGTGGACTTCAAGCAACTGCAGGCCTTCGTGACCGTGGCCGACCTGGGCAGCTTCACGCGCGCAGCCAGCGTGCTGGGCGTAGCGCAGCCGGCGCTCAGCCGCCAGGTGCGCGCACTGGAAGTGGAACTGCGCCAGCCGCTCTTCGCCCGCAACGGCCGCGGCGTGACGCTCAGCCCCGCCGGGCAGCGACTGCTGGGCCACGGCCGCGGCATCCTGCAGCAGCTGGAACGCGCGCGGCTCGACCTCGAAGAGCAGCGCGGCGCCGCCTCGGGCCTGCTGAGCATCGGGCTGCCACCCAGCGTGAGCCGCACGCTCACCGCGCCGCTGGTCGAAAGCTTCCGCGTGCAGTTTCCGCGCGCCACGCTCACGGTCGTGGAAGGTTTGTCCACCTACGTGCTGGAGTGGCTGGCCCAGGGCCGCATCGACTGCGCCGTGGTCTACAACGCCACGCCGGCCGCCGCCTTCGACCTGCAGCCGGTGATGGAGGAGCAGCTCTACCTGGTGTCGGCCAGGCCGGCGGCGGGCCGCGTCCAGGCGCTGCTGGGGCGCGGGCTCTCGCTGGCCGAGCTGGCGACGCACGAGCTCGTCATGCCCAGCCGGCCGCACGCCATCCGCATGCGGCTGGAAACGGTGCTGGCCGAAGCCGGGCTGAAGCCGCGCGTGGGGCTGGAAATCGACAGCGTGCCCGCCATGCTGGACCTGGTGGAACGCCACCCGCTGCATGCCGTGCTGGCGCTGAACGCGGTGCGTGGCAGCGGGCGCGAGGCCGCCTTCCGGGTTCGCCCCATCCTCCTGGCGAAGGATCAGCCGCCGCTGGCTGCCACCCTGTGGCTGGCCTGTTCTGCCCAGCGTCCGCGAGGGCCGCTGCTGGAACAGGCGCTGCCGCTGCTCGCCCATTTGCTGGTGGCAAAGCTGGGGCCAACACCCACAAAATGAGCGGGCCTTCCCACCCGTCGGCCCGCCCTGGCGCGCCGCGAAAGACGCAGGAGCCCCCATGCCGCTGTTGACCGCCCGCCCAACGGCCCGCCCCGATCTGCGCCCCGCGCTTTGCCCACCCGTCCTGCATCCCATGCGCCAGCCCTTGCGCCACCCCTTGCGCCGGGCCGCCCTGACGCTGGGCACGGCCCTCGCCCTGGCCCTGCCCTGGATGGCCGCACCGGCCTGGGCCGCCAACCATGCGCTCATCCTGTGGATCGGCGACTACGGCAATGCCGAGGACAACCTGCCCGGCATCGACCTCGACGCGGCCAACGCCCGCCGCATGGCCATGGCCATGGGCGTGCCGGCGGCGCAGATCACCGAGCTGAGCAACACCCAGCTCACGCGCGCCAACCTGGCGGGTGCGCTGGTGGGGCTGCACCAGCGCGTGAAGGACGGCGACCGCGTCTTCATCTACTTCTCGGGCCATGGCAGCCAGATTGCCGGGCGCGGCACCGACGCGCGCTGCACCGAAGGCCTGGTGGCGCGCGACGGGCTGTTCCTGGACAGCGACATGCAGCGCGTGCTCACCGCCATTGGCGAGAAGGCCGGGCAGCTGGTGATGATGAACGACTCGTGCTTCTCGGGCGGCGCCGCCACGCGCAGCCTGGGCGGACCCGAGGGCATGAAGCCCAAGTTCCTGCCGCCGGGCAACAAGAGCAACAGCGCCGTCAGCACCCTGGGCGATGCCTACACCTGCGGCAACCCCACCAACACCACGCGCATGACGCGCAGCCTGGGCCCGCTGGCGGCACAGCCGCGCGGGCCGCAGGTGCTGTACATCGCGGCATCGAACGATTCGCAGGTGTCCTTCGCCACCCCGCGCGGCAGCCTGGGCACGCTGGCCTGGACGGCCTGCCTGCAGGACGCCGCCGCCGACCGCGACCGCAGCGGCCGCATCAACGGCGAGGAACTGCGGGCCTGTGCGCAGGGCCTGATCGACAAGTTCGGCGCCAAGCAGACCATCACGCTGCAGGGCAACAGCGAACTGCCGCTGTCGTTCGCGCAGGCGCCTGCGGCGGCGGCACCTGTGACCACGCCCGCGCCCTCACCCGCACCCGCGCCAGCGCCCACGCAGGCAACGGCCCCGTCCCCCGCGCCGACTGCAGCCACCGCCCAGGCGCCCGCACCGGCACCCGCAACCGCAACCGCCGCCGCGCCTGCCCCCCCGACCGCCGCCACGCTGAACGCCGCCAAGGTGCTGGCCGACCTGCGCGCCGGCGCCGACCGTGCGCTGCAGGTGACGCTGAGCGCGCCGCAGCCGCGCCTGCGCGTGGGCAAGGACCTGCTCGACTTTTCGGTGGCCAGCAACCGCGAGGGCTACCTCTACCTGCTGCAGGCCGGCAGCGACGGCAAGACCTTCAACCTGCTGTTCCCGAACAAGCTGGACGAGAACAACTTCATCAGCGCCGGCACGCACCGTTTCCCGCGCGCCAGCTGGCGCCTGCGGGCGGGCGGGCCGGCGGGCACCAGCCACCTGCTGGCCATCGTCTCGCCGACGAAGCGCGACCTCTCGCGCGGGCTGCAGCAAGGCGCGGTGTTCGCCTCGGGCCTGGCCAGCGCCTCGGCCGCGCGCACGCTGGTGGTGGAAGCCACCGGCGGCGACGGCAGCGCCACCCGCTACGGCGCGAGCGAAGTGCTGGGCGTGGTGGAAGTGCCCGAGTGAGGGCCGCTCACAGCTTCTTCAGCGCCTCGCGCGCACGGTCGGCGTAGCGGCCGTTGGGGTAGAGGCGCAGGTAGGTTTCGTAGTCGGCCCGCAGCCGGCTGTTGGCCGCACGGTCGAAGACCTCGAACTCGGCCTGCAGGCTGTTCACCGCCGGGGCCGGGGCTGCCGTGGCTGCGCCGGGCGCCGTGCCGGCGGTGGCGGGCGGGGTGGCGGGGTTGGCCGGGGCATCGGTCTTGCCCACGGGCGCGGCAACACCGGTGGCCGGCCCGGCCGGCCGCCCGGCCGGGCCGGCCACTGGCGGCAAGACCGGCGGCAGGGTGGGCGGCAAGGCCGGCGTGGTGCTGGTTGCGGTGGCCGGGGTGGGTGCGGGCGTGAACGTGGCCGCGCCCGCAGGCGGATAGAAGAAGAAGTCGGTCGATGACTCATCCACCAGCGAAGGCCGCTGCACGTGGTTGACCGAAGCGGCCGTGTTTTCGACGCTGCTGCGCACGCGCTTGAGCATGTCGGCCGCTGAGAGCCCCGGCGTGCGCATCTGCTTGACCAGTTCGCGCGTGAACAGGCCGTTGGGCACCGGGTCGTTGTTACTCAGGCGGTCCAGCGCCTGCTGGCCCTTGGAGGCCGCCATGATGATCATGGTGCCCTTGGGCGGCTCGATGCGGCCCAGGGCCGAGCCTGCCGGCAGCGAGCGCCCGGCCACGGTCTGACGGAAGGGGTCGTCGCGGCAGGCGTCGATGATGATGAGCGAGAAGCGCGCGCGCTGGTTCAGGTCGTCGACCATCTGCTCCAGCGCGATGCCGTCGCGCTGCACGGAACGTTCGCTGGTGACGCGGATGTCCACCGGCAGCAGGTAGGGCCCCAGCTGCGGCGGCTGCGAACCGTGGCCGCTGAAGAAGAACACCACCTCGTCGCCCTTCTCGATCTTGCGCAGGAAGGTGTCTATCGACTCGTGCATGGTCTCGCGCGAGGCGTCGAGCACGCGCGTCACCTTGAAACCGGCGGCTTCCAGTTCACGAGCCAGGCTCTGCGCGTCGTTGCGCGCGTTGCGCAGCGGGGTGACGTGCTGGTACTTGTCGTTGCCGATGACCAGCGCCAGCCGCGCCGCCTCGGCTTCGGTGCTGAAAGCGCCCGCGGCCACGGCCACAGCCAGCAGCAGGCCCTGAAGGCTGAGCAGGGCCCGGAGGGCGCGACTGGTGGAATGAGATATTCGTGCAGCAGTCATGGCGGGCGGCGGCGGCGGTGCCGGTATTCCACCATGGCAGGCGCGTCCGCGCTAGATTTGCGGCATGGGCGAGTTTTCATCCAACCAATGGCTGGCGGTGCTGGGCCTGCTGGCCTGCCTGGGCGTGTGGTTGGGCATGGCGCTGGGCCCGACGCGCCGCCAGCAACTGCGGGCTCGAAGCGAGCGCCTGCTGGCACGCAGCCGCCTGCTGGGCCTGACCCTGCGCCAGCGTCTGCGCAGCCCGATGCAGGCGCGGCGCGCCCGCCAGGAAGCACTGGATGCCATCGAGCGCGCGCGCCGCACGCCCAAGGTCGAGCGCGAGGGCAACGTCTACCGCCCCGACCGCTTCCAGCACCCCCGTGACGGCCGCAACGGCCCGAACGCGCCGAACGGCCGCGACAAGCTGCACTGAAGCCGCAGGCCGGCCGGCACGCCGGGCCGCATAGCGGCTTCTGCCGGCACCGCCCGCCGGATCGTGGCGTGGGCACAAACCCGACTGCACACGTGGGCGGCTAACGCACAGCATCATGCGCCCCGCCGACCCCACCCACAGGAGACCCCCATGGCCCGCTTGAACGTGAATGGCAAGGTGCACCAGCACCAGGCCGAACCCGACACCCCGCTGCTGTGGGTGCTGCGCGAACAGCTGGGCATGACCGGCACCAAGTACGGCTGCGGCGTGGCGCAGTGCGGCTCCTGCACCGTGCACATCGACGGCGCGCCGGTGCGCAGCTGCGTGATGCCGGTGTCTGCGGTGCAGGCGCGGCAGAAGGTCATCACCATCGAGGGCCTGTCGCCCAAGGGCGACCACCCGCTGCAGAAGGCCTGGGTGAAGAACGACGTGCCGCAATGCGGCTACTGCCAGAGCGGCATGATCATGGCCGCTGCGGCGCTGCTGAAGAACAAGCCCAAGCCCACCGACGCCGACATCGACGCGGCCATCACCAACATCTGCCGCTGCGGCACCTACAACCGGGTGCGCGCCGCCATCAAGGAAGCGGCCGGCATCACGCAGACCGCAGGCCTGAACATCGTGCACACCGACCGGAGCGCGGCATGAGCAGCAGCCTTCACGACACCCCCCGCGGCGCGGCGCTGAACCGCCGCCAGTTCGTCGGCGGCACGGCCGCGGCAGCCGCCACGGTGGCCACCGGCGGCTTCGTCTTCGGCTTTCCCACCACGGCCAGCGCGCAAGGGCAGACGCCCGAGGTCAACGCCTGGGTGGTGGTGCAGCCCGACGAGAAGGTGGTCATCCGCATCGCGCGCAGCGAGATGGGCCAGGGCACGCTCACCGGCCTGGCGCAGATGGTGGCCGAAGAGCTGGAATGCGACTGGGCCCGCGTCACCACCGAGTACCCCACCCCCGGCCAGAGCCTGGCGCGCAAGCGCGTATGGGGCAACTTCAGCACGGGCGGCAGCCGCGGCATCCGCGAAAGCCAGGAGTACGTGCGCAAGGGCGGTGCCAGCGCCCGCCTGATGCTGGTGCAGGCCGCCGCGCAGGGCTGGCAGGTGCCGGCCGCCGAGTGCACGGCCAGCAAGGGCGTCATCACCCACGGCCCCAGCGGCCGCAAGACCACCTACGGCAAGGTGGCCGCCGCCGCCGCGAAGCTGACGCCGCCCGCCGCCGCCGACGTGCCGCTGAAAGACCCGAAAGACTGGAAGCTGGTGGGCCAGCGGCTGGCGCGGCTGGACACGGCCGACAAGGTGAACGGCCAGAAGATCTTCGGAGCCGACCTGAAGCTGCCCGGCATGCTGAACGCCGCCATCAACGCCTGCCCGGTGTTCGGCGGCAAGCTTAAGAGCTACAACGCTGCCGCGGTGGAGAAGCTACCCGGCGTGAAGAAGGTGCTGGCCGTGGGCGACAACGCCGTGGCCGTGGTGGCCGACACCTGGTGGCATGCCAAGAAGGCACTGGACGCGCTGCCGGTGGAGTGGGACTTCGGCCCGCACGCCAAGGCCCAGCAGGCCGAATTCAACGCCGTGCTGAAAGCCGGCCTGGACGCCACCGACGCCGTGGTGGGCAATAGCCAGGGCGATGTGAAGGCGGCGCTGGCGGGTGCGGCACGCAAGATCGAGGCGGTGTACGCCTACCCGCACCAGAACCACGCCACCATGGAGCCGATGAACGCCACGGCGAAGTGGACGCCCGAGCGCTGCGAGGTCTGGACGCCCACGCAGAACGGCGAGGCCTCGCTGGCCGCCACGGCCACGGCGGCCGGCCTGCCGGCAGCGCAGTGCGAGGTCTACAAGATCGACCTCGGCGGTGGTTTCGGCCGCCGCGGCGCGGTGCAGGACTGGATCACGCAGGCCGTGCAGATCGCCCGCCAGATGCCCGGCGTGCCGGTGAAGCTGCTGTGGTCGCGCGAAGAAGACATGACCCAGGGGCGCTACCACCCCATCACCCAGGCCAAGATGACGGCGGCGCTGGACGCGCAAGGCAACATCACGGGCCTGCACATGCGCATCAGCGGGCAGAGCATCCTGGCCGGCGTGGCGCCGCAGAACATCCGCGACGGCCGCGACCCCGTGGTCTTCCAGGGTCTGAACAACGGCGGCGGCGAGGCCATGATCGGCTACACCTTCCCCGCGCTGCTGGTGGACCATGCCATGCGCAACCCGCACGTGCCCCCCGGCTTCTGGCGCGGCGTGAACCTGAACCAGAACGCGCTGTACCTGGAGTGTTTCCTCGACGAGGTGGCGCACGCCACGCAGCAGGACCCGCTGGCCCTGCGCCGCAAGCTGATGGCCAACCACCCCAAGCACCTGGCGGTGCTGAACGCGGTGGCCGAGCGCGTGGGCTGGGGCACGCCGGCCGCCGACATCAACGGCCAGAAGGTGCACCGCGGCCTGTGCGTGACGCACGGCTTCGGCAGCTATGTGGCGGCCTGTGCAGAGGTTTCGGTCAGCGCCGACGGCAAGCTCACGATGCACCGCATCGTGGCCGCCACCGACTGCGGCCATGCGGTGAACCCGCAGCAGATCGAGGCGCAGGTGGAAGGCAGCTTCGTCTACGGCCTGGGCGCCATGCTGCACGAAGAGTGCACGGTGAAGGACGGCCGCATCGAGCAGCGCAACTTCGACACCTACCGCTCGCTGCGCATCAGCGAAATGCCCAAGGTGGAGACCATCATCATGCCTTCGGGCGGCTTCTGGGGCGGCGTGGGTGAACCCACCATCGCCGTGGCCGCACCGGCGGTGCTGAACGCCATCTTCGCCGCCACGGGGCAGCGCATCCGCGAACTGCCCATCAAGCAGCAGCGGCTGCGGGCCTGAAGCGGCGCGGCGGCCCGGTCGCCGGCACAGGCGCGGTATTCGATGGCCGGCATGTCCTTGGTGGGGCTGGGCGCCGCGGTGGTGTTCTCCGTGGTGGGCGACGGCATTCCGCAGCCGCTGACGGCCACGCCGGGTGATCCCGCTGCCGGCCGCGCCATCGTGGTGGACCGCACGCAGGGCCTGTGCCTGCTGTGCCACAGCGGGCCTTTCGACCGCAACCCGGTGGAGCGTGCGCAGGGCAACCTGTCCACCAACCTGGCGGGCGTGGGCAGCCGCTACACCACGGCCCAGCTGCGCCTTCGCATCGCCGATGCCAAGCACCTGAATCCGGCCAGCCTGATGCCGGCCTTCCACCGCGCGCCACCGGCCACGCCCGCGCAGCGCGTAGGCGCGGCCTGGCAGGGCCGGCCTGTGCTGACGGCGCAGCAGGTGGAAGACGTGGTCGCGTTCCTGAAAACACTGAAATGAAGCCGAGCCGCAGGGACTGCCTGGCGGCGGGCAGCGCCGGCATGCTGGGCGTGCTGCTGCAACCCTGGGCCGCGCACGCCGCACCGTCGCCCGCCTTGCAGGCAGCCATCGACCGTTTTGCCGGCGGTGCGCCGCTGCAGACCGGCCGCGTCACGCTGGCCATCGACGCCGTGGTGGAAAACGGCAACACCGTGCCGGTGAGCGTGAGCGTGCAAAGCCCGATGACGGCCGAGGACCACGTGCGCCGCATCGGCCTGTTCACCGAGCTGAACCCGCAGCCCGAGGTGGCACTGTTCACCCTGGGCCCGGCCAGCGGGCGCGCCCAGGTGGCAACCCGCATGCGCATGGCCAGCAGCCAGCACGTGATAGCGCTGGCGCAGATGAGCGACGGCAGCGTCTGGCAGCACCGCGTGGCCGTGGTGGTGGCCCTGGCCGCCTGCCTGGAAGGCGAATGATGGCCATCCGTGCCTTGCTCAGAGTACCCGCCAGCGTGCGCGCCGGCGAGGTGTTCGAGGTGCGCGTGCTGCTGCAGCACCCGATGGAAACCGGCTTCCGGCCGGGCGCGGACGGCCGCGTGATCACGCGCAACATCATCCAGCGCCTGGAGGCGCGCTTCGAAGGCGAGGTGGTGTTCGCCGCCGAGCTGTTCCCCGCCATCGCCGCCAACCCCTACGTGGCCTTTCCCCTGCGGGCCACGCGCAGCGGCACGCTCACGCTCCGCATCGAGGGCGACCAGGGCCTGGCGCAGCGCGAAACCGCCGTCATCACGGTGGCATGAGGCCGATGCCAGCCGGGGTGCGGCCGGCACTGCTGGCACTTCTGGCGCTGCTGGTGGTGTCGGTCAGCGCCTTGCATGCGGCCAGGGCCACCCCGGCCGAAACGCGCCGCTCGGGCTTCGAAGACATGTCGCCCAGCACCCAGGCGCTGCAGCGCGACGACAGCCAGAACCCGGCCATGCTGTGGGTGGAAGACGGCGCGCAGCGTTTCCAAGCCGATTGCAGCCGCTGCCACACGGCCCAAAGCCTGCGCCCCGCCGCCGCGCGCCACCCCGCCTGGCATGCGCCGAGCGGCAAGCCGCTCACGCTGGCCGGCCGCATCAACGCCTGCCAGGTGCGCCACGTGAAGAAGCCGGCGCTCGCGCCCGAGAGCGAAGGCCTGCTGGCGCTGGAAGCCTATGTGGCGCTGCAAGGCCGCGGCCTTCCCATCCAGCCCGATGCCACGCCCGCGCTGCGGCCCTTCGTGGCGCAAGGCGAGCAGCTCTACCGCCAGCGCATCGGCCAGCTCGACTTTTCCTGCGCGCAGTGCCACGACGACCACGCCGGCCGCCGCCTGGCCGGGGCCCTCATCCCTCAGGCCCACCCCACCGCCTACCCGCTGTACCGGCTGGAATGGCAGGGCCTGGGCTCGCTGCAACGCCGCCTGCGCAACTGCATGACCGGCGTGCGCGCCGAGCCCTACGCCTATGGCAGCGACGAGTACACGATGATCGAGCTCTACCTGAAACAACGCGCCGCCGGCATGGCGGTGGAAAGCCCGGGCGTGCGGCCATGAGTTCACCTGCACCTTCAACTTCAGCTTCGGCACCGGGCTCTGGCGCGCTGGCCGACACCCGCGCCTGGCTGGAACAGGCCGTGATCGGCCTGAACCTCTGCCCCTTCGCGAAGGCCGTGCACAGCAAGGGCCAGATACGCTGGGTGGAAAGCCGGGCCACACAGCCGCGTGAACTGCTGGGCGAACTGGTGGCCGAGCTCAAGACCCTGGCCGCTGCCGACCCCGAGGCCATCGACACCACGCTGCTCGTGTGCCCAGGCCTGCTGCACGACTTCCTCGATTTCAACGACTTCCTCGACGTGGCCGAAGGCGCCCTGGAAGACCTGGGCCTGGAAGGCCAGCTGCAGATCGCCAGCTTCCACCCGCAGTTCCAGTTCGACGGCACCGAGCCCGACGACGCGGGCAACCTCAGCAACCGCTCGCCCCACCCCACGCTGCACCTGCTGCGCGAGGACAGCGTTGAACGGGCGGTGGCAGCCTTTCCCGAGGCCGAGGCGATCTTCGAACGCAACATCGAGACGCTGGAGGCGATGACGCCTGCGCAGCGCCGTGCGGTCTTCAGCGACCGCGGCTAGCTTGCTGCGCTCGAAGGCCTTGAGCCTGTGGGCCTGAGGCCTTGGCGTTGTCATCCGCTGCATGAACTCCAGCGGGAGCAGAACCGAACACTTCCCGCCACGGTGAGAAATCCATGAGGATTTCGAGAGCCCTTTGGTCGAGAGTCGAGTTCGGGCGTGTTGCCCACGCAAAGGAGCAGACGACATGCATTCATCGTTCACGCATCGGCCCATGGGTCGCACGCTCGGCGTGCTGACAGTCGCGCTTTCAACTGCACTGGCAGGGTGTGGCGGCGGTGAGTTCGATGCCGAGGCCGACAGCGCCAGCGCCAGCGTCCAAAGCGAGGTCGGCTTGGATGACCGGGCTCGGGCCTTGAGTGCAGGCACGTCGACACTGGATGCAGCCCTGACCGAGAGCGCCGCCACCTTCGGGCCAGTGGCGGGCACGACACAGACCCAGAAGCTCGGGGCGCCCAACGGGATGGCTGGTGATCTGTTCGGTTGGTCCGTTGCCTCCGCCGGGTCACGCATGGTGGTGGGTGCCCCTCAGGAGAGCGTCCTCTACAGAATCACCAACACCAGAGGCTCGGCCTACGTGTTCGACGAGTCGGGATCGCTGGTGCGGGAACTGCTGCCCGCATCGGCCACCGAGCTCCGCCGTGACGATGCCTACGGGCGTGCAGTCGCGGGCAGCAGCAGCCTCATCGTGGTGGGCTCGCCAGGGGCAGATGACGTCGGCCAGTTCGCGGGCGAGGTTTTTGTGTTCGACGCGCAGACGGGTGCGCAAACGACCAAGCTCGTTCCCACCAGCACCAGGCGCAATCCCGCCGATGGATCCGCGTTCGGCAGTGCCGTCGATGTGTCAGCGGACCGGATCGTGGTGGGCGCTCCCGGAACGTTCATCAACGGGAGCGCCAGCATTGGCGGCCACGGTGCGATCTATCTCTATGACGCGAACACCAGGCGCCTGATCGCCCGCGTGACCCCGCCGGGGACGAGGGCCAAGGACAACGTCGGCCACGCGGTGTCCGTGGAGGGCAGCACCGTCGTTGCCGGTGCTCCTTTCGACAGCATTTCGGCGCGCGAGGCCGGTGCCGCGTATGTGTTCAGCGCCTCCAACGGGGGGCTGCGCTTCAAGCTGACCGCGAGCGACGCAAGCGCCGACGACCGGTTCGGGTTTGCCGTCTCCACCAGCGGCGGGCTCATCGCGGTCGGGGCACCATTCGACGACGATCACGGTTCCGCATCGGGCTCGGTCTACCTTTTTGATGCGGCCACAGGCGCTCTCGTTCGCAAGATCGTAGCCAACGACGCCGGAGTGAACGATCAGTTCGGAATCGCGTTGGACCTCGTCGGCAACACCTTGGTGGTCGGTGCCTGGGGCGACAACGATGGTGCGGGGTCGGTCTACGTCTTCGACGTCAGCACCGGCAATCAGCTCGGCAAGCTCGTGGCGTCGGATGCCGCGCCGCGCGACATCCTCGGGCGCTCCGTCGCGCTTTCGGGCTCCAGCGTGATAGCGGGCGCAGCGCGAGACGCCGATCGAGGCACGGACTCGGGCTCCGTGTATCGGTTCGGGCTGCCGACACCTTGAGGATTCACCTCTGGCATCAGAACCTGGGGCCCAGGCGTGTGTCCAGTGCGGCCGTGACTTCGCAGTTCCGGGCCCTCGTCGCGCAGCAGCACTGACCGTGCAGATTCCACCCCGCTAACGCCCCGCCCACAGCCGCCAGCCCAGGCCGGCGGCCAGGGCCAGCATGGTCACGCCGATCAGCACGTCCAGCACCTGCCAGGCCCGCGGCCGCGCAAACACGGGCGCCAGCCAGCGCGCGCCATAGCCCAGCGATGTGAACCACAGCAGGCTGGCCGTGGCCGCCGCGGCCACGAAGGCGCCCTTGGCCGCACCCGGCTGCTGCGCGCCCAGGCTGCCCAGCAGCAGCACGGTGTCCAGATACACGTGCGGGTTCAAGAGCGTGAAGCCCAGCGCCTGCAGCAGCACGGTGCGCAGCGGGGTGGGCGCCGCGCTGGCCGCAGCGGCCTGCAGCGTGCCGGGGCGCAGCGCCCGCTTCAGTGCCATCAGGCCGTAGGCGGTGAGGAAGACCATGCCCCCCAGCGTGAGCACCGTGGCCAGGCCCGGGCGCGTGCCCAGCAGCTGCGCCAGGCCGGCCACACCGGCGGCCATCAAGACGGCATCGCACAAGGCGCACAGCGCCACGATGGGCCCGACATGCTCGCGCCGCAGCCCCTGACGAAGCACGAAGGCGTTCTGCGCGCCGATGGCGACGATGAGCGAGAGGCCGAGCACGAAGCCCGAGACGGCGGCAGCGACCAGCGGTGATGACATGGTGCGCAGCATGCCCGGTGCGCCCGGGGCCGCGGCTTAGACTTGCTTCAGCCGCATCAGCAAGGCTGAACAGGCGCACCCGAACCCACCCATCCCATGCTCGACTACCCGCTGGTTGCCGCGGTTGCCGCCGTGCTCCGCGAAGGCAGCTTCGAGCGTGCCGCCGAAGCGCTGCACCTCACACCGTCGGCCGTGTCGCAGCGCGTCAAGCTGATCGAAGAGCGCCTGGGCCAGCCGCTCGTGGTGCGCGGCACGCCCTGCACCGCCACCGCCGCGGGCGCGGTGCTGGCCCGCCATGCCGAGGCCCTGCACCTGCTGGAAGCCGAACTCGCCGAGGCCCTGCCCGGGCTGGGCGAAGGCGCCGCGCCCACGCTGCCGCTGGCCATCAACGCCGACAGCCTGGCCACGTGGTTCATGCCCGCCCTCGCGCGGCTGGGCGCCGAACGCGGCTGGCTCTTCGACCTGCGCCTGGAAGACCAGGACCACACCGCCGAACAACTGGCGCGCGGCGAGGTGCTGGCGGCCGTGACGGCGCTGGCCACGCCGCAGCGCGGCTGCCGCAGCCTGGCCCTGGGCGCGCTGCGCTACCGCGCCACGGCCAGCCCGGCCTTCGTGGCGCGGCACTTCGCCGAGGGCGTGAACGCCGCCACGCTGGCGCGTGCGCCCTGCCTCGTCTTCAACCGGCAAGACCGGCTGCAAGAGCGCTGGATCCAGGCCCACCTGGGCCGGCCGCTGGTGGTGCCGCGCCACTGGCTGCCGGCCTCGCAGGCGTTCGTGGACGCGGCCCTGGCCGGCCTGGGCTGGGGCCTCAACCCCGAGCCGCTGGTGCAAGAGCTGCTGGCTCGCGGCGCGCTGGTGGATCTGCCCGGCGCCGCGCCAGTGGATGTGCCCCTGCACTGGCAGACGCTGCGCGCCGCCGAGCGCCTGCTGCAACCCTTGAGCAGCGCCGTGGCCGAAGCCGCGCGTGCCGTGCTGCATCTGGAAAAGGAACCCCGCGCATGAAGATCGGCATCGTCGGTCTGGGCGCCATCGGCGGCCTGTTTGCGGCACGCCTGGGCCAGCGCCTGCCTGCTGGCGAAGTCAGGCTCTCGGCACTGGCCCGCGGCGCCACATTGGCGGCAGTGCGCCAGCACGGCCTGCGCGTGCACGGGCCTGAAGGCACCACTGCCTTGCCGCTGCAGGCCAGCGACGACCCGGCGGCGTTGGGCGTGCAAGACCTCGTCATCCTGGCCGTGAAAGGCCCGTCGCTGCCCGCCGTGGCACCGGCGGTGGCCGCGCTGTGCGGCCCGCACACGCGCGTGCTGGCGGCGATGAACGGCGTGCCCTGGTGGTTCTTCGAAGACCTGCCCGGCCCCTGCCGCGGCCTGGTGCTGCACAGCGTGGACCCCGGCGGCGCGGTGCGTGCGCTGCTGCCGGCCGCGCGCGTGCTGGGCTGCGTGGTGCACGCCAGCGCCACCGCGCCGGCCCCCGGCGAGGTACGGCCCGTGATGGGCCAGGGGCTGGTGCTGGGCGAAGCGGGTGCCACACCCGGCGACGGGCTGTCAGTGCCGGCCGTGGCCGAACTGCTGACGAGCGCCGGTTTCGACCTCACGCGCTCGGCGCAGGTTCAGCGCGAGGTGTGGTTCAAGCTCTGGGGCAACATGACGCTGAACCCCATCTCGGCGCTGACCGGCGCACCCAGCGACCGCATGCTGGACGACCCGCTGGTGCGCGGCTTCATCAGCGCCGTGATGCGCGAAGCCCAGGCCATCGGCGCGGCCTTCGGCATACCCATCGACCAGAGCCCCGAAGAGCGCCACGCCGTCACGCGCAAGCTGGGCAGCTTCAAGACCTCGATGCTGCAGGACGCCGAAGCCGGCCGGCCGCTGGAACTGGATGCGCTGCTGGGCGCGGTGCGCGAGATCGGCCAGCACCTGAAGCTGGCCACGCCGAACATCGATGCGCTGTTCGGGCTGGTGCGGCTGATGGCGCGCGAGCGCGGGCTGTACCCGGCCGAGCCGGCGGCATGAAGCGCCGCCGGGTTCCTTGCTTCAGCTTTTTACGATGCTGGAGGCCACGGCGTTGGTGGCTTCCTTCAGCTTTTCCTTGGCCAGGGCCTTGCACGCCTCGGTGCTGCTGTTGGGCAGGGCATCGAAGGCGGTGGCGGTTTCCAGCGGGCGGAAGAGCACGGCGCGCACGGTGGCCGTCAGGGGCAGCAGCATCACGCGCGCGGCCACCACGCAGGTGCTGCCCTTCATGCCGCCTTCCACCTGCGAAACGAAGGCGAAGCGGCTGGGCGGGTGGATCTTCCACACCTTGGCCGGCAGGGCGTCGCCCATCACCGCCTTGGCCTGTTCGGGGCTGATGAGGTTCGCGTTCGAGTGGTCGATGAGGTTGGTCTTCACCGAGGGGTCGGCCGCGTGGGCAGCACCCACCAGGGTGCACAGCAGGGCGGCGAGCAGGGCAACTTTCTTCATGGCTTACCTGTGTGGAAGGGTTGGGGCGTGGGAACAACCCCGCCGGCCGGCGCAGTGTAATCAGGTCGAAGCGGGTGGCGACGGCACGGCAGGCCCGCGGACGGGGTGGTCGGCGCCAGGGTCAGCGGGATGGGCCGGCGGCGCCACCGCCTGCAGGCGCTGCACGTCCTGGCTCAGGCGCCCGGCGATCAGGCGCACGATCTCCAGGCCGAAGTCGGGGTTCTGGTAGACCAGCTGGCGGAAGGTGGCCTCGTCGATGCTCAGCACCGTGCTGGGCTGCAGGCAACGTGCGCTGCTGCTGCGCCGCCGGTCGGGCGCGAAGAAGGCGATCTCGCCGAACATCTGGCCGGGCTGCAGGCGCCGGCCCACCTCGGGCAATTCCACCTCGCCGCTGGCCAGGAAGTACAGGCGGTCGGCAGGCTGGCCGCTTTCGAAGATGACGCGGCCGGCGCCGTAGCTGCGGCTGCGCATGTAGGGGCGCATCCACACCGCCAGCTGGCGGGGGTCGGTGGTGGAGGCCACCACGCGCCGCGTCAGGCGCACCATCTGCACGGCGCGGAACAGGTTCACCGGCAGCAGCACCGCATGCAGCCCCACCATCAGCCAGCTGGGGTGCATGACGCCGTAGACGATGAAGCCCATGTTGCTGCCCACCGCCAGCCAGCGCAGGGGAATCATGGTGCGCACGAAGGCGCTGACGATGACCAGCGCGCCGGCCACCGCCGCCGAGGCCAGGGCCAGCATCTGCACCGGGTCGGCCCAGGCCTGCGACAGCCGCTCGGTGACGAAGGCAACAAGCTCTGCAAAAGGCATGCGGCGACTGTGCCATGCGGAGGGTTAGCCGTCAGGAAGGGCATGCCCCTGTTGTCCTATGCTGTGCGCATGATTGCCTGCTGTTGCCAACCCTCGAGCGCCCCGTGGACCGCCACTTCCTGACCCCGCTGTTCCAGCCGCGCTCGGTGGTCGTGTTCGCCGGCGACCCCGATGCCCCGGCCGCGGCAGCGCTGCACCGTGAGGCCCGGGTGCTGCGCGAGGCGTTGCAGCAGGCCGCTCCGGCCTTCAGCGGCCCCATCACCTGGCTGGACATCGGCACCACCGGCACCCTGGGCGACCTGGCGCAGAGCCGGGCCGACCTGGCACTGATCGCCCTGCCCGCGGCGCAATGCTTGGCCGCGCTGGAAGTGGCCGGGCGCATACGCTGCCGCGCCGCCCTGGTGCTGACCACCGGCCTGGAGGCCGCGTTGTGCCAGCAACTGCACCAGACCGCGCGCCAGGCCGGCGTGCACCTGCTCGGCCCCAACAGCCTGGGCCTGCAGCGCCCGGCCATCGGGCTGAACGCCAGCACGCTGGGGCCGCTGGCCGCGGCCGGGCCGCTGGCGCTGGTGTCGCAGTCGGGCGCGCTCACCTCGGCCATGCTCGACTGGGCGCGCCAGCACGGCGTGGGCTTTTCCACCGTGGTCTCGCTCGGGCCCAACACCGCGGTGGAGCTGCCGCAGGTACTGGATTACCTGACCAGCGACGCCAGCACGCAGAGCATCCTGGTCTACATGGAAGGCATCCGCCATGCGCGGCGCTTCATGAGCGCACTGCGCGCCGCCGCCTATGCCAAGCCGGTGGTGGTGATGAAGGCCGGCCGCCAGGCCGCCGGCAGCCAGGTGGCGCTGACCCACAGCGCTTCCATCGTCGGCACCGACGATGTCTTCGACGCCGCCCTGCGCCGCGCCGGCGTGGTGCGGGTGCGGCAGTTCACGCAGCTCTTCAGCGCCGCGCAGTGCCTGGCCTCGCGCTTCCGACCGGTGGGCGAGCGGCTGGCGCTGGTCACCAACGGCGGCGGCCCGGCCGTGCTGGCGGCCGATTGGGCCGGCACGCTGGGCCTGCAGGTGGCCGGCGTCACCGACCTCGGCGAAGACGCCGACGGCCCGGCCTACGTGGCCGCGCTGCAGGCCGCCGTGGCCGACCGCCAGACCGACGGCGTGCTGCTCATCCACGCGCCCAAGGCAGGCGTGGACAGCACGGCCATCGCGCAGGCGGTGGCGGCGGTGTTCTCACCGGCCAGCAAGCCCGTGCTGGGCTGCTGGATGGGCGAAGCCCGCGCCCGCCCGGCGCGCGAGCTGCTGGCCGCGCGCCAGATGCCGGTGTTCCGCACACCCGAGCTGGCGGTGGACGCCTTCCACAGCATCGCCAGCTTCTACCGCAACCAGCAGCTGCTGCAGCAGACGCCGCCGCCGCTGGGCGAAGGCGCGCCGCCCGACACCGAAGGCGCGCGCCTGCTCATCGAGAACGTGCTGGCCGAACGCCGCAAGGTGCTGACCGAGATGGAAAGCAAGGCGCTGCTGGCGGCCTTCCACATCCCGGTCACTCGCACCATGCTCGCGCGCAGCGCCAACGAGGCCATGCTGATCGCCAGCCAGCAGGGCTTTCCGGTGGCGCTGAAGATCGATTCGCCCGACATCACGCACAAGAGCGATGTGCAGGGCGTGGTGCTGAACGTGCACAACGCAGCCCAGGTGCGCGACCGTTACCACGAGATGCTGCAGGCCGTGGCGCAGGCGCAGCCCGGCGCGCGCATCAACGGCGTGACGGTGCAGCCCATGGCAGGTTTGCGCCGGGGTCGCGAAGTCTTCGTGGGCCTGACCACCGACGAGGCCTTCGGCCCCGTCATCACCTTCGGCGCCGGCGGCACGATGGTGGAGCTGATCGCCGACCGCTCGACGGAGCTGCCGCCGCTGAACCAGTTCCTGGCGCAGCGCCTGGTGGCGCGCGCCCGCGTGGCCGAGATGCTGGGCCCCTGGCGCGGGGCCCCGGCGGTGAACCACGCCGCGCTGGAAGCGCTGCTGCTGCGCGTGAGCGAGATGGTGTGCGCGCTGCCGCAGCTGCGGCAGATGGACATCAACCCCGTCATCGTCGACGACGACGGCGTGGTGGCGGTGGACGCGCGCATCGTGGTGGACGCCGCCAGCAGCGCGCCCGGCAGCTACGGCCACCTCGCCATCGTGCCCTACCCCACGGGGCAGGAGCGCGAGTGGCCTTACCGTACCAGCACCGGCAGCGAAGCCGTCAGCGGCCTCTACACCATCCGCCCCATCCACCCCGACGACGCACAGATGCTGCAAGCCCTGGTGCGCAGCCTGTCGCCGGAAAGCCGCTACTTCCGCTTCGCCAGCACCCTGCCCGAGCTGCCGCTGCGCATGCTGGCGCGCTTCACGCTCATCGACTACGACCGCGAGATGGCGCTGGTGGCGGTGGTGAAAGAGACCCAGACCGATGGCGACGGCCCGCCGGTGGAGCGCGAGCGCATCGTCGGCGTGAGCCGCATCGTCACCAACCCCGACGGCACGAGCTGCGAATTCGCGCTCGTGGTGGGCGATGATTTCGCCGGCCGCGGCCTGGGCACGCGGCTGATGCTGTCCATCATCGAAGCGGCGCGCGGCATGGGGCTGCAGGAGATCATGGGGCTGATCCTCACCAACAACGCGCCCATGCTGAAGCTGATGCACAGCCTGGGCTTCCAGGTGGCGCCCTACCCCGAAGACCCGGATTTCCGCATCGCCAGCAAGGCGCTTTAGTGCGCTAAGGGCTCTGCTGCACGCGCTGCGCCAGCGCCCGCGCCCCGGCGCAGGCGCTGCCGGTGCAGTTCTGCAGCACCTGCTGCGCCAGCGCGCGGGCGCGCTCGCGGCCCGCGGCGCTGCCTTCCTGTTGCCACTGCAGCGCCAGTTCGGCGCGGGCCAGGCCCAGGGCGGGGTCGTCGGCGCGCGCCGTGCCCTGCAGCAGCGTGGCCGCTTCCTGCAGCACCGTCAGGGCCTGCTCGGGCTGGCCCAGCGCCCGGAAACGCACGCCCAGCGCCGTGATGACCTGCCCGCGCAACACCGGCTGCCCGTCGAAGCCCGTGCGGGCCTTCTCCAGCGCCTGCTGCAGGCGCGGCGCCTCCACCGCCAGGTCGAGCGGGGCGCTGCCGGCCGGCGCCGCGCCGGGCAGGGCCTCGGGCAGCTCTTGCTGCAGGAACAGGCGCGCGGCATCGGCACGCTGGCTCTGGCCCTGACCGCGCTGCCAGGCCTTCCAGCCGGCCCAGGCCATGCCCAGAACCACGGCGGCGGCCAGCGCGCCCAGGCCCAGGCGCAGGCGGTGGCGGCGCAGCCACAGGCGTACGCGGTGCAGCGCATCGCCCCCCGCGCCGGGCACGGGCTGCCAGCCCAGCACGAGGTTCAGGTCGTCGATGAGCGACAGCACCGAGGGATAGGGCGGCGTGTCTTCCACGCGCAGCGCGCGGCGCAGCACGTGCGCCACGTCGGGCCCGGGGGCCACGGGCTTGGCCTTGGCGGGCGGCGGCGCCGCGACGCCGGTCTGAAGCGCGGGCGCAGGCGTGGCCTCGTCATCCTGGCCCTGCAGCAAGGCCTGCAACACGCGACCCAAGGCCTGGATGTCGGCCGCGCGCGTGTCGGGGCGCAGGCTGCGGCCGCGGCCCCAGTCCAGCAGCAGCACGCGGCCTTCGTCGTCCACGCGGAAGCTGCTGGTGCCCAAGGCGGTGCAGGCCACCTCGGCCTCGTGCACCAGGGCCAGCAGCCGGCAGGCCTGCAGGAACAAGGCCACCACGCCCTGCAGGCCCAGGCCGCGGCGCTGCGCGTGCGCCACCAGCCCCAGCCCTTCCACATAAGGCAGCACGCGGTAGAAGCGGCCTTCGGCGTCGATGCCGGCGTCGATCAGGCGCAGCACCTGCGGGTGTTCGGCCAGCCGCACCACCTGGCGTTCGGCGGCCTGCTGGCGCGGGTCGGGCGGGTGGGCGGCGTCGGCCAGTGGCGGCAGACGCAGGGCCACCCAGCGGCGCGCGGGGCCCTCGCCGCGTTCGGCACGCCACACGCGGCCTTGCTCGTCGCCGCTCAGGGGCTCCAGCAGGCGGTAGGGGCCCACGCGCACTTCGGGGCGCTGTGCCCGGGGCGGCGGGGGGGCCACGGCCACCTCGGCTTCGGCCTCGGTCTGCGCCAGCTGCGCCAGCCGTTCGCGGATGCGCGGCACCAGGGCCTGCTGCGGGCCGGGCAAGCCAGCCAGGTAGGCCTCGCGCTGCTCGGGCGGCAGCGCCAGCGTGCGCTCGATCAGGCGGCTGAGAACACGAACTTCGGTGGCTGAAAGCTGCATGGCGGGCGAAGGCGGCAGGGCCGGCGCAGGAACGGCCGGACCGGGGTGGAATATGCCTCAAGCCACCGCAGGCGCTCCGAGGAAATGGGCCAGTTCGACCTCGAACTCCGCCGCCCGCTCGAAGAAGGGCAGCGCCCCCGTGGGGTAGACGGTGACGCGCCAGTTCGGCCGCCCGCGCCAGCCTTGCAGCGCGCGGTAGTCGGTGAAGTCGCCACGTACGCCGTGGCTTACCCACACCGGCTGCGTGAGCGCGTCGTAGACGGTGTGGATGTCGGCGCTGAAGAGGCCGGCCGACAGGAAGTGCAGCGGCGCATGCCGGGCGCCGGGCTGGCGCGCGGTGAGGATGGCGTAGTCGGCCATCTGCGTGTCGATGTTCGGCCCGCCCCAGGTGCGGCGCAGGAAGTAGCGCACCACGGCGGGCTTGGTCAGGCCGTTGAACAGCGCCTGGGCCCAGCGCGGGTGGGCCAGCACGCGGTGCAGCCAGGGCAGCCCGCGCGTGGTGCCTGGCGGCGCGCGCCAGCGGCGCCGGCCCATGAAGCCCGTGGGGCTGACCAGCGCCAGCCGCCCCCAGGTGGCCGGCTTTTCGGCCGCGGCGCGGGCCAGGAACTCGCAGCCCAGCGACAGCGCCAGCGCATCGACAGGCTGCGGCCCGCAACGCTGCGCGATGTGGCCGGCCACGGCGTGCAGCGCGTCCGTCATCAGGCGCGGGGTGTAGGCGCGGTCGTCGCGCCGGCTGTAGCCGTAGCCGGGCAGGTCGGGCGCAAAGACCGTGTGCGTGGCCTTGAAGTGTTCGAACAGCGGCCGAACCTCGGCCGCCGAGGCAGCCGCGTTCACGCTGTGCACCAGCAGCAGCGGCGGGCCCTGGCCCGCCACGTAGCAGCTCAGGCCGTCGTGTTCGAAGCGTTCACCGGAAACGGCCGGAACCAAAGGGGGGTGCATGGGGCGATGGTAAAGAGTCGGGCTGTGCGCTGCCGTATGCACCTCAAGATCGACCCCAAGATCAACAGGCTGGCGCTCGGGTCACAAGCGGGCGACATTTCAGGCATGCCTGCCTCCTTTCCTGTTTCTGCAGTGTGGGTCCTGCGGGCCTGGCGCTGCCGCGTGCGCCCCGCACGCTGGGCCGCGTGGGGTTTGGGGCTGCTGTGGGCCGGCCAGGCCGCCTGCGCGCCCTGGCAGCCCGTGGAAGCCGCGGCCGTGCCGCCGCTGACGCCCGCCCAGGCCAGCGCCTGGCCCGCCGCGGTGGCGGCCGAGGCGCAGGCGCCCAGCCGTTCGCTGGGTGTGCTGCTGAGCCTGCTGCACCCCAAGCCCGGTGGCGTGGGCCCGCAGTGGCCGCCAGCGCATGCGGTGCGCGAACGCGTGGCCGAAGCACTGGCCCAGGCCGGGCCGCGGGTCTACCGCCAGGTGCAGGCCACCCAGTTCGTGGAACACCCCGACACCGCCGCCGCCGCCGATGCCGTCACCGACGCCATCGCCAGCGCCCTGCAAGAGGCCAGCCACGGCCCGCAGGCCGCCCCTGCCGAACGCGTGGCCGACACTACCAAGGGCCTGCTGCGGGCCCTGCACGATGCCCAGGCACTGAAGGCCGCGCGCGAGCTCGCCCAGGCGCGGCGCCAGGGCGCCGCCGCCACGTCCAGGCCCGCGAAACCGCCGCTGGCCACGCTGGACGACATCGACGACGTGCGCGTCACCGAAGGCCCGCAGCAGCCGGCCACGCTGTGGGTGCGGCTGCGCCCCGATGCCGCGCACCCGCAGGGCCTGGTGGCCCGCGTGAACCTGGACGGCGTGCTGGAACAGGTGTCGCGCCGCGTGCCGTGAAGTTACGGCTGCGGGCCCTTCAACCGGGCTTCAGCCGCCTCGCCCCAGCACCTTGGGCACCGGGTGCGGCCGCAACCGGAAGGCGTCGGGCAGGCCCGAGCCCAGCAGCGGGCGCAGGTACAGCCGGAAGGCGTCGGTGACGTCGGTGCCGCTGGCGCTGATGAACTCGTCTTCCATCGTGCGCGTCTTGCCGGCCACGGCCTGCAGCGGCAGCAGCGTGTAGTCCACCGAATAGAAGCCCGTGCGCTGGATGGCCACGCTGCCATTGCCGTGGCCCCACATCGCGAACTGCACGGCCTTCTCGCCCACTTCGCGCGCCTCGCGCTGGTCGACATCGCTCACGCAGCCGACGAAGCTGCGCTGCAGGTAGCCGAAGGTGTCGCCGCGCACTCTTCTGATCTTCAGGCGGCGCTTGATCTCCTCGCACAGCAGGTCGGCCAGCGCACCGCTGCCGCTGAGCTGCACGTTGCCGTGGGCGTCGCGCTCCAGGCCGCCTTCCAGGTCTTTGGCCAGCACTTCCAGCATGGGGCGGCCGGCGGCGTCGTGGATGCCTTCGCTGACAGCCACCACGCAGCGGCCGTAACGTTCGTGCACGGCCCTCACGTCGCCGAGAAAACGCTCCAGATCGAACACACGCTCGGGCACGTAGATGAGGTGCGGCCCGTCGTCGGGGAACTTCTTGCCCAGGGCGCTGGCGGCCGTCAGGAAGCCGGCGTGGCGGCCCATCACCACGCCGACGTAGACGCCCGGCAGGGCCGCGTTGTCGAGGTTGGCGCCGGCAAAGGCCTGGGCGACGAAACGCGCGGCGCTGGGAAAGCCGGGCGTGTGGTCGTTCAGTACCAGGTCGTTGTCGATGGTCTTGGGAATGTGGATGCAGCGCAGCGGGTAGCCAGCCTTCAGCGCCTCTTCGGCCACGATGCGCGTGGTGTCCGAGGAGTCGTTGCCGCCGATGTTGAAGAAGTGCTCGATCTCGTGCGCCTTCAGCACCTTGAACATCTCCTGGCAGTAGGCCAGGTCGGGCTTGTCGCGCGTGCTGCCCAGTGCCGCCGCGGGCGTGCCGGCCACCAGTTCCAGGTTGTGGCTGGTTTCCTGGGTGAGGTCGACGAAGTCTTCGTTGATGATGCCGCGCACGCCATGCTGCGCGCCATACACGCGCTGCACGCCGTGGTGACGCCGCGCCTCCAGCACCACGCCCGCCAGGCTCTGGTTGATGACCGCGGTGGGGCCGCCTCCCTGGGCGACGAGAATCTTGCCGGACGCCATGCTGCGCACCTCCTGGGCGTGCATTGTGGGGCGCCGGGAGCGCGCCTCGGCGCAAGGCGGGCGGGCGCAGCGCAGTGAAACAACCGGGCTAGCGCGCGGCGCCCAGTGTCATCGTCCAGTAGGTGCGGTACCTGTTGTTGGCAGTACCGCTGACGCAGGCCAGCCCGATGTCGCGGAAGCGCGCGTTCATCAGGTTGGCGCAATGGCCCGGACTGGCCAGCCAAGCCGCCATCACGCTTTCGACGCTGGGCTGCCCAGCGGCGATGTTCTCGCCCCAGGTCGACCACACATAACCCGCAGCCGCCGCGCGCTGCCCGGCGTTGCTGCCACTGCTGCCCGTGTGGCTGAAGAAGTTGAGCGCCACCATGTCGTCGCTGTGCACCAGGGAGGCCTGGGTGAGCGCATCGTTCCAGGCCAAAGCCGGCACCGCCGGGAAGCTGCCCTGCGCGCCGCACGAGGCCCCCGCTGCGCGGTAGCTGTTGACCCGCGCCAGCGCCTGCGCTCGAAAGTCCGCGAGGCCACAGGTGGCACGGGTGCCGGCCACGCTGGCTGCAGGCGGCGGTGGGGTGGGTTGCGCCGGGGCGGGCGCTGGTGCAGGCGCAGGCCCTGGTGCCGGCGCCTGTGCTGCCGGATCGGGAAGTGTCGCAACGGATGGGGTGGCCGGGCTGGCCGCAGGTTCGCCGCCGCCGCCACATGCCGACAGGCCAGCCAGGAAGGCCGGCAAGGCCAGCCGGACCAGCGCGCGTCTGCGTGGGCTGAGTGTGTGCATGCGGTGCAGGATGAGGCCGCAGGCTGGCGGCTCGTATCCAGTTGTGGCTCGGTGCGGCTCGCCGTGACACTCAGCGACAGCGCCAGACGCTGGGCCGTGCGGTCTGGCACGCGCCGGAGCGCTGACATGCACGATCGGCTGGCCCCTTCGACGGCGGAACGATGCGCACCTGCGACTCGCCGACAATGCCCGGCGCGCGCGCCGCCGCGCACCTGGCCTCACCCCATGCAACGCACCCTTTTCACCACCCCGGTGGTCAACGCCCTGCTGCGCGCGGGTTCACGCGCTTTCCTCAAGCTCAATGGCTGGCAGGTGCAGGGTGAACTGCCCGCCCATGCGCACAAGGCGGTGCTGATCGCCGCGCCGCACACCAGCAACTGGGACCTGCCCTATACGCTGATGGTGGCGCTGTGCCTGCGCCTGAACATCCACTGGATGGGCAAGGCCAGCATCTTCAGCTTTCCCTTCGGCGCGGTGATGCGCTGGCTGGGCGGCATTGCGGTGGACCGCAGCAAGTCAGGCAACCTGGTGGCCGCCTCGGCCGCGGCCCTGGTGGCGGCCGATGGCCCGGTGCAACTGGTGGTGCCGCCGGAAGGCACGCGCGGCAAGACGCGGCACTGGAAGACGGGCTTCTACTACATCGCCCTCGAAGCGAAGGTGCCCATCGTACTGGCCTACATGGACTACGAACGCAAGGTCAGCGGCCTGGGCCCGGTGTTCACCCCCAGCGGCGACATCGAGGCCGACATGGCCGTCATCAAGAAGTTCTACGCCGGCGTGAAGGGCCGCAACGCCGACCAGTTCGCGGCCGATTGACCGGGGGCCGGCCCCAGGTCGGTGTGCGCGCTCAGAAATCCACCACCTTCACGCGCATGCCGCGCGAGGCCAGCAGCGCCCGGCCGCGTTCGGCGTCGGCGCTGCGCGTGTAGGGCATGGCCACGACGCGCCAGTCGTCGCCCTCGGGCATCACCTCCACGCGCAGCCCGGCCGGCCCGGCGCCAGCCAGCAGCGACTGCATGGCCGCCTGCACCTGCTCGGCTTCGGCCCGGGTGCGCAAGGGCCGGGTGGAGATGGCGAACACCGGGCCCGACAGCGGCACGGCCGCCGGGGCGCGTGGCGCCGCCGTCGGGGCAGCTGGCGCGCGTGCAGGGGCTGGCGCGGGGCTGGGTGGCGGGGCCGGTGCTCGGGGGTTGGGGGGCGGGGGCGGCGTCGCTTCGGG
>LJHT01000018.1 GCA_001295905.1 beta proteobacterium AAP51 | reverse complement strand
GTGCGCCCTGCGGCGCCGGTGGCCGCGCCGGCGCCGGCCCCTGCGGCTGCCGCCCCTGCGGGCGGTGGTTTCTTCGCCTGGGTGGGCCGCCTCTTCGGCGGCAGCCCGGCACCCGCGCCGGCACCGGCGCCTGCCGTGGCCGCACCGGCGCCGGTGGCGCCCGTGGTGGCGCCGGCTGGCGACAAGCGTGAAGGCCGTCGTGGCGAGCGCGGTGGCCGTGGGGGTGAACGTGGGGAAGCCCGCACGGAGGGCCGTGGTGAAGGCCGCAACGAAGGCCGCGGCGGCCGTGGCGGCCGTGGTGAACGCGGTGAACGTGGCGGGCGTGAAGGCCGTGAAGGCCGTGAAGCCCGCCCGCCGCGTGCGGAGGGCGCAGCGCCCGAAGCCAACAGCGCCGTGGCGCGTGAAGAACGCGCCCCGCGCGGCGACAAGAACGAACGTGGTGAACGCGGTGAACGTGGCGACAGGGGCGACCGCAACGGCGAACGCCGCGGCCCGCGCCCTGAACGCAATGGCGCGCTGCAGAGCGAAGCCCGCAGCGACACCCAGGCCCTGGACCCCAACGCCGCAGCGGCCCTGGCCGAAGGCCTGACCGCGGGCGAAGCCCTGCCGGCTGGCGAAGGCGCAGCCGCTGTCGAAGGCGAACGCGAAGGCGGCCGCCGTCGGCGCCGCCGTGGCGGCCGCGACCGCGGTGAAGGCCGCGGCGACGAGGCCAACGGCAGCGACAGCGCCGCCCCCGGCGAAGAAGCTGCCGCAGGCGCCAGCGCTGCCGAGGGCGACAGCGCACCGGCTGCCGCTGAAGGGGAAGGCACCGAACGCGAAAGCGGTGGGCGCGAAGGCGGTGAACGCGAAGGCCGGGGCCGCCGCCGCGGCGGGCGCGGCCGCGACCGCCAGCGCGAAGGCCAGCCGGTGGAAGGCGGCGACGCTGCCGACCCCGCACCCACGGCCCTGAGGCCGGCGCAGCACGACGACGGCGACCTGCCGGCCGACGAAACCCGCGCTTCCACGGAACCGACGACGGCCTTCAGCGACCGCGCACCGGCCCAGAGAGCGTCCGAAACGGCGTCTGAATTGGCCGCCGAAACGGCCGCCGAAGCCGCCACCGAGACGGCTCCCGCCCCCGTGGCCGCGGCATCGGCACCCACTGCTCGCGCCGTGAGCGCTGCCCCCACGCCGGCGCCGGTGCGCATCGAGCCCTATGTGCTGCCCATCGCCGACCTGCAGGGCCTGGCCCAGCAGGCCGGCCTGGAGTGGGTGGGTTCCGATGCCGAGAAGGTGGCTGCCGCGCAGGCCGCCATCGCGGCCACGCCCAAGCCCATCCACGTGCCGCGCGAGCCCCGGCCGCCGGTGGTGCTGGACGAAGGCCCGCTGGTGCTGGTGGAGACGCGCAAGGACCTCTCTCAGCTGAAGCTGCCCTTCGACGCCCAGCAGGCCCGCTGACCCAGGCCGGGGCGCGGCCCGCGAGGCCGCAGCCCTGGCCGCGCCCGCTTCAGAGCTGCAGCTCGGCCACCTCGCCGGTGTCGGTGCTGTACTGCACGCGCCCGGTGCCGCTGCGCAGGTCGGCCTGCAGTTCGGCGAAGGCCGCCCCTTGCTGCCAGCGCATCACCAGGCTGTGGTCGGCCCCGTCGCCGGTGCGGAACTCGCCGCCGAAGGCCGGGTGCTGGTTGCGCAGGCGGATGAGCGCGAGCAGCCGCGCCACCACGGGCTTGTGCAGCGCGGCATCGATCTCGGCCAGCGTGTAGTGGTGGCGGTTGATGTCGCGGCCCACACCGGTCTTTTGCAGCAGCGCCAGGTCGTTCTCGCCGGCCAGCAGGCCCACGTAATAGACCTGCGGCACGCCCGGCATGAAGAACTGGATGGCACGCGCCACCAGGTAGGCCGCATCGTTGCGGCCCAGCGCGTCGTAGAAGGTGCAGTTCACCTGGTAGAGATCGAGGTTGCTGGCCGCCGCCCCCGTGGCCTGGCGGCTGCCGCCGCCGCTGTTGGCGTGGATGCGCTCGACCAGCGCGTCCAGCTCGGCCGGCGGCACCAGGCCCGGGCGGCCTTCGCGGTCGGCCGCATCGGCGCCGATGTCGATGATGCCGATGCCGTCGTGCGTGTCCAGCACCGTCAGCGCATTGCGCGGGCGCACGGCCAACCAGCGCTTGAGCGGCGCGCTGGTGTGAAAGAACAGCGCGTGCAGCACCAGCGGCGGCAAGGCGAAGTCGTAGACCCAGTCGACCTGGCGTGCGATCTCGATCTGGCGCTGGTAGTAGCTGTGGATCTCGACCAGCACCTCGATGCCCAGCGCGCGCGCCTGCGCGGCGAAGCGGTCGATGAAATCGAAGGTCTCGGGCAGCATGAAGCAGCTGGTGCCGGGCTTCTTGATGGCGTAGCCCACGGCGTCCAGCCGCACCATGCCGATGCCGTTGCTGGCGAAGGTCTGCAGGATGCCCTGCAGGTAGGCCGCGCCTTGCGGGTGCTGCACGTTGATGTCCAGCTGGCTGGGCGTGAAGGTGGTCCACAGCAGGCGCTTGCTGCCGTTGGCCAGCGGCACCACGGTGCAGGGCATGCCCGGGCGCGGGCGGTAGATGGCCAGCAGGTCGGCCTCGGTGGCGCCGTCCGGGAACACGTCGTCCAGGCCCAGGAAGAGGCCGGCATAGGGCGACGCGCTGCCGCGCTGCGCGTAGTCCAGGAACTGCGGCGATTGGCTCGACATGTGGTTGACGATGACGTCGCCCATCACGTCCACGTGCTGCGTCAGCGCACGCACGTCCGGCCAGCCGCCCAGGCGCGGGTCGACCTGGGTGTGGTCGATGGGGTCGAAGCCGGCGTCGGCGCCGTCGATGGGGTGGAAGAACGGCAGCAGGTGCACGCCGCCGAACAGGCCGCCCAGGGCACCGCCCTCGGCCAGCAGCGCCTGCAGTTCCTTCAGGCCACCGCCGCCCAGGCGGTCGACGTAGGTGATGAGCTGGACCTGGTTCTTCATGCCGCGCGCTCCTGGGCCTTGTCGTCGGTGCTGGCCGGCGCCGGGGCCACCTTCACGAACAGCACGGCCACCGCCGCGCAGGCCAGCAGCACGCCGGCCAGGCGGATGACGTTGTCGGGGCGCCCGCCGAGCAGTGGCTCGTAGATGAGCGGCAGCGTGAGCATCTGGATGATCATCGGGATGACGATGAACATGTTGAAGATGCCCATGTAGACGCCGGCGCGCTCGGGCGGAATGCTGCCGGCCAGCAGCACGTAGGGGTTGCCCATGATGCTGGCCCAGGCCAGGCCCACACCCAGCATCGGCACGAAGAGCAGCCACTTGCCGTCTTCGATGCCGATGCCCGGCAAGGCCCACATGCCCACCGCCGCCGCCATCAGGCAGATGGCATGCATGGGCTTGGCGCCGAAGCGCCGCGTGAAGGGCACCATCGCGAAGGCCGCGATGAAGGCCACGAAGTTGTAGAAGCCGCCGATCTGGCCGTTCAGCAGACTGGCGTCGCGGAAGCCCGCGGTCTGCGCGTCGGTCGTGCCGAACACCGTGAGCGCCAGGCTGGGCACGATGTAGATCCAGTAGCACATCATTCCGTACCACTGGAAGAGCGCCATCCACCACAGCCGGCGCATCGTGGGCGGCATGGTCTTCGCGGCATCCCAGATCTCGCCGAGGATGGCGCCCACCGTGCGCGGCTTGGCATTGAGCGCGGCGCGTTCCTCGTCGCTCATGGGCAGCTCGGGCACCTTCTTCACGCTCCAGTAGACGGTGCTGAACGAAAGCAGCGCGCCCACCATGAAGGCCGCGATGGTGATGTGCGGGATGTTGTTGGCGTTCACCGCATCCTTGTTCATGCCCATGAACACGAAGATGCTGGGCGCCAGGTACGCCAGCGTCTGCGCCAGGCCCGTGAAGGCGCTTTGCGTCAGGAAGCCGGCCGCGTGCTGCGGCGGGTTGAGGCGGTCGCTGACGTAGGCGCGGTAGGGCTCCATCGTCATGTTGTTGGCGGCATCCAGAATCCACAGCAGGCCGGCCGCGAACCACAGCACCGGCGAGAACGGCATCAGCAGCAGGCCGAAGCTGCAGATGAGCGCGCCAATCAGGAAGAAAGGCGTGCGCCGGCCGCGCTTGCTGCCGGTGCGGTCGCTCAAGGCGCCGACGATGGGCTGCACCAGCAGGCCCGTCACCGGGCCGGCCAGCCACAAGAGCGGCAGGTCCTTGCCCTCGGCGCCCAGGTAGGCGTAGATCGGGCTCATGTTGGCCTGCTGCAGGCCGAAGCTGAACTGGATGCCGAAGAAGCCGACATTCATGTTCAGGATCTGCCAGAAACTCAGATGGGGCTTGGCAAGGTTCATGGCAGGGGGTTCTTTCAGGCAGAGGGGGCTGCAGGTGCAAAGCCGAGGGTGCGGCGCCAGTGCTGCACGGTGCCGTCATCGGCCGGCAGCGCGCCGCGCCAGCCGCACACGGCGGCGGCCAGGCGGTTGGCGGCTGCCAGGGTGGGGCCCAGCGGCCAGCCGTGGGCAAGGCCGGCCAGCACCGTGGCGGTGAAGGCATCGCCCGCGCCCACGGTGTCTTGCACCTGGGCCACGGGCACAGCATCGCCGCGCGCTTCGGTATGGCCGTCGGCCGTGGCGGTGAACCAGCCGGCGGCACCGCAGGTGACCACCCAACGCTCGATGCCGAACCGCTGCGACAAGGCGCGCAAGGCCTGCTGGTGCGCCAGCGTGCCCGGCAGCGGCACCGCCTGGCCTTCGCAGACGAACCAGCCCAGCAGCCTGTGAAGTTCTTCGTCGTTCACCTTCACCCACTGCGCCAGGTGCAGCGCCTGTTCGGCCAGCGCGCGCAGGTCGGACACCTCGCGCAGGTTCAGGTCGAGCACGCGCAGCGCCGGGCTAGCGGCCAGGCAGCGTGCGATGGCGGCTTGCGAATGCACGTGGCGCAAGGCCAGGCTGCCGAAGCACACGGCCGCCGGTGCCGCCGCGCGCAGCAGCGGCAGCGCGGCCTCGGCGTCGATGTGGTCCCAGGCGCTGCTGGGGGCAATCTCGAAACGGTGGCCCTGCGCCGGCGGGTGAGCCGGCAGCACCTGCACCAGCCCCGTGGGGTGCTGCAGGTCGGCCTGCACACCAGGGCCGTTCAGGCCGAAGCGCGCCAGCTCGGCGCGCAGCCGTGCCGCGGCGCTGTCGGCCGCGCCCAAGCGCGTGATGAAAACCGTGGGCACGCCGAAGGCCGCCAGCCAGCGCGCCACGTTGAAGGGCGCGCCCCCGGGCACCTGCGTGCCGTCGGGGTAGGCGTCCACCAGGGCCTCGCCCAGCACCGCCACGCCGGCGGCGTGTGCAGTGCTGGGGTTGGATGGTGCAAGACTCATCGCTCGGGGCCGGGGCTCGAGGGCACCAGGGGTTGCAGCCGTCGAGGCCGGTCGCTTCAGAAGTTGTACTTCAGCGTGACCTTGGCCGTGCGCCCGTTGATGGAGCGCGCGGCGCCGCGACCGTCGTTGCTTTCGGTGTAGCCGATGGCGTTGAACAGGTTGTTCACGGCCAGCGAGAGCGTGGCGTCCTGCGTGAGGTTGTAGCTGGCGAAGGCGTTCACGGCCACGAAGGCAGGCAGCGTGATGCTCACCGGCCCGGTGGGGCCGTCGTCCTTCGAGGCCGTGGTGCCCACGATGCTGGCGCCCAGCAAGGTTTCACCCAGGTTCACGCTGGGCGTGAGCTGGTACACCAGCTTGGCCTGGCGCTTGGGCGCCTTGCCCACCAGCGCGGCATTGCTGCTGCGCGTGACCTCGGCGTCGGTATAGGTGGCGCCGGCCTGCATGCTGAAGATGCCGGCGCGGAAGGCGGCCTCGAGCTCGATGCCCTTGGCTTCGAACTCGTTGGTCGTCACGCGCACGGGGTTGGTGGTGGGGTCGACGTTGATTTCGTCGGTCTTGGCCATGAAGAGCGTGGCGAACACGCTGGTGCCGCCGCTGCGCCACTTCACGCCGCCTTCGAGCTGCTGCACTTCGTTGATGGGAATGCGCGAGCTGCTGCCGTTCACCAGCGCCGGCGGGTTGAAGAAGGTGATGCGGTCGGCGTTGTAGGCCGCGCCCTTGCTGGTGCGCGCGAAGAGCGCCAGGTCGCGGTTCAGCTGGTAGTTGGCGCCCACCGAGTAGGCGGTGTTGCTGAAGCTGTAGTTGATGCGGTTGGGCGCGCCCAGGTTGTAGCTGAGGCCGGCCGTGCTTTGCCAGTAGTTGCCGCTGGCGCTGTTGCTGTCGCGGCGCAGGCTGGCGTCCAGCGTCAGCGGGCCGGCTTCATAGCCCAGCAGCACGTAGGGCGCATTGGTCTTGTAGGTGGAGGCCTGCGTGTTCGAGCAGCAACCGCCGAAACCCGGCGAGCCGTTCACCACGCCCGGCACGTTCAGCAGCTGTGCCTTGTTGCCCACGGCCGAGATCGAGTACTGGTTGAAGTTCCAAGTCAGGTCGAGCTGCTGCTGCGAGGTGTAGAAGCCGCCGGTGGCCGTGAGCTTGGCTCCGGCGTCCAGCGCGAAGGCCTTGCTCACCTTGAAGTCATTGGCCAGCAGGCCGGCGTCGTCGATCTTGGTGTTGAAGATGACGGCCGTGAACTTGTTGCCCGAGTAGGCACCGCCGCCCACCAGCGTGGTGCCGGCCGGTGCGGCCGAGACATCGTCGCCCGGGAAGATGCCCACGAAGCGCCCGCTGTTCTTCGACCAGCGGAAATTGTTCTGGAAGCGCAGGCCGGCGGCGGTGATGTCGAGTTCCGCTCCCAGCGCGTCGGTCTGCGCGCTCAGGCCTTCGCTGATGCGGCTGTTGCCGCGCGCGTTGTTGGCCAGCAGCGTGTTGTCCAGCGGCCAGTTGGCGTTGTAGAAGGCCGTGGTGCGGGGGTCGAGGCCGGGAATCTCTTCGATCTTGCTGCCGTTGAAGCGCACCGGCGTGGGCATGAAGGTGGGCGTGCGGTCGTCCAGGTGCTTGAAGCTCAGGCGCACGAAGCCGTTGTCCAGCTCTTGCGTGATGTTGCCGCGGATCTGGCCGCCCTGGGCCGTGCCCTTGGCACCGTCGCGGCCACCGTCGCCGGTGCGGTAGAAGCCGCCCACCCAGAAGCGCGTCTTGGGGGCCAGACGGCCGCCGTAGCCGGCGTCGACGCGCTTCTCGTCGTAACCCAGGCCGTAGGTGACGGCGACGCTGCCGCCGGCCACTTCGCCCGTCTTCTGGATGAAGTTGATGATGCCGCCCGGCGCACCCGTGGCCAGCGTGGAGGCCGAGCCGCCGCGCAGCACTTCCAGGCGGTCGAGGCTGTTGTCCACGCGCAGCCAGGTGTCGGGCGTGGCGAAGGCGATGTCGCCGAACTGCAGCACCGGCAGGCCGTCTTCCTGGAACTGGATGTAGCGCGCGCCGCCGGCCGAGATGGGAATGCCGCGCACACCCACGTTGGCGTTGCTTTCGCCGCCGCTGCTTTCACTGCGCAGGCCGGGCACCGAGCGCAGCACTTCGGTGGCGCTGGTGGCGGTGTTGGTGACCAGGCTGTCGCCTTCCAGCGAACTGATGGCGATGCTCGAGCGCATCTTGCTGGTGGTGCCGGTGGAGCCGGTGATGACGATGCGGTCGAGCTTCAGGCCGTCCTGGGCACTGGCGGCAGCGTTGGCGGCGGGGGCGGCCGGCGCCGGGGCGGCGGCGGCAGCCGGTGCCGGCGTGGGAGCGGCTGCACCGGCCGATGCCGGCGCTTGTGCCACCGCGGCCGGCAGGTTCAGGAAGGCCAGCGCCAGGGCCGCGGCCAGGGCGTGCGGGCGTGAAGGCAGGCGGTTCAGGGTGGGGCGAGCGGGCATGGGGTGTCTCCGTCAGGTGGTTGTGGGGCCTGTACGGAGTGGATTGAATGTCTTTTGCAATCGATTGCAAACTAGGGAAAACCAAAACTTCTGATGTCTTTGCGCATCACTTCTGCAATCGATGAGCATGTGCATCGGGCCGCGGCGGCCTGGTGCACGCGTGCGGCAGGCCAGCGGCAGGCCCGCGGCAGGCGAAGGGCCCGCTTGGCAGCCGGCTGGCCCCAGGCCTCAAGGCGCGCTGCCGCGCAGCACCAAGTGCACGGGCAGCGTGCGCGGGGCGGCGCGCTCGCCGGCCAGCAGGCCCAGCAGCGCATCGACGATCTCCACGCCCGCCAGTGCCACCGGCTGGTGCACGGTGGTCAGCGGCGGGCTGCTGTAGGCGGCCACGGGCATGTCGTCGTAGCCCACCACGGCCAGGTCGCGCGGCACCTCGCGGCCGGCGGCCTGCGCGGCCTGCACCGCCTGCAGGGCCAGCAGGTCGCTGCAGGCGACAACGCCATCCACCACCGTGCCGCTGGCGAACAAGGCGTCCAGCGCCGAACGCGCCGCGCTGATCTCGAAAGGCACTGGCAGGTCGAGCCGCGGGTTGCGCGCGATGCCCGCCGCCGCAAGCGCCTGGTGGTGACCCTGCTGGCGCAGCATCACCTCGGGCAGGGCGGCGTCGCCCACGAAGGCGATGTGCCGGCGCCCGCGCTCGATGAGGTGGCGCGTGGCCAGCAGGCCGCCGGTGAGGTTGTCGCCGCCCACGCTGCAGTACAGCTGCTGCGGCAGCTGCCCGCCCCACACCACCAGCGGCACGCGGCGCGCGGCCAGTTCGTTGAGCTGGTCGTGGTGCCGCCACTGGCCGATGACGACGATGCCGATGGCCTTGCCGGCGTCGTAAAGCGCCGAAGCGGAATCGAGCCGCTCGGCGTCCACGCGCGAGAGCAGCATGTCGTAGCCGCGGTCGGTCAGCGCGTCGGCGATGCTGCCCACGATGGAGAGGAAAAACGGGTCGCTGATGTGCTGACGCGACTGCGCGTCGAAGGGCACCACCACGGCGATGGTCTGGTTCTTCTTCAGCCGCAGGTTCTGCGCGCTGAGGTTGATGCTGTAGTTCAGCGAACGTGCGAGTTCGGCCACACGCTCGCGCGTGGCAGCGTTCACCAGCGTGCTGCCGTTGAGCGCCCGCGAGACGGTGGACACCGACACGCCGGCCAGGCGGGCGATGTCGGCCATCTGCAGGCGCTTGGCCTCGGCGTCAGGGCTCATGGGTGGGGCGGGTGGTGCACGGCATCAAGGGGAAGCCGGGCCGATCAAGGCAGACGCTCCAGCGCGCGCTGGTAGACGGCGTCGTGCATCAGCCCATCCCAGTCCAGCGGCGGGCTTTGCGGCAGCAGCGCCAGGCGGCGCAGCTCGCTGTCGGGGTCGGGCTGCCAGCGGCCTTGTTCGATGCCTTCGCTCAACTCCTGCAGCAGCTGGTCGATGCCCGCGCCGCCCTCCACCAGCGACTGGTTGCACAGCAGCACCAGGTCGCAGCCGGCGTTCAGGGCCAGCATGGCAGCTTCGGGCGCGGTGAGCAGCGAGCCCTGCAGCCAGCGCGCGCCTTCCATGCTGAGGTCGTCGGTGAACACGGCGCCGGTGTAGCCCAGGCGGCCGCGCAGCACCTCCTTCAGCCAGCGCTCTGAATACGTGGCCGGGCGCGGGTCCACCTTCGGGTAGACCACGTGGGCCGTCATCACGGCGGTGAGCGTGGCCGAGAGCCATTCGTAAGGCCGCGCATCGTCGGCCAGCAAGACCTTCAGGCTGCGCTTGTCCACCGGCACGGCCACGTGGCTGTCGGCAGTGGCGTAACCATGGCCGGGAAAGTGCTTGCCGCAGTGCGCCATGCCGGCGCGCAGCATGCCGTGGGCCACGCTTTTGGCCAGCAGAGCCACCACGCGCGGGTCGCGGTGGAAGGCGCGTTCGCCGATGACGCTGCTGCCGCCGTGGTCGAGGTCGAGCACGGGCGCGAAGCTCAGGTCCACGCCGCAGGCGCGCAGCTCGGCGGCCAGCACATAGCCCAGGGCGCTGGCCGCGTCGGTGGCGGCCATGGCGTCCCGCATCCACAAGGCGCCCAGCGTGCGCATGGCCGGCAGCGCGGTGAAGCCGTCGGTGCGGAAGCGCTGCACGCGGCCGCCTTCGTGGTCCACACACACCAGCACGTCCGGGCGCTGCGTCTTGATGGCGGCGGTGAGCTCGGTGAGCTGCAGGCGGCTTTCGAAGTGGCGCGCGAAGAGCACCACGCCGCCCGTGAGCGGGTGCTTCAGGCGGCGGCGGTCGTCCTTGCCGAGCTTGGTGCCGGCGATGTCCAGCACCACCGGGGCATGGTGCAGCGGGGGTGGGGTCTGGGGCAGCTTCATGGCCGGGGCTCGCGAGTTTCGACGACGACAAAAGAAGCCGCGTACTCGGTTTCATCGGTGACCGTGACGTGCGCGACGAGCCCGCGCGCCTCGAACCACGCCGCCAGTTCGCCTGAGAGGCGCAGCACCGGCTTGCCGCTGGGCTCGTTCAGCACCTGGCAGGCACGCCAGGTCATGGGCATGCGCAGGCCCAGGCCGATGGCTTTGGAGAAAGCCTCTTTCGCACTGAAGCGCGTGGCCAGGAAACTGAGGCCGCGCGCTTCCACGCGCGCACGGCGAGCGCGGTAGACCTGCAGTTCATCGGGCCCGAGCACACGCTCGGCGAAGCGGTCGCCCCCGCGGCGCGCCACCGTGGCCGCGATGCGGCGGATGTCGCAGATGTCGGTGCCGATGCCGTAGATCACGGCTGCGGAAAGGCTTCGGCGATGCAGGCGCGGTAGCGGCGAACCGTCTCGGGCAGGCCGAATTCGAGCGCGTCGCCGATGAGTGCGTGGCCGATGGACACTTCCTGCACGCCCGGCACGCCGCGCAGGAAATCGGCCAGGTTGCTGCGATTCAGGTCGTGGCCGGCGTTCACGCCCAGGCCGGCGGCCTGGGCCGCAGCCGCCGCGGCGGCGAAGCGCGCGATCTGGGCGCCCTGCGCTTCGCGGGCCCAGGCTGCAGGGTCACGCAAGGCGGCCGCATGCGCATCCGTGTCACGCAAGGCGGCTGCATGCGCAGCCGCATAGGGCTCCGTATAGAGCTCGATACGGTCAGCGCCCACGGCGCGCACCGCGGCCATGGCTTCGGGTTCGGCGTCCATGAACAGGCTCACTCGCACGCCCAGTGCATGGCACTCGTCGATCAGGGGCTTCAGGCGTTCGCCGTCGGCGGCGAGGTTCCATCCGTGGTCGCTGGTGAACTGGTCTTCGCTGTCGGGCACGAAGGTGGCCTGGTGCGGCCGCACGGCCCTGATGAAGCCCATCAGGTTCTGGAAGGGGTTGCCCTCGATGTTGTATTCCGCCTGCGGCCAGTCTTTCAGCAGCGCGGCGATATCGTGCACGTCGTGGGCGCGGATGTGGCGCTCGTCCGGGCGCGGGTGCACGGTGATGCCGTCGCAGCCGGCCTGCAGGCACAGCGTGGCGGCCTGCACGACGCTGGGGATGCCCAGATGCCGCGTGTTGCGCAGCTGCGCCACCTTGTTGACGTTGACCGACAGCGCGGTGCCGCGCGTGGCCTTCGGGCTGTCGGAAAGCATCAGTGGGTTCATGGAAGCTCGGCCAGGCGTTGCACGCCGCGCCACACGTCGCGCGTGCGCAGCGGCAAGGGGCCCAGATGATAGTGAAGCAGCTGGCGCAAGGGCCCGCGCAGGGCCGTGGCCACGGGCGTGCAGGCGGCGCGCAGCGCCGCCGCGCTGCCCGCCTGGCCCTGGTGGGCCAGGGCCGCTTCCAGCGCCAGCCAGGTACTGCCCGGCAAGCCTTCGCCGTGGGCCACGAGGCCGGCTTCGGCGTTCAGCGTGTAGCGCGCCTCGGGCTGCAAGGCCTGGGCCGTGAGCGTGGCGGTGTTCAGCTCGGGCAGCCAGCCCAGTTCACGCAGCAGCACCAGTTCCAGCGCGCGCAAGGCCGGGGCTTCGTCGGCACCGGTACCCAGGGCGGCCAGCGTGTCGGCATAGCCATCGAACAGCACGGGGTGGGCGTCCTGCCGCGCCAGCAGTTTCAGCAGCAGTTCGTTGGCGTAGAAGCCCGAGAGCAGGGCCGCCGCGCCCAGCAACGGCTGGCCGCCGGCCCACTCGGCACTGCGCAGGTTGAAGATCTCGGCGGCTTCATCGGCCGGCGCCCGGCCCAGCTGTACCAGGATGGGCTGGAAGGGCAGCAGCACCGCGCGGAAGTTGGAAGTGGGCCGCTTCGCGCCCTTGGCCGCCACCACCACCCGCCCCTGGGCGCGCGTGAAGAGCTCGACGATGAGACTGGTCTCGCTCCAGTCGTGTTGATGCAGCACGTAGGCCAGCAGCGGGGCTGAGCGACCGCCGCCGGGCCGCCCCAAGGCGGTCAACTCCCTGGGGCTCGCCAGAGGCCCCTTCGTGGCCTTGGGGGCGACGCGAAGCGTCTTGGGGCCTCCATCATTCGTAGCCATAGCTGCGCAGGTGGGCTTCGTCGTCGGCCCAGCCGGAACGCACCTTCACCCAGAGCTCGAGGAAGACCTTCGCGTCCCACAGGCGCTCCAGCTCCTGCCGCGCTTCGCTGCCGATACGCTTGAGCCGTTCGCCGCCTTCGCCGATGACCATGCCCTTGTGGGCGTCGCGCTCCACCACGATGGTGGCAGCGATGCGGCGCAGTGGCCGCGCCGACGCCGGGCCGCCCCAAGGCGGCGCAGCCCCCTCGGGGGGTGGCGAAGACGCCGTCTGAGCCTGGGGGCCTGGTTCTTCTTCGAACTTGTCGATGACGACGGTGCAGCTATAGGGCAGCTCGTCGCCGGTCAGGCGGAAGAGCTTTTCGCGGATGAGTTCGCTGGCCAGGAAGCGGTCGTTGCGGTCGGTGAGTGCGTCTTCCTCGTACAGCCAGGGCTGCTGCGGCAGGTAGGGCGCCACGATGCCGAGCAGGCGCTCGACATCGGCCTCACGCGTGGCCGACATGGGCACGAACTCGGCGAAGCTGTGGCGCTCTTGCATCTGCTTCAGCCAGGGCAGCACGTCCTGGCGGCGCTGCAGCGTGTCCAGCTTGTTGGCCACCAGCAGCGCCGGCTTGCCTTCCGGCAGCAGCGCCAGCACCTTGGCATCGGGCAGGCCGAAGCGGCCCGCTTCCACCACGAAGAGCACGGCGTCCACATCACCCAGCGAACTGAGCACCGTGCGGTTCAGCGTGCGGTTCAGCGCCGCGCTGTGCTTCATCTGGAAGCCCGGGGTGTCGACGAAGACGAACTGCGTCTCGCCCAGCGTACGGATGCCAGTGATGCGGTGGCGCGTGGTCTGCGCCTTGTTGCTGGTGATGCTGATCTTCTGCCCCACCAGGGCGTTGAGCAGCGTGCTCTTGCCCACGTTGGGACGGCCGACGATGGCCACCAGGCCACAGCGCTGGGCTGAGGGTTCGGTTTCGGGGTTCATGATCTCAGTGGGCTGCCCGGTTGATCGCTGGCCTTGAGGGCGTCGAGCAAACGACGGGCGGCTTCCTGCTCGGCGGCGCGGCGCGACTTGCCCTCGCCACACTCGGCCAGGCCCAGGGTGGCCACGGCACATTCCACTTCGAAGGTCTGGTTGTGCGCCTGGCCGCGCGTGGCCTTGATGCGGTAGGCCGGCACCGGCACCTTGCGCGCCTGCAGCCATTCCTGCAACTCGGTTTTCGCGTCCTTGGCCCAGCCCTCCACCTCGGTGGCCTGGATCACTTCGCCAAAGAGGCGCTGCACCACGGCGCGCGCGGCCTCGAAGCCGCCGTCCAGGAACACCGCGCCGATCAAGGCTTCCAGCGCATCGGCCAGCAGCGAAGGCCGCAGCGCACCGCCGCCCCGCAGTTCACCTTCGGACATGCGCAGCACCTCGGGCAGGCCCAGGTTCAGCGCCATGCGGTGCAGGCTGTCTTCGCGCACCAGGTGGGCGCGCACGCGCGTGAGGTCGCCTTCGTCGCTGCCGGCGTGGCGCTCGTAGAGCAGGCCCGAGATGGCCAGGCTGAGCACGGCGTCACCCAGGAATTCGAGACGCTCGTTGTGCTCGGCGCTGAAGCTGCGGTGCGTGAGCGCCCTGCGCAGCAACTCGGGCTGCGTGTAGCGGTAACCCAGGCGCTGCTGCAGCGCAGCCAGGGCGCCGCTGGCGGTGTTCACTTCGATCGGCCCTCGTACTTCACGAGGAGGTAGACCGGGCCGTAGATGGGAATGAGCTTGTCGTAGGCAAAGGCCACGACGACACGGTCGTCTTCCTTCGTGATGAGCAGGTCTTTGCCTGAAATGGACGTGATCGAGTACTCGATGTCCCGCTGGCGGTCGAAGGCCGCGCGCACCTCGGCCACGGTGGGCGGCTGCTGGGCGGCGATCTTCTGCACCGCGCTGCGGATGGTGAGGAACTCGTTGACCGTGGGAAACACCCGGAGCACCAGGTAGGCCCCAAAGCCGATGATCAAGGCCCAGAACAGCAAGCCGAACAGCGTGATGCCGCGCTGGCGGCCCGGGCCGCGGGGCGATCTGCGCGAGGTCTGCTGAAGCTTGCCTGCCGTCATCGTGGGTCTTCTCCTGTCAGCGGGGGTGGGCCGCGGCCGGGCTCAGTGGAAGGCGCCGATGCGCCCCAGGTTGCCGAAGTTCATCCAAACGAAGAATGCCTTGCCCACGATATTCTGATCGGGCACGAAGCCCCAGAAGCGGGAATCTTCAGAATTGTCGCGGTTGTCACCCATGGCGAAGTAATGGCCCGGCGGCACCTTGCACACCACACCCTCGGGGCTGTATCGGCAGTTCTCGGCAAAAGGAAAGGTCTTGGGGCCGCCGCCGAAGAACGAGGCCCGCCGCGGGTCGACCCTGATCTGGTGCTCGACGTCGCCAAGCTTCTCGGTGAACAGCGGTGAATAGCTCAGGCTGTCGTCATCGTAGTGCTCGCCCTTCGAGACGGTGGGCACGGGCTGGCCGTTGATGCTGAGCTTCTGGTTGATGTAGGAGACCTCGTCGCCCGGCAGGGCGACGATGCGCTTGATGTAGTCGAGCCGCGGGTCTGCGGGGAAGCGGAACACCATCACGTCGCCGCGCTGCACGGGGTTGTTGTCGATGATCTTCTTGTTGATCACCGGCAGCCGCACGCCATAGTGAAACTTGTTCACGAGGATGAGGTCGCCCACCACCAGCGTGGGCACCATCGAGCCCGAAGGAATCTTGAAGGGCTCGAACAGGAAGCTGCGCAGGATGAAGACGATGAGGATCACCGGGAAGAGCCCGGCCGTCCAGTCCAGCCACCAGGGCTGCATCAGCAGCTGGGCCTTGGCTTCCTGCACGTCGCCATCCACACGCTGGATGCCTTGCCGGGCCAGCTCGGCGCGGCGCTGGGCGTCCTGCGCTTCCAGGTTGGTGGCAGCGGCTTCGCGCTGCGGCTTGAAGTGGAAACGCTCGGCCAGCCAGAAGCCGAAAGTCACCACCGTCAGCATGAACAGCAGCAGCGAGAAGTTGCCGGTCCAGTGGCCGAGGAACCAGCCGCCGAGGTAGACGACGAGAGCGCCGTAGAGCACGGCGGTGAGGGAACTCATCGGATTCATCAATCGTCCACCTGGAGTATGGCGAGGAAGGCTTCCTGAGGCACTTCGACAGAGCCGATCTGCTTCATGCGCTTCTTGCCCGCCTTCTGCTTTTCGAGCAGCTTCTTCTTGCGCGTGATGTCACCGCCGTAGCATTTTGCCAGCACGTTCTTGCGCAAGGCCTTCACGTCCTCACGCGCAATGACGTTGGCGCCGATGGCCGCCTGGATGGCCACGTCGTACATCTGGCGCGGTATCTGCTGGCGCATCTTGGCCGCCACCGCACGGCCGCGGAACACGCTCTGCGCCTTGTGCACGATGATGCTGAGCGCATCGACGCGGTCGCCGTTGATCATCAGGTCGACCTTGACGACATCGCTGGCGCGGTATTCCTTGAACTCGTAGTCCATGCTGGCGTAGCCGCGGCTCACGCTCTTGAGCTTGTCGAAGAAGTCCAGCACGATCTCGGCCAGCGGCAGTTCATACGTCAGCATCACCTGGCGGCCGTGGTAGGCCATGTTCAGCTGCACGCCGCGCTTCTGGTTGGCCAGCGTCATCACCGGGCCCACGCTGTCCTGGGGCATGTACAGGTGCACGGTGACGATGGGCTCGCGGATCTCGCGGATGCGGCCCAGGTCGGGCATCTTGCTCGGGTTCTCGACCTCGATGACCGTGCCGTCGTTCAGCTCCACCTCGTACACCACGCTGGGCGCGGTGGTGATGAGGTCCTGGTCGAACTCGCGCTCCAGCCGCTCTTGCACGATTTCCATGTGCAGCAGGCCCAGGAAGCCGCATCGGAAGCCGAAGCCCAGGGCCTGGCTGACCTCGGGCTCGTAGCGCAGGCTGCTGTCGTTGAGCTTGAGCTTCTCGAGCGCGTCGCGCAGCTGGTCGTATTCACTCGCCTCGGTGGGGTACAGGCCGGCGAACACCTGCGGCTGTATCTCCTTGAAGCCCGGCAGCGGCTCGGCGGCGGGGCCGGCGTTGTTGGGCAGCTTCTTGTCGAGCGTGAGCGTGTCGCCCACCTTGGCGGCCTGCAGTTCCTTGATGCCGCAGATCACGAAGCCCACCTCGCCGGCTTTCAGCGTGTCGCGGGGCAGGCTCTTGGGCGTGAACACGCCCATGTGCTCGATGTTGTAGACCGCACCCGTGGCCATCATGCGGATGCGCTCGCCCCTGCTGAGGCTGCCGTCGACCACGCGCACCAGCATCACCACGCCGACGTAGTTGTCGAACCAGCTGTCGATGATCATCGCCCGAGGCGGGCCTTCCGGGTTGCCCTTGGGCGGGGGCATGCGCGCGATCACGGCTTCGATGATGTCGTCCAGGCCCATGCCGGTCTTGGCGCTGCAGGGAATGGCCTCGGAGGCGTCGATGCCGATCACGTCCTCGATCTCGGCCTTGGCGTTCTCGGGGTCGGCCTGCGGCAGGTCCATCTTGTTGAGCACCGGCACCACGGTCACGCCCAGGTCCAGCGCGGTGTAGCAGTTGGCCACCGTCTGCGCTTCCACGCCCTGCGAGGCGTCCACCACCAGCAGCGCGCCTTCGCAGGCACTCAAGGACCGGCTCACTTCGTAAGAGAAGTCGACGTGCCCCGGCGTGTCGATGAGGTTGAGCTGGTAGACCTGCCCGTCACGCGCCTTGTATTCCAGCGCGGCGGTCTGGGCCTTGATGGTGATGCCGCGCTCGCGTTCGATGTCCATCGAGTCGAGCACCTGGGCTTCCATCTCGCGGTCGCTCAGGCCGCCGCAGCGCTGGATGATGCGATCGGCCAGCGTGCTCTTGCCGTGGTCGATGTGGGCAATGATGGAGAAGTTGCGGATGTGCTTCATCGAACTTGATTGCATCGCGGCGGGGCCGCGTTCAGTGCCGGGGCGCGGTGGGTGCGCGGTCCGTTGTGTTGGGCTGCAGCGGTGTGCGATGGGCGGCGCCACGCACCGGCAGAACAGCTAAAAAAAAGGCGCGTCCAAATTGGTGACGCGCCTTCCAACAGAACGTTTGGCAACTGCTTGTTGGGCGTTCATTGTAGCCAAAACAAACGGCCGGGAACCCGCGTCGTTGCTTGATTTCCGGCCGTTGCAGCGATCAGACAGGCGAACTTTGTACACAATTTATCCACAGGCTGTGGAAGGCCCTGTGGATACTCGCCCGCGGGCAGCTTCAGGCCGCTTCAGGGGGTAAAAATCGCGCGCCTTGGCCGTATTCAAGACGAGCGCGATCTTAATCGCCGGCCGCGTCCTGTTGAAGTGAAAGGTCACTAACTTAGGGCTGAAGCAGTCCGGGTGCGGCGGCCCTTCGGCGGCGCACCCAGGGCCGCCAAACTTTTCACCATGCGAAAAGACCCGCAGCGCGGGTCAACTTGAAGCCCGCCGGCCAGGCCGGCGGGCTGGCCGCTCAGCGGCTGGGGCGGATGACCAGGTAGTTGGTCCAGTCGCCGCGCCGCACCATCACGCTGACGGCCCGCGCCTTCTCGGCCTTGGCGCCGACGGTGGCGAACTGCTTGCTGTCGGTGATCTCGGTGTTGTCCATCGACAGGATCACATCGCCTTCGCGCACGCCGGCACGGGCGGCAGCGCCTTCCACCGCCTCGACCTTCACGCCCCCGCGGATGCGCAGCTCGCGCTTCTGCGCTTCGCTGAGATCAGACACCGTCATGCCCAGCACGGCCTTGGCCACGGGGGCACTGCTGCCCGGCTCAGGCGCGCCGGCGCGGCGGGTGGGGCGGTCGGCTTCGAACTCGGCCACGGTCACGCTGAGGTCGCGCGTGGCGCCACGGCGGAAGACCTGCAGCGTGCTCCTGCTGCCGGGCTTGATGCTGCCCACCAGGCGCGGCAGGTCGCCCGACTTCTCGACCGTCTTGCCGTCCACGCGCGTGATGATGTCGCCGGCTTCCAGCCCCGCCTTGTCGGCCGGGCCGTCTTTCTCGACGCTGACCACCAGCGCACCGCGCGGCTGCCCCAGGCCGATGCTCTCGGCCACTTCCTTGGTGACGACGCCGATCTGCACGCCGATGCGACCGCGGATGACGCGGCCGTTCGTGCGCAGTTGCTCGGCCACGCGCTGCGCTTCGTCGATGGGGATGGCGAAGCTGATGCCCATGAAGCCGCCGCTGCGGCTGTAGATCTGCGAGTTGATGCCCACCACCTCGCCACGCAGGTTGAGCAGCGGGCCGCCGCTGTTGCCGGGGTTGATGGCGACGTCGGTTTGAATCAGCGGCAGCAGGTCGCCGGTGTCGCGCTGCTTGGCGCTGACGATGCCGGCGGTGACGGTGTTGTCCAGGCCGAAGGGCGAGCCGATGGCCATCACCCATTCGCCCACCTTCAGGCGGTTCACGTCGCCCAGCTTCACGGGCGGCAGGCCGGTGGCTTCGATCTTCACCACCGCCACGTCGCTGCGGCGGTCGGCACCGATGATGCGGGCCTTGAATTCGCGCTTGTCGGTGAGCGTGACGATGACTTCATCGGCGCCGTCCACCACGTGGGCGTTGGTCATGATGAAGCCGTCGGCGGTGAGCACGAAGCCCGAGCCCACGCCACGCTGCTGCGGTTCGTCGTCGTTGCCACGCGGGCCGCCACGCGGGCCGGGCTGGCTGGGGATGGGGATGCCGAAACGACGGAAGAACTCTTCCATGTTCGGGTCCATGCCGCCGCCGGAGCGGTCGGCACCGTTGCGGCGCTCGGTGGTGCGGATGTTCACCACCGAGGGGCCGACGCGCTCGGCCAGCTCGGAGAAGTCAGGCAGCGTGACCGTGGGGGTGTTCTGCGCCAGCGCGGGGGTGCTGTACAGGGCTGAGGTGGAAAGGGTCAAGGCGGCCAAGCCCAGCGCCATGCGGCCGGCCCAGGTGCGAACGAAGGACATGGTGCGTGCTTTCAGACAGAGCAGTCAGGGGAAGTGCCTTGAGGCACGAAATGACCAAAAGTTCAGCGGGTCTTCTGCTGCAGGTACCGCTTCAGGGCCTGCAGCGGCCCGGCATCAGGGCTTGCGCCGCTCCACCGAGGCCGCGAAGAGCTTCAGCGTGGCCGCGGGCACGTCGCCCACCACGGTGATCCAGTGTTCGCCCCGGCGCAGCATCAGCGTGCTGGTGGCGCCCTGCTGGGCCTGCAGTTCGCCACGGTGGCGCTGCGGCTGGAAGGGTTCGATGAAGAGCGACACATGCGTCAGGCCATCGGTGAACACCGCCTGCACGACCTGCGCGCCGTCGGTGGCGGTTTCGATGGCGCGGCGCAGGCAGCCGCTGAGCGTGAAGCCCGGCACCGGCCGCGCCAGCTGCCAGCCTTCGGCTTCGAGCTCCGTGCGCTGCTGCTGCGGACGCACGACACGGTAGCCATCGAGCTGGCGCGGGTTGCGCAGCGGCTGCAGCACCACCTCGGGTTGCGGCTTCACGCCGATGTTGATTTCAGAGAAGGCGGTGGATTCCAGCACCGGCCAGCCGTCGGCGGGCAGGCCCAGCACGTCGGCGCGCAGCATCAGCCCGGTGGCACGGTCGGCCCACAGACGCTGGGCGTAGCGCAGCAGGTCGCGCGGCTCGAGCAGGAAGACGGCGGCCGTGCGCCCGGCGATGCGCGCGTCGCCTTCGTGGCGCAACGCGTAGTGCTCCACCGCCTGGGGGTCGACCTCCTGCGGCGTGGTGGACCAGGCCGCGCGCGTTTCGCGCTTCTCGATGACGGCCAGGCGAGACTGCGGCCACAACGTGTGCACGGCGTCGTTGTGGCGCAGCACCCGCTGCTGGCGGCCGTCCAGGGCCTCGAGCTGCTCGTAGGTCTGGTCGCCCACGGTGTAGTGCGCCACGCGCGAGCTGGAGAACGAGCCGCCCACGCTGAACACCATGGTGCCCTGGTAGTTGCCCGTGCTGGCGGCGGTGCGGATGCGGTTCAGCCAGTTCCTGGCCTCGGCCGCGTTCAGCAGCCCGGGCTCTGACGCCACGGCCATGGGCGGCAGCAGGCAGCTCATGAGCGCCAGCACCGGCACCCAGCAAATGACCCGGGTTTGCATCAGCGTTCGGGCGTGGCCGGCACGGTGAGTTCGACACGGCGCACGGCCGTGCTCGGAGCCGAAATGGCCGCGCCGCCGCGGGCGAACTGGTGCGCGCGCAGGTACTCGTCGAGCCGCTCGTCGCGCAGCAGGGTTTCGCCGCTGGGGGCCGGCAGGGCGGCTGGGGCCGTCAGGCCCGCCGCGCCGCGCACGCCGGCCGACACCGGCACCACACCCGTGGGCGCCGTCGCAAACCCAGGGCCGGCTTCCACACCCGGCTGGCCCACGCGCGCCACCACCAGCACGCCCGCCACCACCACGAAACCCGCCACCGCCGCCGCGGGCAGCAGCCAGCCCTGGCGTTTGCGACCGGTGGCAGCCGGCTGCGCAGATGCGGGCTCAGGCGCCAGCAGCACCGGCTCTTGCGCCAGTCGTTCACGCACGGCGGCCAGGAAGGCCGCGTCACGCAACGCCGGCCGGGCCAGGTCTTCCGAGCGCATGACATCGCCGATGAGCTGGTAGGCATGCCAGCGGCTGCGCGCTTCGGGGTCTTCCCGCCAGGCGGCGCAGGCGCGGTCGGCGGCACCGGCTTCGCCATCGGCCAGAGCCGAGAGCCAGGCGTGCGGTTCTTCGGGCAGAGATGACGGGGCTGGGTGGGTGGGCTCAGGCT
>LJHT01000017.1 GCA_001295905.1 beta proteobacterium AAP51 | reverse complement strand
CCGGCTGCGGCCCCTGGCGCCGGCCCGGGCGCCGCCGGCGCTACGCTGCCAGCGGTGCTCAGCCGGCCGGCCCTGCAGACGCCCCTGGCGCTGCGCGGCGCGCTGCTGTCGGCCACGCGGGCCGGCCCGCGCCTGCTGGTGGCCGGCGAGCGCGGTACCGTGGCCTACAGCGACGACGCCGGCAAGACCTGGGCCCAGGCCCAGGTGCCGGCGCGCGTGAGCATCACCGCGCTGCATTTCGACAACCCGCGCGAGGGCTGGGCGGCCGGGCACTTCGGCACGCTGCTGCGCAGCAGCGACGGCGGCCAGACCTGGCGCCTGGTGATGGACGGCGCCCGCGCCGCCCAGGTGCTGCTGCGCGATGCGCAAGACGAAGGCCAGCGCCGCGCTGCCGAGCGCAAGGTGGAAGAGGGCCCCGACAAGCCCTTCTTCGACCTCGCCCAGACCGGCGGCAAGCTGCTGGCGGTGGGCGCCTTCGGCCTGGCGCTGGAATCGGCCGACGGCGGTGCCAGCTTCCAGTCGCTGGCAGGGCGGTTGCCGAACCCGCGCCAGCTCCACATGTACGGCCTGGCGGCCGCCGCGTCGCGCGTGTTCGTGGTCGGCGAGCAAGGCCTGCTGATGCGCTCGGCCGACGCCGGCGCCAGCTTCACCGCCGTGGCCACGCCCTACAAGGGCAGCTTCTTCGGCGTGCTGCTGCCGGCCGATGGCGTGGTGCTGGTGTACGGCCTGCGCGGCAATGTGTGGCGCTCGGCCGATGACGGCGCCACCTGGGCGCAGGTGGCCAACCCGGTGCCGGTGAGCATCAGCGCCGGCACGGTGCTGGCCGACGGCGCCGTGGTGCTGGTGGCGCAGAACGGCGACGTGCTGCTCAGCCGCGACCAGGGCCAGAGCTTCACGCGCCGCCCGGCAGCGCCGCCCTTTCCGGCGGCCGGCGTGGTGGCGGCCGGCGACGGCCAGCTGGTGCTGACCGGCCTGCGCGGCTGGCTGCGCGTGCCGCTGGGCTGATGCGCCCGCGTCGGCCCTGGCGCGCCCACCCTTCCCATCTTTTGCTGAGCCCGAGAACCGCACCGTGAGCCTGCCTTCCGACGACACCTCTCAAGCCGTCATTCCGCGCCTGGAAGACTTCGATGTGCGCAGCGGCTCGGCCGCCGAGCGGCTGTTCTTCAACCACCGCGCCTGGGTGGTGGCGCTGTGCCTGCTGGCCACGGTGCTGCTGGGCTGGCAGGCGCTGAGCGTGAAGCTGGCCGCCAGCTTCGAGAAGACGATTCCGGCCCAGCACCCCTACATCGTCAACTTCCTCGAGCAGCGCGAGAAGCTCGGTGCCGGCAGCAACGCCATCCGCATCGCCGTCGCGGCGAAGGAAGGCACCATCTTCGACAAGCAGTACCTGGAAACGCTGCGCCTCATCAACGACGAAGTGTTCCTGATGCCGGGCGTGGACCGGCCTTTCCTGAAGTCGCTGTGGACCAGCAACACGCGCTGGGTGGCCGTCACCGAAGAGGGCCTGGACGGCGACACGGTGATGAGCGACCGCTACGACGGCAGCCCCGAGAGCATGGCCGAGGTGCGCGCCAACGTCGAGCGCTCGGGCGAGATCGGCCAGCTCGTGGCGGCCGACTTCAAGAGCAGCATCATCTTCGTGCCGCTGCTCGACAAGGACCCGCGCACCGGCCAGCCGCTGGACTACGGCGAACTCGGCCGCCAGCTCGAGGAACTGCGCGCCAAGTACCAGAGCGATCGCATCGACATCCACATGATCGGCTTCGCCAAGGTGATGGGCGACCTCATCGAAGGCGTGCGCCAGGTGGGCCTGTTCTTCGCGCTGGCGCTCGTCATCTGCGCCGGCGTGCTGTTCGCCTACACGCGCTGCGTGCGCTCCACCGTCATCGTGGTGGCGTGTTCGCTGGTGGCGGTGGTGTGGCAGCTGGGGCTGCTGCGCCTCCTGGGCTATTCGCTCGACCCGTATTCGGTGCTCGTGCCCTTCCTGGTGTTTGCCATCGGCATGAGCCACGGCGCGCAGAAGATGAACGGCATCCTGCAGGACGTGGGCCGCGGCACCCACCCGCTGGTGGCCGCGCGCTACACCTTCCGGCGGCTCTTCGTCGCCGGCCTGACGGCGCTCTTGTGCGACGCGGTGGGCTTTGCCGTGCTGGCGCTGATCGACATCCGCGTCATCCAGGAACTGGCGGCCAACGCCAGCATCGGCGTGGCCGTGCTGGTGTTCACCAACCTCGTGTTGCTGCCGGTGCTGCTGTCGTACTCGGGCGTCAGCCCCAATGCCGCCGAGCGCAGCCTGAAGCAGGAGCAGGCCACCGAGCTGAAGGGCATCTGGGCCTTCCTCGCGCAGTTCACGCGGCGCAAGCCGGCGCTCATTGCGGTGTCGGCTTCGGCGGTGCTGCTGGCGGTGTCGGTGTCGCTGGCGCTGCGCATCGAGGTGGGTGACCTCGATGCCGGCGCGCCCGAACTGCGGGCCGACTCCCGCTACAACCTGGACAACGCCTTCGTCGTGCAGAACTACGCCGCCAGCACCGACATCCTGACGGTGATGGTGACCTCGCCCGACGACCAGTGCACGCGCTACGCCACGCTGAGCCAGGTGGATGAACTCGCCTGGCGGCTGCAGCAGTTGCCGGGCGTGGAGGGCACCCAGTCGATGGCGGGGCTGTCGAAGCTGGCGATGGTGGGCTTCAACGAAGGCAACTTCAAGTGGTACGAGCTCATCGCCAACGACCAGGCGCTGGGCGGCGTGCAGGCCATTGCGCCGCGCGAGCTGCTGAACAAGGCCTGCTCCTTCCTGAGCCTGCATGTCTTCCTGAAAGACCACAAGGCGCGCACGCTGGACGGCGTGGTCAGCGAGGTCGAACGTTTCATCGCCGAGCAGCCGCCGGGCGAAGCGCGTTTCCTGCTGGCGGCGGGCTCGGCCGGGGTGGAGGCGGCCACCAACCAGGTGGTGCGCAAGGCCATGCGCGAGATGCTGCTGTGGGTGTACGGCGCCGTCATCGTGCTGTGCTGGATCACCTTCCGCTCGTGGCGGGCCACGGTGGTGGCGGTGCTGCCGCTGGTGCTGACGTCGATGCTGTGCGAGGCGCTGATGGTGATGCTGGGCATGGGCGTGAAGGTGGCCACGCTGCCCGTCATCGCGCTGGGCGTGGGCATCGGCGTGGACTACGCGCTCTATGTACTGGCGGTGATGTTGCAGCGCCTGAAGCGCGGCGACACGGTCGACCAGGCCTTCCAGCGCTCGCTGCAGTTCACCGGCCGCGTGGTCATGCTCACTGGCCTGACGCTGGCGCTGGCCGTGGGCACCTGGTTCTTCAGCCCCATCAAGTTCCAGGCCGACATGGGCATCCTGCTGGCCTTCATGTTCCTGTGGAACATGGTGGGCGCGCTGGTGCTGTTGCCGGCGCTGGCGCGCTGGCTGCTCAAGCCGGCGGTGGTGGCTTCCGCCGTCCCGGCTTGATCGCTGCGGGGCGAGGCTTCTCTGGCGTTTCTGCCGGCAGTGGCGGCGGTGGCGGCAGCGGGGCCAGCAATTCGGCATAGCGCAGGCCCACCCAGGCATGTTCGCGCATCAGCATCTCCACGCGGGCCGATTCGCCGCGCACCAGGGCGTCGAACACCAGCCGGTGCTGCAACTGGGCCACGCGCAGCCGCTGGTACTCGGCCGGCAGGGCCTCGCGGTTCAGCACGATGGAATCAGCCGAGGCGAAGGGCAGGTGGTTGTTGCGGGCAATGGCTTCGGCGATCACCGGGCTGTCGTGGGCGCCGATGAGCGCGTGGTGAAAGCGCAGGTTCAGCGCGCTCCAGCCGGCCATGTCGGCCTCGACCAGGTGGCCCTTGGCCAGCAGCGCTTCGCCTTCGTCCAGGCACTGCGCCAGCGTCGTGCGCACCGCATCGGGCAGCCCGCGTTCGGCCAGATGCCGGGCGGCCAGGCCTTCCAGCACCCCGCGCACCTCGATGGCGGCGCGCACATCGGCTTCGGAGAAGCGGCGCACCACATAGCCGCGCTTGCCGGCCAGTTCCAGCAGCCCTTCCTGCGCCAGCGCGCGGAAGGCCAGCCGCACGGGCGTGCGCGAGACCCCCAGCGACTGCGCCACCGGTATCTCCGCCAGCCGCTCGCCGGCCGCCAGACGGCCGCTGACGATGTGCTGCCGCAGCGTGGCGACGATGCTGCCGGGGTGGCTGGCCTTCGCTTCTAGTGGATCCAAAAGTGGCCTCCAGTGTTGTTTAATCGACCGATGAACGGTAACATTGGATCCAATCAAAGCCAAATCATGGAGCCGTTTCGATGTTTCCCGTGAACACCTGGTACGTCGCCGCGACGGCGGCCGAAGTGGCCGAGCAGCCCCTGGGGCGCAAGGTCTGCAACCTGCCGATGGTCTTCTTTCGTGGGCCCGAGGGCCAGGTCGCTGCGGTGGAAGACTGGTGCCCGCACCGCGGCGCGCCGCTGTCGCTGGGGCGGGTGGTCGATGGCAAGCTGGTGTGCGGCTACCACGGCCTGCAGATGGGTTGCGATGGCAAGACCGTGGCCATGCCGGGCCAGCGTGTGCGCGGCTTTGCGCCGATTGCGGCCTACCCGGTGGTGGAAAGGCACGGCTTCATCTGGGTGTGGCCGGGTGACGCCTGCGCGGCCGACGCGGCCCAGATACCCGATCTCTTCTGGGCCCAGAACCCGGCCTGGGCCTACGGCGGCGGGCTGTACCACATCGCCTGCGACTACCGGCTGATGGTCGACAACCTCATGGACCTGACGCACGAAACCTATGTGCACGCCGACAGCATCGGCCAGCCCGAAATCGACGAAGAGGCGCCGGTCACCAAGGTGGAAGGCGACCACGTCATCACCAGCCGCTTCATGCACAACATTGCCGCGCCGCCGTTCTGGCGCATGGCCCTGCGCAACAACGGCCTGGCCGACGACGTGCCGGTGGACCGTTGGCAGGTCTGCCACTTCACGCCGCCCAGCCACGTGATGATCGAAGTGGGCGTGGCGCATGCCGGGCACGGCGGCATCGACGCGCCGGCCGACAAGAAGGCCGGCAGCATCGTGGTGGACTTCATCACCCCCGAAACCGACCACAGCATCCTGTACTTCTGGGGCATGGCGCGCAACTTCAGGCCGCAGGACGAGGCGCTCACCGCCGCCATCCGCGAAGGGCAGGGCAAGATCTTTGCCGAAGACCAGCAGATGCTGGAACTGCAGCAGCGCAACCACCTGCTGCACCCGACGCGCAAGCTGCTGGGCCTGAACACCGACGCCGGTGGCGTGCAGGCGCGCCGCATCATCGACCGCATCGTCGCGGCCGAAAGGGCGCAGTCGGCGGCAGCGGCTGCCGTGCAGGCATGAGCGGCGCCGTGAGTGCCGCCGTGAGTGCCGCAGTGAGTGCCGCCCCCAGCCTGCTGCAGGTGCGCGTGGCGCGCAAGCAGGCGGTGGCCGAAGGCATCAGCAGCTTTGAATTCGTGGCGGCCGGGGGCGGGCCGCTGCCGGCCTTCGAGGCCGGCGCGCACATCGACGTGCACCTGCCCGGCGGCCTGGTGCGCCAGTACTCCTTGTGCAACGCCCCGGGGCCGACGCAGCACTACCAGGTGGCGGTGCTGCGCGAGCCGCAGTCGCGCGGGGGTTCGCAGGCCATGCACGAACAGGTGCAGGAAGGCAGCGTGCTGGCCATCAGCGCACCGCGCAACAGCTTCCCGCTGGCGGCGGGCGCGCACAGCCATCTGCTGATGGCCGGCGGCATCGGCGTCACGCCCATGCTGGCCATGGCCGAGGCCTTGCACGCGGCAGGCCAGGCTTTCGAGCTGCACTACGCCACACGCTCGCGGGCCCGCACGGCTTTTGCCGACGCGCTGGCCGCAGCGCCCTATGCCGCCCAGGTGCACCTGCACCTGGACGACGGCGCGCCCGAGCAGCGCCTGAACCTGCCGGCGCTGCTGGCCCGCCCGCCGGCCGGCCGGCACCTCTATGTGTGTGGCCCGCAGGGCTACATCGAGGCGGTGCTGGGCACGGCGCGCGCGCAGGGCTGGGGCGAAGCGCAGCTGCACTGCGAATACTTCGGCGCTGCGCCGGTGGTGGTGGCGGCGGGCGAGCAGCCCTTCGAGGTGGAACTCTCCAGCAGCGGCCGTGTGGTGCAGGTGCCGGTGGGCGTGCCCATCACGCAGGCATTGGCCGATGCGGGCGTGTTCGTGCCCACCTCGTGCGAGCAGGGCATCTGCGGCACCTGCCTCACGCGCGTGCTCAGCGGCACGCCGGAGCACCGCGACCAGTACCTCACGCCCGAAGAGCAGGCCGCCAACGACGTGTGCCTGCCTTGCTGCGCGCGCTCGCGCAGCGCGCGCCTGGTGCTGGAGCTCTAGCCCTGTGGCACGGCCCGGCCGGGCCCCGGCCGGAGTTCAGTTTCAGGTTCAGCGCGGCGCCATGCGCAGCGCGCCGTCGAGGCGGATGACCTCGCCGTTGAGTGCCGGGTTGCGCGCGATGTGCAGCGCCAGTTCGGCGAACTCCTGCGGCGCGCCCAGCCGCTTCGGGAAAGGAATGCTCTCGGCCAGGCTGTGCTGCACCGCTTCGGGCAGCTGCAGCAGCAGCGGGGTGGCGAAGATGCCCGGCGCGATGGTGCACACGCGCACGCCGTGCTGGGCCAGGTCGCGCGCCATCGGCAGCGTCATGGCGGCTACGCCGCCCTTGCTGGCGGCGTAGGCTTCCTGCCCCACCTGGCCGTCGAAGGCCGCCACGGAAGCGGTGTTGACGATGACGCCGCGCTCGCCGTCGGCGTTCACCGGCTCGGCACCGGCCATGCGCGCGGCCACCAGCCGGCACAGGTTGTAGGTGCCCAGCAGGTTGATGCGGATCACGCGTTCAAAATCGGCCAGCGGCGCCGGCTGCCCGTCGCGGCCGACGATGCGTTTGGCCGTGCCGATGCCGGCCACGTTCATCAGCAGCCGGGCCACGCCGTGGCGCTGCTCGGCGGTGGCCACGGCCGCGGCGGCGCCTTCGGCATCGGCCACGTCGCAGGCCAGCGCGATGCCGCCGATGCTGGCGGCCACGCTTTCGGCGGCAGGCAGGTTGATGTCGAGCACGGCCACGCGGGCGCCGGCGGCGGCCAGTGCGCGCGCCGTGGCTTCGCCCAGGCCCGAGCCACCGCCGGTGACGATGGCGGCTAGTCCTTCGAGGTTCATGCGGGTGTGCGGTTGGTCAGGGTTGCGGGCTCAGCAGCAGCCGGCCGCCGGAGGGGCCAGGCGCGCATAGCGGCCGAACACCGGGTCTTCGTCCAGGCGCAGCAGGCGCACGGCGTTGTCCTTCAGGATGAGCGGCATCACCTCGGGGCGGATGCCGCAGGCCTGGGCATCGGCGATCCAGCGCTCGGGCGTGAGGGCCGGGAAGTCGGAGCCGAAGAGCATCTTCTTCTTCAGCAGGCCGTTGGTGTACTTGATGAGGATCTCGGGGAAGTACTTCGGGCTCCAGCCCGAGAGGTCGATCCACACATTGGGCTTGTGCGTGGCCACCGCCAGCGCGTTTTCCTGCCAGGGGAAGCTGGGGTGGGCGATGACGATGGGCATGTCGGGGAAATCGACCGCCACGTCGTCCAGGAACATCGGGTCGCTGTACTTCAGGCGCACGCCGCCGCCGCCGCGCATGCCCGCGCCCAGGCCCGTCTGCCCGCTGTGGAAGATGGCGGGCAGGCCGGCTTCGGCAATGGCTTCATACACCGTGTAGCAGGCGCGGTCGTTCGGGTAGAACTCCTGCCCCGAGGGGTGGAACTTGAAGCCGCGAACGTTGTACTCCTTGATGAGCCGGCGTATTTCGCGTGCGCCCATCTTGCCGCGCAGCGGGTCCACGCTGGCAAACGGAATCAGCACATCCGAGTTCTTGGCCACCTCTTCGGCGACCTCTTCGTTGGTGATGCGCATCTGCCCGTTGGCGCGTTCGGTGTCCACGGTGAAGATGACGGCGATCATCTTGCGCTCGCGGTAGAAATCGGCCGTCTGCGCGATGGTCAGGCGCGGCATCTGCTCCTTGAAGTAGGCGGCCATGGCCTTGTCGAAGGCATCGGCCACCTCGTCGAAGGGGTTGCGCGTGCTGACGGTGGCGTGGATGTGGATGTCGATGGCGACGATGTCGGCCAGGCGGTCTGCGGTCATGGTTCAGGCCTTCGTCAAACGGGCTTGCAGCAGGTGCGGGTGGGAGGAGCCGGCACTGTAAATCGCCTCGACCAGCTCAGCGCGGTGCTTGAGCACCATGCGCTGGTTCAGCGAACCCTTGTCGGTGAGTTCGCCGCGCGCGGCCGAGGCCGGCTCGGTCATCAGCAGCACGCGCAGCACGCGGTTCGAGCTGCCGGTGCCGCTGGCGGCCAGGCTGTCCAGCCAGTCTTGTGCCCAGGCCCGCACGGCGGGGTCTTCGGGCTGGGAGCCGGGGGCCATGAACACGAGCAAGCCCAGCGCGTCGCGGCCGTCCCCGGTGACCACCACGTCGTGCACATGCGGCTGAGCCTGCGCCAGGGCGCGCGCGCGGATGCTGCTCACGCTGACCCAGGTGCCGCTGATGAGCTTGAAGTCTTCGGCGATGCGGCCGTCGAACTTCAGGCCGCGCTGCGGTTCGGCGGGGTCGATGAAGACGGCGGCATCGCCGCTGCACAGATAGCCTTCTTCATCGAAAGTCTCGGCGGCCAGCTCGGGCTGGCGCCAGTAGGCCGGCGTGATGCTGGGGCCGCGGTAGCGCACCTCCAGCTTGTCGCCCACGGCGGCGAGCTTCAGTTCCAGCCCCGGTGCCGGCAGCCCGATGACACCCGCCTGCCAGCCCGGCCGGTGGTGCGACACGGCGAAAGGCGCGGTCTCCGTCATGCCCAGGCCCATGGTCATGGGCACGCGGAAGCCGGTGGTCTGCACCGCGAGGCGGTCGAAGTTCTGGATCACGGCATCGGGCATCGCCGCGCCGGCGGCGAACACCAGCCGCAGTTCGCGGAACACGTTGTGGCGCAGCGCCTCGTCGTGTTCGAGGTGCTGCACCAGCACCTCCAGGCCCTTGGGCACGGTGTAGATGGCGGTGGGCGACACCTCGCGCAGGTTGGCCACCGTCTCGGCCACGCCGTCGGCCGTGGGCTTGCCTTCGTCGATGTACATCGTGCCGCCGTTGCGCAGCACCAGGCCGAAGTTGGAATTGCCACCGGCGGTGTGGTGCCAGGGCAGCCAGTCCACCAGCACGGGCGGCACCTCTTCCAGGAAGGGGTAGCACTGCGCGTACATCTGCTGGTTGGCGCAGAGCATGCGGTGCGTGTTCACCACCGCCTTGGGCGCCTTGGTGGAGCCCGAGGTGAACAGGAACTTGGCCACGGTGTCGCCGTCCACGCGGGCATGGGCGTCGTCCACCGCGGTGCCGGGCACGGTGGCCTGCAGCACTTCGAAGGCCAGCACGGTGTGCGGCAGGCCCCCGGGCAGGGGGCCTTGGCCCGGGCCCAGCAGCACCGGCACCTCGGCCGGCACGGCCTGCGCGATGGCGCGCGCGAAGGTCGGGCCGTCTGCGGCGTACACCAGGCCCGGCGTCAGCAGCTTCACCGCATGGGCCACGCGCGCGGCGGCCGGGTCGAGCAGCGAATACGAGGGCGACACCGGCGCCACCGGCACGCCCACGTGCAGGGCCGCCAGGCCGAGCAGGGCGTGTTCGAAGTCATTGCCCGACAGCACCACCAGCGGGCGCTCCGCCGAGAGCCCGAGGTCGAGCAGCGCCTGCCCCAGCGCGCGCGCGTGGCGCAGCGTCTCGGCGTAGCTCAGGCGCAGCCAGGGGCGCCCGGCGGCCGGGCTGCGGCGGGCCAGGAAGGTGTGCTCGGGCCGCTCGGCCGCCCAGCGCACCAGGTGTTCGGTGTAGCGCCGGGGGTAGGGCGCCAGCGGCTGGCTGGCCCGCAGATGAAAGCCACCGCCGGGCAGCGGCTGGATGAGCGATTCGTAGGGCCCGAAGGCCACCGGTCGGTAAGGGGCGGTGTGGGGCGCCATGGCTCAGCTGCTTCTTTCCACCTTGGCCGCGCGCTTGGCCAGGAAGGCCTGCACCCTTTCCTTGGCCTCGGGCTCCGACTGTGTGATGGCCGAGATCAGCGACTCGGTCATCAGGCCGTGGCTCATCGGCTGCTCGGCGATCAGCGGCAGCGTGCGCATGATGGCGTAGTTGGACATGGGCGCGTTGCCGGCGATGCGCAGCGCCAGCTGCTGCGCCTTGGTCAGGCCGGCGCCCGGCGCCACGGTGTAGTGGGTGAGCCCGATCTGGAAGGCTTCCTGCGCGTTGTAGGTGCGCCCGGTGAGCATCATCTCGGTGACGCGCGAAAAGCCGATGAGCTTGGTCACGCGCACGGAACCGCCGCCGCCCAGGAAGATGCCGCGCGTGCCTTCGGGCAAGCCGAAATAGGCGCTTTCCTCGGCCACGCGCACGTGGGCGCAGGAGGCCAGCTCCAGCCCGCCGCCCACCACGGCGCCCTGCAGCACGCTGATGACGGGCACGCGCCCGAACTGCAGCTGTTCGAAGACGCGGTACCAGGCGTGCGAGTGGTGCACGCCCTCGGCGGCCGACATCTCGGGAATCTCGGACAGGTCGAGCCCGGCGCTGAAGTGTTCGCCCTTGGCGGCCAGCACCACCACCTTCACGCTGGGCGGCAGCGTGGCCACGCAGTGCTCCAGCGCGCTCACCATGGCCAGGCTGATGGCGTTGCGCTTCTCGGGACGGTTGAGCGTGAGCGTGGCCACGGCGCCTTGCACCTCTCGCAGCACCAGGGGTTGGGGGTCGTGGGGGGCGGCGGGTTCGTGCATGGGAAAGCTTTGGTTGGATTTTCGTTAGTATAGCTAACGAAAGCACCTGCGGCAAGGCGCAGCCCCGGGCGCCGGTTGGCCCGGCCCTGCGCGGGAGGGGCGGGCCCGTTCATCGGGCGTTCATGCGCGGTTCAGTGGCTGCTCATGCGCGGTTCAGGGCCGGTGCATGGGGCTGCACTGAAATGGCAGCCGTGCCGGGGAACTGCACCCGCAGGTTTCCGCAGCCACCCTGAACCCGAACCCTCACTGGAACCCACCATGAAAAAGATCATCCCTCTCGCCGCACTCGCCCTGGCTGCCGCCGCAGCCTCGCCCGCCCTGGCCAAGGCCGTGGTCGTCAACCAGGCCATCACCGAAGCCGAAGTGCTGGCGATGCAGCAAGCCTGGTGCAAGGCGCTGGTGGACATCTCCACCACCGGCGCCAAGAGCGGCCAGCCCGCCGCCAAGGCCCTGGCCGAGAAGGTGATCGACAGCGCCTACGGCTACCAGATGGGTGCCGTGCTGTTCAAGCCCACGCTGACGGTGAACCCGCAGACCTTCCGCACCACGCGCGCCGGCGCGCTGGCCTACTTCGTGGGCGGCGACCCCGCGTTCCCGAAGGACAGCGGCTTCGCGCTGAAGGGCTGGACCAAGTGCGAGGTGGCCAACGCCGCCGTCTTCATCGCCGGCGACAGCGCCACCACCATGGGCAAGGTGAACATCACCGGCAAGGATGGCAAGGTCACCACCGTCGACAAGACCTGGAAGTTCGTCAAGGACGATGCGGGCAAGCTGCGCATCGTGGTGCACCACTCGTCGCTGGAATACAGCGGCAGCTGAAAGCCCGGCTAGAGAAAGCCGCTCTGCAGCATCGAGTCCATGGCCTGCGCACGCAGCAGGCTGGGCTCGATGTGGGTGGCCAGGCCCGCTTCGCGCAGCTTGTGCAGCATGCGGTGCGTGAGTGAATGAGACCGGCCCCCGTGCCGGCTCTTGAACAGGAAGAGCCGCTGGCCGGGGCCCACCCACTGCAGGCGTGCCGTCATCCACTGGCCTTGCAGGAAGAGGCGGCAGGCGTCGCCGGGCTTCAAGGTGGCCATCCAGTCCCCGTGGTTCAAGGCCGCGGGGCCGCCCTGCGTGGCAGGGGCCGCAGCGCTGCCGTCCAGCAGGGCCATGGGCACGGTGGGCAGCCGGCCGTGCAGGTCCAGCGGTGCGGGCTCGGTCAGGTTGGCCAGCGCGGGGGCCTCGGCATCGACTGCTGGGGGCTCCTCGCCCTCTGAAGTGCCCACCTGGCCGCCTTCGGCCGCACCGGGGTGCGGCGGCGGGTTGCGCAGCAGCTCGGCCAGCTCGGCCAGTTCGGCATCCACACGCGGTGCCGGGAAGGCGGCGCCCGTCAGCCCTTCACCCACCTGGCGCAGCAGCACGTGGCGCTGCGCCCTCGACACACGCTGGCCGGGCCGCGCCGTGGCGTGGATGAGGTCGTCCACCACCAGCGCGGCGTGGGCCACCTGCGGGCTGTCGGCGCCGTGCTGCTGGGCCAGAGCCACCAGGGTCAAGGTCCAGGGCCCCACCAGGAAACGGCGCAGCTCGCCGCTGGTGGGCGTGCTGCGCAGCTGATGCACGATCTGCAGCCGGAAGCTGGCTTCCAGCTCCTCGCGGTCGGCCAGGCGCCGCAGTTCGTCCACCTCTTCGGCGGGCGGGGCGGCGGTGCTTTCCATCAGCTGCGAGGTCCGCGTCTGCAGCTCGTCGGCCGCCTGCCGGCAGGCCGGGCCGTCCACGCGGGCCGCGCTTTCCACCTGCTGCACCACCGCTTCCAGGGTCTGGCGCAGCAGGCCCTGCTGGTGGGGCTTCAGGTCGTCGTGCAGCACCCCGGTGGCGAGCAGGCGGTCGAGCAACTGCCACCAGGGATGTTCGGGGTCGCTCCACAGCGCGGGGTCGGCCAGGGCCGCGCGCTGGGCCACTTCTTCCACGCGCCGCAGGAAGGGGCCCTGGGCCGCCATGCTGTTGGACTGCCGGCGCAGTTCGTTGAACAGGCCCTGCATCAGCTTCTCGGCCGCGCCCTGCGGCAGGGGCGCCTCGCCGCTGCCATAGGCCGGGGGGGTGTCGAAGAAGCGCAGTTCGCCCACGGCGCCTTCAGGGCCGGTGCTGCCTGTGTGGCCCGCCTGTGCTGCATGGCCCGTAACGCCCGCGGCTGGAGCAGGGGCCGGCGCAGCGGCAGGGCCGGCGGCCCCCATTGGCAGAGGTGGCGCCGGCTGGCCCTCACGCTGCGCCAGGCCCACCAGCTTGCGCAGGGCCTCGCGCGGGGCTTCGGGGCCGCTGGGCGAGTTCTGGATGCGGAAGGCCGCAGGCTTCACCCCCGCCTGCTGCAAGGCTGCCACCTGCGCGGCATAGACCTGCCGCATCTGCACGCCCACGGCCTGCCCCAGCGCGCGCAGCAGCGCCGCCCGCGGGGCGGCATCCTGCACCAGCTGCCCCACGCCTTCGCGCAAGGCGCGGGCGCAGTCGGCGGGCCGCAGCGGCAGCATCTCGCGTTCGATGGTGGGGCGGCCCAGCAGGCCGCTGCACAGCGCCGTCAGTTCCTGCAGTTCTGCTTCGGCTTCGGCTTCGATGATCTGCACGGTGCGCGCCGTCTCGATCTCGTCGTCGATCTGGGCCTCGGAGATCAGGCTGAGGTGCAGCCGGGTGCTGGGCGCCTCGGGCGAAGGCGCGGCCTTCTCTGGTGCCGGGGCCGCATGCCAATGGGCGCCCGCGCGCTGGCGCAGGGCCTCGCCCACGGTGTGCAGCAGCTCGGCCCGCTGCTGGCGCAAGACGAGCAGCATGGCGCCGATCTGCATGTAGTCGGCATGGACACGCTGGCGCTTGGAAGGTGCTTCCAGATTGTCGGCGGCGCGGTCGAGCGCAGCGCCCAGCCAGCCGTCCACCGACTGCTGCACCTGCTGCACGAAACTGGCCTGGAAACCGGCGGCACGGCCGCCTTCACGTTGGGCTGGGTACACCATGCGCCCCCCTTCGGGCTGGTTTCGGCAAGCTGCCCGCCAACTTGAGCGCGTGGTCCTGAGCGGCAGAAGGCCCCATGCCACCAGGGAAAGCCCGGAGGTGCCAGCATCCAGCCCGGTGCCGCCCTTGGGGGGTGCCCACGATTCAGAAGTAGAAGTAAAGCAACCCCCCCATGGACCTGACCGTCGGCGTTCTGCTGGGCACCTTCATCCTGTCGGTGCTGGCCCTCTTCGTTTTCATCGCCTCGATGGCCAAGGGGCTGTTCGGCAGCGGTGGCGCGGCTTCGGTGCAGATCTTCGACAGCGACGAAGTCGGCAAGGTCGAAGACCCCGCCGCCACGCAAAGCCAGCGCGGCAGCCTTCAGCAGGCCATGGACCCCTCGCAGGTGAACAAGCAGCGCAACGCGGCCGAGGTGGCCACGCGCCTGCGCGCCGACCAGAGCAGCTCTCTCGTGGTGGGCGTATGCCTCACCGTCTCGGTGGTGTGGCTGGTGCTGGCCTCGGTGGCCGGGCTGGTGGCCTCCATCAAGATGCATTCGCCCGACTGGCTGGTCGAGCAGGCCTGGCTCACCTTCGGGCGCATCCGCCCCATCCACCTGAACCTGGTGGCTTACGGTTGGTGTTCGATGGCCGGCATCGGCGTGGCGCTGTGGCTCATTCCGCGGCTGCTGAAAACCGAACTCGTGGGCGCGAAGTACGCGCTCATCGGCGGCGCGCTGTGGACCGTGGGCGTGACGGCCGGCACGGTGGCCATCGCGCTGGGCCACTCGGACGGCCTGGAGTGGCTGGAGTACCCCTGGACCATCGACATCCTGCTCGTCATCGGCGGGGCGCTGGTGGGCTTTCCGATGTGGCTGACGCTGCTCAAGCGCAAGGTGGCGCACCTCTACGTGTCGGTCTGGTACATCGCCGCCGGGCTGCTGTGGTTCCCCATCCTCTTCCTGGTGGGCAACTGGCCCGACCTGCACTTCGGCGTGCAGCAGGCCACCATGAACTGGTGGTACGGCCACAACGCGCTGGGCCTGTGGTTCACGCCGCTGGGGCTGGCGGCGGCCTACTACTTCATTCCCAAGGTGCTGGGCAAGCCCATCCACAGCTACAACCTCAGCCTGCTGGGCTTCTGGTCGCTGGCCTTCTTCTACAGCCAGGTGGGCGGCCACCACCTCATCGGCGGGCCGGTGCCTTCGTGGCTGATCACCATCAGCATCGTGCAGAGCATGATGATGATCGTGCCGGTGCTGGCCGTGGCCATCAACCAGCACCTCACGGTGCTAGGCAACTTCCGCGCGCTGCTGTACTCGCCCACGCTGCGCTTCATCGTGCTGGGCGCGATGATGTACACGGCGGCCTCGGTGCAGGGTTCGCTGCAGGCGCTGCGCTCGGTGAACACCGTCACCCACTTCACACACTACACGGTGGCGCACGCACACCTGGGCCTGTACGGCTTCTTCTCAATGGTGATGTTCGGCGCCATCTACTTCATCATGCCGCGCGTCATGAAGTGGGAGTGGCCGTACCCGTGGATGATCTCGGCCCACTTCTGGCTGGTGCTGGGCGGCTTCGGCGTCTACTTCATCGGGCTGTCGTTCGGCGGCTGGTACCAGGGCCTGGCCATGCTGGACAAGGACGTGCCCTTCATGGACAGCGTGCTGCTGACCATTCCCTACCTGCAGGCGCGCTCCATCGGCGGCGCGCTGATGACGCTGGGCCACCTGGTCTTCGCGGTGCACTTTTTCATGATGGGCTGGAAGTTCGGGCCGCGGCGCCTGGGCGCGGCTTTGCTGGCGGCGCCCGAGCCGGCGCCGGCCGCAACGGCCACGCCGGGCGCTGAAACACCGGCGGCCGCCCGCGGGGGTGTGGCATGAGCTTCGGTGTGGGCAAGTTCGAGATGGACGAGATGCGTCTCGTCATCGGCTCGATGGTGATTCTTTCCGGCGCCACGGCGCTGCTGGTGGTGCTGCCCTACCTGCTGCTGAAGGACATTCAGCCGCCCGAGGGCCTGAAGCCCTACACCGAGGTGCAGCTGCAAGGCCGGCAGAGCTACATCGCCAACGGCTGCATCTACTGCCACTCGCAGCAGCCACGCGACATCTCGCAGGCGCCCGACGCCCTGCGCGGCTGGGGCCGCGCCTCCATCGCCGCCGACTACGCCTACGACACGCCGCACCTGCTGGGCACCATGCGCACCGGCCCCGACCTGCTGAACATCGGTGCGCGCCAGCCCAGCCGCGACTGGCACCTGGGCCACCTCTACGCGCCGCGTGCCTACACGCCGGGCTCCACCATGCCGGCCTACCCCTACATGTTCGAGGTGCGCCAAGGCGCGGCCAAGCCCGGCGAGGTGGTGGTGAACCTGCCGCCGGCCTATGCCAAGCCCGGCCAGGTGGTGGTGGCCAAGCCCGAGGCGCTGGCGCTGGTGGAGTACCTGCTCTCGCTGGACCGCACCTACCCGGCCCTGAAGGCGGAAGAAGACCCGCCCGTCAACCGCAGGGCGCCGCGCTGATGGCCACCGAACCGCGCGACCAGAAGCCCGCCGCCGGCCCGGAAGACCCCGACTTCCACGCCAGCGAGTTCGCGGCCATGCGGCGTGAGAACGCCGACCCCGACGAGAAGGTGCGCCCGCTACCCTGGTTCTTCACGATGTTCCTGGGCGCCATGGGCATGTGGGGTGCCTTCTACATCGCCACCACGCCTTCGGGCGAAGCCTCGGCCTACGGCGACCAGCGCACGGTGGAACTGCTGCGTCCGGCCGTGGCCACCGCGGGCGCGGCCCCGGCGGTGGACGGCAAGCAGGTCTACGGCGCCAAGTGCGCGGCCTGCCACCAGGCTTCGGGCCTGGGCGTGGCGGGGGTGTTTCCGCCGCTGGCGGGGGCCGAGTGGGTGCTGGGCAACGAGAAGGTGCTCATCAGCCTGCTGCTGCACGGGGTGCAGGGCGAGATCGTCGTCAAGGGCAACACCTACAACGGCGTGATGCCGGCCTTCGGCACGCTGGCCGACGAAGAGATCGCCGCCGTGCTGACCTACATCCGCAGCGACTGGGGCAACCAGGCCTCGCCGATAGAAGCCGCCGCCGTGAAGGCCCAGCGCGAAGCCACGAAAGACCAGGCGGGCCCCTACGCAGGCGGTGCGGCGCTGAAGGCGCTGGCGCCCTGAGGGCGGGCGGTGAACGGCCAGGAAACAGCGGGCACCGGCGCCGAGGCCCCGGCCCCGACCACAGCCCCAACTCCGGTATCGCCCGCATTGCCGGACGGCCTGGCCGCTACCTTCGCCGCCAGCCTGGCCGTGCTGCTGGCCGGGCTGGTGGCCCTGTTCCACGCCACCGCCGGCGGCACCGCCTACACCACCGAAACCCTGCGCCGCAGCGAAGTGGCACGCGCGCCGCTGCCCGTGCCCGACTTCCGCGTCGTCGACGCGCAAGGCCGCGAACAGCCGCTGCGCGAGCTGCTGGCGGCCGACGGCCGCGTGTGGATCGTCGACTTCGTCTACACGCGCTGCGCCACGCTGTGCCTGTCGCTGGGCACCGTCTTCCAGCAACTGCAGGCCCAGGTGCTGGCGCAGGGGCTGCAAGACCGCGTGGGCCTGCTGTCCATCAGCTTCGACCCCGAGCACGACCGCCCGCCGGCCCTGGCCACCTACGCCCGCCGCATGGGCATGCAGCCCGAAGCCTGGCAGCTGGTGAGCCTGGCCGAGCCCGCCGACCGCCGCCGCCTGCTGGACAGCTTCGGCATCATGGTCGTGCCCGCGCCGCTGGGCGAGTTCGAGCACAACGCGGCGCTGCATCTCGTCACGGCCGAAGGGGAGCTGGTGCGCATCCTGGGGCTGGATGAAGGGGTGCGCGCCTTGCGGCTGGCGCAGGCCTGGGCCGAGCCCGTGCCAGCGGTGCAGGCAGTGCAGGCCCCACCGTCGCCGCGGGCCCCATGAGGCTGCTGGCGCTGGTGCTCGCCGCGCTGGCCTGTGCGCTGTCGGTGCCGCCGCTGCGCGCGCTCATCGAGCAGAGCATGGTCTGGCACATGCTGGTGCAGATGCCCCTGCTGGTGGCCGCCGGCGCCTGTGCCGCCGCCGCCTGGCCGCAGGCCCTGGGCGGGCGCTGGGCACGCTTCAACCGCTACGGCCTCACCGGCTTCATGGTGGCGCAATGCATCACCGCCTACTGGATGGTGCCGGCGCTGGTGGACCGCGCCGTGGTCATGCCCAGCGCCGATGCCTGGAAGGTGGTGACGTTGTGGCTCGCAGGCGTGGCCTTGCGCCAGGGCTGGGTGCAGTCACCGCTGGCGGTGCAGCTGTTCTTCGTGGGTTACGGTTTGCCGATGATGGCCTGGCTGGGCTTCTACCTCGCCACCACCAACCTGCGCCTGTGCAATGCCTACTCGCTGGAAAGCCAGCTGCGCACCGGGCAGGGCATGGTGCTGCTGGCGGTGATGCTGGGGCTGGCCTGGGGTGCCAGCGTGTGGCGCGGGCTGCTGCCGGTGCCGCCGCTTACCAGCGCAGTTCGAAGCGGCACGCGTCGTTGAGCGTGTCTTCGGGGCCGCTGCGGCAGGCTTCGCAGCTGATCTCGCGCACCCGGGTTTCGCGGTGCACCAGCACCTGGAACAGGCGCTCGAAGGTGGCGGCGTAGTAGTCGCAGGCGGGCGTGGTGGTGTGCAGGTCGCGGCACAGCGGGTTGTGGCGGATGGCCAGCACCCACGGCTGGCGGCCTTGCGCGCTGCGGTGCGCCGGCGTGGCGCTGAACTCGCCGCTGCCTGCGAAGGTCCAGGCGTGGCGTGTGATGGCGGCCACCAACACGCGCGCGGCAAGACCCGCGGGCAGCAGCTTCAGCAGCCGCTGCACGGGCTGCGGTATGCGGTGGGCCAGCAGGTAGTCGGCCGTGGCGCGGCCGGCTGCGCGCGAGACGGCCGCGGCTTCTTCGGCCGGCAGCGCGGCACGCAGCGCGGCGTGCAGCGCGCGCACCTCGTCTTCGCGCACCATCTGCTCGGGCGGGCGGCGCCAGTGCGCCAGCAGGCCGGCGCGCTCGAACACGTCCTGCGTGAAGGCCGAACCGCGCCAGGCCGGCAGCACCTGCGCGATGCGCGTGATGGCGTTGGGGCCGATGAGGCCCGCCGGGGCGACGTGAGTGCCGCCCATCAGTCGGCTTCCGCAGAATGCCGCTGGGTGCGCGCTTGGCCCTGCGCCAGCGCGGCTTCGGCTTCTTCATCCGACAGTTGTCCGCCACCGCCGCAGGCGGAGGACGAGGCCGCTGAAGAGGCCGCTGACGAAGCCTGCGCCGCCTCCACCGCCCCGATGGCCGCCAGCGCCGCGGCCGCGATGTCTTCGCCGCGCTGGCGCCGCATCTCCATCTTCGGGCCGTGCATCGTCACCCAGCCTTCGTCGGCCGCGGCGATGGCGTCGGCATCGGGCCGCTCGTGCACGCGCTGGTCGGCGAACTGGAAGTCGACCTTCTTCTTGCTCTGCGGGCCCCAGTAGCCCACACGCCCCAGGTCGTAGAAGGTGCGCTCGAAGCCGCTCTTGAGGAAGGCCTTCAGGCAGCCCATCAGGTACTTGCGCCGGAACTTGTCTTTCTCCCAGGGGTACTGGAAGAAGCTCTTGTTCATGAAGAAGCGGCGGTAGTTGTTCATCACGCGGTCGAGCAGCTCGGCGCGGTCCATCGCATCGGGCTTCATGATGGGCGTGACGAAGTTGTACTTCTCGAAGTCGAACACCTCCACCTTGTCGCCCAGCTCCTGGAACAGGTCGCTGAAGGGCCACGGCGTGTACATCGCCCAGTTGGCCATGTCGGGGTTCCAGTCGCGCGCCATCTGGTAGGTCTCTTCCAGCGTCTCGGCGGTCTCGTTCTCCAGGCCCACGATGAACTGCGCCTCGGTCACGATGCCGGCTTCGCGCAGCAGGCGTATCGCTCGTCGGTTCTGCTCGATCGTGGTTTCCTTGTTGAAGCGGTCCAGCTTCAGCTGCGCCGCCGCCTCGGTGCCCAGGCTCACGTGCACCAGGCCGGCGCGGCGGAACATGGGCAGCAGCTTCTCGTCGCGCAGGATGTCGGTGACGCGCGTGTTGATGCCCCACTGCACCTTGGAAGGCAGGTCGCGCGCGATCAGCTCTTCGCAGAAGGCGATGAACTTCTTGCGGTGGATGGTGGGCTCTTCGTCGGCCAGGATGAAGAAGCCCACGCCGTGGTTCTTCACCAGGTCTTCGATCTCGTCGACCACGGCCTTGGGCTCGCGGATGCGGTAGTCGCGCCAGAACTTCCACTGGCTGCAGAAGCTGCAGGTGAAGGGGCAGCCGCGCGCGAAGTTGGGAATGGCCACGCGCACGCCCAGCGGGATGTAGATGTACTGGTCCCACTCCAGGATGCCCCAGTCGGGCTTGATGCGGTCCAGGTCCTGGATGGTGGGCTCGGCCGGCGTGGTGGTGATGCTGCCGTCGGGCAAGGTGTAGGCAATGCCGCGCACCGTGCCGCGATCGGTCTGGAAGCTGCCGTCGTCCACCGCGCGCACCAGGTTCAGGAACACCTGCTCGCCTTCGCCGCGCACCACGCAGTCGATCCAGGGCGCTTCCTTCAGCACCTGCGGGTACATGAAGGTGCCGTGGATGCCGCCCAGCACCGTAACGATGGCCGGGTTCACTTCCTTGGCGATCTGCAGCAGCTTCTCTGCCTTGTAGATGGCCGGCGTGATGGCGGTGCAGCCTACGATGTCGGGCTGGATCTCGGCAATGCTTGCGCGCACGGCCTCGTCGTCGAGGTGGTGCGTCATCGCGTCGACGAAGCTGACGTCGGTGTAGCCCCCGGCCTTCAGGTAACCGGTGAGGTAGGCCACCCACGCGGGCGGCCAGTTGCCGGCGATCTCGGCGCCGCCTGAGTGGTAGTTGGGGTGGATCAGCAGCACGCGCATGGGGGCTCCCTGGGGTTCAGGGTGCCCACGCTAAGGCGGCTGCAGCGGCGCGCTTTTGTGCTGTGTCAACGTCCGGTGACATTGCCGCCGGCGGCCGGCGCCGGCGTGGCGTGGGCTTCGGGCTCGCTGGCCGGTGGTGAGTGCCGCGGCGCGGCCATCTTCTCGCCGTCCCATTGCTGGCCGCACCAGCAGCGGCCTTCGGGGTCGATGATGCAGGTGCCGCTGCCGCAGCAGCGCGGGTCTTCGCTCATGGGGCCTCCTCGGTGTGGAGCGCGCATTCTGCCCAGCCGCAGCCGCCCGCGCGCCGTGGGGGCAGGGCGCCTGACATTTGTCACCTGCAGCGGCTGACACCCGGCACTGGCGCGCGCTGCCCGGCCCGGCCACAGTGGCGGCATGAACACCGCCACCCTCCACCCCCCGAAGCTGCCCGTCGGCCTGACGGCTGCCGCCGTCGCGGCCATGCCCTCCAGCGCGCCGGCCATCCAGGCGCGCGGCCTGGTGCGCCGCTATGGCGCCACCGTGGCGCTGCACGGGCTCGACCTCGACATCCACGCCGGCCGCGTGAGCACGCTGCTGGGCCCCAACGGCGCCGGCAAGAGCACGCTGGTGGGCCTGGTGCTGGGCCGCCTGCGCGCCGATGCCGGCACGCTGCAGGTGGCCGGCCATGCGCCCGGCAGCCTGGCCGCGCGCCAGCTCACCGGCGCCATGCTGCAGAGCGCGGGCCTGGCGCCGCAGCTCACGGTGCAGGAACACGTGGCGCTGCACACGCGCTACTACCCCGCGCCCCGGCCGCTGGCCGAAACCCTGGCGCTGGCCGGCCTGCAAGACCTGGCCGCACGCCGCTACGAGGCGCTGTCGGGCGGCCAGCAGCGGCGCGTGCAGTTCGCGCTGGCCTTGTGCGGCCGGCCGCGCCTGCTGGTGCTGGACGAACCCACGGCGGCGCTGGACGCCGAATCGCGCCGCGCGCTGTGGCAAACGGTGCGTGCGCTGGCCGACGAAGGCTGCGCCGTGCTGCTGACCACGCACCTGCTGGAAGAAGCCGAGGCGCTGTCCGACCGCGTGCTGTTGCTGGCCGGCGGCCGCGTGGTGGCCGACGGCACGCCGGGCGACATCCGCACCCGCGTGGCCGCGCGCTGGGTGCGCTGCCTCAGCCGTCTGCCGCTGGAGCGGCTGCGTGCGCTGCCCGGCGTGCATGAAGCCGAAACACGCGGCCGCCACGTGGCGCTGCGCACGCGGGCGCCCGAAGCCACGCTGCGCGCCCTGCTGGCCGAAGACGACGGCGTTGCCGAACTCGAGGTCACGGGCACCAGCCTGGAAGACGCCGTGCTCGACCTGTTGAAGAAAGAGGCTGCATGAATACGTTCTCGCTGCTGATGGCCGAGACCGGCGCCGAATGGCGCAAGGCCTGGCGCCAGCCCGCCTTCGCCATTCCCACGCTGGTGCTGCCGCTGGCCTTCTACGCGCTCTTCGCCATCGTGCTGGCGCGGCCCGGCGGAGGCAACGCCGCCTACCTGATGGCCACCTACGGCGTGTTCGCCTCGCTGGGCCCGGCGCTGTTCGCCTTCGGCGCCGGCATCGCTCATGAACGCGAAGCCGGGCAGCTGGCGCTGAAGCAGGTCACGCCGCTGCCGGTGCCGCTGTACCTGGGGGCCAAGCTGCTCACCTGCCTGGGCTTCACGGCGCTGGTGGTGCTGGCGCTCTATGCCGTGGCGGCCTGGGCCGGCGGCGTGCTGCTGCCGCGCAGCACCTGGGTGGCACTGGCGCTGGTGCACCTGCTGGGGGCCGTGCCCATGGGGCTGCTGGGGCTGGTGGTGGGCCTCAGCTTCGGCGGCTCGGCGGCCATGGGCGTGACCAACCTGCTCTTCCTCGGGCTGGCCGTGCTGGGCGGCCTGTGGATTCCGGTCTTCCTGTTTCCGGGCTGGATGCAGGGCCTGTCGCAGCTGATGCCCACCTTCCACCTGGCCGAGCTGGCGCTGGCGCTCAGCGGCCGCACCATCCACGGCAGCGCCTGGGGCCACGGGGCGGCGGTGCTGGGCTTCACGCTCGCTTTCGCGGCGGCCGTGGCCTGGGCCTGGCGCCGCGCGCACCGCTGATGAAGGCGGCGCTGCCTGCAGGCCCGGCACCGGCGCGCCGCCGGGCCGTGAAGGGGGCTTTCGCGGCCGTGCTGGCCGCCGGCGTGGTGGGCTTCTTCTTTGCCTTGCCCGAACCCGGCGACGAGCGCCTGGCCCCGCCCGCCCCCGGCTTCGTGGTGCGCGACGTGCGCCTGTTCGACGGCGAGCGCGTGCTGGAACAGGCCACCGTGGTGGTGCGCGAAGGGCGCATCGTCGAGGCCGGCCCCGGCGTGGCCGTGCCGCCGGGCCTGGAGGTGGTGGATGGCCGCGGCCACACGCTGCTGCCGGGCCTGATCGACGCCCACGTGCACACCTGGGGCAACGCGCTGGCCGAGACGCTGAACTTCGGCGTCACCACGGTGCTGGACATGTTCTCCGACCCCGGCCCCGCGCGCGAGCTGCGCCGCACGCGCGAAGCCCTGGCGCCGCGCGCGCACGCCGACCTCTTCACCGCCGGCCACCTGGCCACCGCGCCGCGCGGCCACGGCACGCAGTTCGGCCAGCCCGTGCCCACGCTCACGCAGCCCGCGCAGGCGCCGGCCTGGGTGGAGGCGCGCCTGGCCGAGGGCTCCGACTTCATCAAGATCGTCTACGAGCCGCGCGACGCCAACGGCCTGGGCCCGCCGTTTCCTTCCCTCGACCGCGACACCGTCGCGGCCCTCGTGCAGGCCACACAGCAACGCGGGCAGCGCGCGGTGGTGCATGTCTCGCGCCAGTTCGCGGCCCGCCATGCGCTGGAAGCCGGCGCCGACGGGCTGGTGCACGTGCATGTGGACGAGGTGGCCGATGCCGCGCTGGTGCAGCTGGCGCGCGAGCGCGGCGCCTTCGTCACGCCCACGCTGGCGGTGGTGGCGGGTGTCGACCCCACGCCGCCGCCGGCCGGTGCGGTGCGCGAGCCCGCCCGCCTGTCGGCCGACCCCCGCCTGCGCCCCTTCCTCACCCCCGAGCAAAGGCGCGCGATGCTGCAGCCCCCACCCACCAAGCTGACGATGTTCAGGCTGGACACCGCACTGGCCTCGGTGCGCGCGTTGCACGAAGGCGGGGTGGAGATCCTGGCCGGCTCGGACGCGCCGAACCCCGGCACGGCCCACGGCGCCAGCCTGCACCACGAGCTGGAACTGCTGGTGCGCGCCGGCCTCACGCCCACGCAGGCCCTGCGCGCGGCTACCGCCGCCCCGGCGCAGCGCTTCGGCCTGGCCGACCGCGGCCGCGTCGCGCCCGGCCAGCGTGCCGACCTGCTGCTGGTGGCCGGCGACCCAACCACCGACATCCTGGCCACGCGCGCCATCCAGCGCATCTGGAAGAACGGCGCGCCGGTGCAGCGCCGCCAGTATCCTGAGGCCCCGTGAAGCCGCTGACTTCGACCCCCTCCACGCCTTCTGCCGCCGAGTTGCCGGCCAGCCCGTCCCCTGCGGCTTCTGCGGCCCCCGCGGCGGGGCCGCAGGACATGGCCGCGCTCGACCGCAGCACGCGCCAGATGGGCTACTGGTTCCTCGCCTACCTGCTCATCTACCCGCTGCCCTGGCTGGGCCGCCCGCCCTCGGTGCTGGACATCGCGGCCTCGGCCGTGGGCGTGGCCGTGTTCCTGCCGCTCTACCTGGCCGGCTTCGGCCGCAACGACGCGCGGGCCTTGCATTGCGGGCTGGCGGTGGCCGCCATCGGCCTGGCGCTGCAGCCCTTCGGCGGCATCTGGGGCGTGTTCATCGTCTACGCCTGCGGCCTGCTGGGCGGCCTGTTGCCCCGGCGCCGCGCTTACCTGGCCGTGGCGGCGGTGGCCGCGGTGGTGGCGGCCTTCGTGCTCTGGCGCGACATCGGCCTGGGCGACTGGCTGCCCACGCTGTTCTTCAGTGCCATGACGACCATGGTCTCGGTCTACTCGGCCGCCTACGCCGCGCAGAGTGCCGAGCTCGCCGCCAGCCGCGACGAAGCACGCCGCCTGGCCGTGGTGGCCGAGCGGGAGCGCATCGCGCGCGACCTGCACGACCTGCTGGGCCACACCCTCACCGCCGTGGCCGTGAAGGCCGACCTGGCGGGCCGCCTGATCGATGCCGACCCGGCGCGCGCCAAAGCCGAGATCGAAGACATACGCCGCACCGCGCGCACCGCGCTGGCCGATGTGCGCGCAGCCGTCACCGGCATGCGTTCCACGCGCCTGGCCACCGAACTGGCCACCGCGCGCCGCGCGCTGGACAGCGCCGGCATCACCCTGCGCACCGAGGGCGTGCCGCCGGTGCTGCCGCCCGAGGTGGAAACCGCGCTGGCCTTCGTGCTGCTGGAAGGCGTGACGAACGTGGTGCGGCACGCGCAGGCGCGGCAGTGCGAGGTGACCTTCACGCGCGAAGGCGGCGGCGTGGTGCTGCGCATCCGCGACAGCCGCGAGCTGCCGGGCCCGGCCGCCACGCCAGACCTGCCAGCAGCGCCTGCGGCCACCAGCGTCGGCGGGCCGCTCGCTCCAGCGCAGGCCCCCGAGGGCCACGGTATCGCCGGCATGCGCCAGCGCCTGGCCGCCGTGGGGGGCACGCTGGCACTGCAGTTCAAACCAGCCGGCAGTGTGCTGGTGGCTTTCGTGCCGCAAGGGCCGGGCGGCCCGGCGCCATGATCCGCGTCGTCGTCGCCGAAGACCAGGGCATGGTGCTGGGCGCCCTGGCCACGCTGCTGGGGTTGGAGCCCGACATCGAGGTGGTGGGCCGCGCCCCCGACGGCCTGGCCGCCTGGGCGCTGGTGCAGCGTGCAAAGCCGCAGGTGCTGCTGTCTGACATCGAGATGCCCGGCCTCACCGGACTGGAGCTGGCCGCGCGCATCCAGGCCGAGCGGCTGCCGGTACAGGTGCTCATCGTCACCACCTTCGGCCGCCCCGGCTACCTGCGCCGCGCGCTGGACGCCGGCGTGCGCGGCTACCTGCTGAAAGACCAGCCCAGCGAAGAGCTGGCCGCCGCCGTGCGCCGCGTGGCCGCCGGCCAGCGCGTGGTGGCGCCCGAACTGGCCGAAGCCGCCTGGGGCGCGCCCGACCCGCTGAGCGAGCGCGAACGCGCCGTGCTGCGCCTGGCCGAAGCAGGCCGCAGCAACAAGGAGATCGCCGAGGTGCTGGGCTTGTCGCACGGCACCGTGCGCAACTACCTGCACGAAGCCGCCAGCAAGCTGGGCGCCGAGAACCGCGTGGAATCGGCGCGCATCGCGCGGGCCAACGGCTGGCTGTAGCGGCCCGCCTGCCGGTTTGGCGGCGTTGGCGCCGGCCGTGTTCAGGGCTGGCGCTTCGGCCCCGTGATGATCTGCCCGCCCTGGCGGAGCGTGAGCGCCGTCACCCGGCCCGTGGCGTCGCGCGTGAACTCGAATACCGCGCCCACGGCCTTCACTTCCACGCGGTCGGGGCCGGTGGGTTCGCCGGCCAGTGCGGGCTGGCCGCTGCCTTGCAGCATCAGCTGGCCCTCGCGTTCGAACACGCGCAGCGCGAACTGCGGCGCCAGCGTGTATTCGCCGGCCCAGTCTTGCCAGGCCGGGTTCTGCGCCGTCAGTGCGGGGCGGGCGCCGGCGCGCTCGGCCACCAGCGCGCCACCGCCCTGGTGCCAGCGGAAACCGGTGATGCGTTCACCTTCGCGCAGCGGCACCAGGCGCGCAGCCACGCCCACGGTGTCGGCGGGGTAGAAGTCGCCGCGGCTGTCCAGCTTCAGTTCGAAGGCGCTTTGGCCCTGGGCCTGGGCCATCAGCACCTCGCCCTGGGCCCACAGCCGCATGGGCAGGCCGGCCAGCAGGTAGTCGCCCGCCATGGCCTCGCGCAGCGTGGCAGGCAGAGGCACCGCGCGCCGCGGCGCCAGCGCCGGGCCGGGCACGCCCAGCAGGTGCAAGCCGATGTCGCCCAGGCCGCCCTGGTCGGTGAGCGTGGTGTCGGCCAGCACCACCACGGCGCGCTGCGTGGCGGGCTCGAAGGCCACCAGGCTGGAAAAGCCGCCGGTGCCGCCTTCATGGAACACCACCGTGCGGCCGGCCGGCTGGGCGATGGACCAGGCCATGCCGAAACCCGGTGCCAGCGGCTGCTGGGTGAGATGCAGCGCGGCCTGCAGGCTGGGGGCGGGGGTGGAGGAGGGGGCAGGGGATGAGGGCTTGCCCGCAACGCTGGCCGCAGGCGCATTGGATGTGGCCGCTGACGGCATTGCCGCTGCTGCCAGCTGCGCCTGGACATAGCGCACCAGGTCGTCCAGCGTGGCGCGCACCATGCCCACGCCGGCCAGTTGCGGGTGGGCCGTCCAGGGGCTGGTGGACAGGCCGCCCGGCAGGTGGCCGCTGGCGGCTGGCGGTGTGGGTTGCAGGCGGTTGAGCTGCGCGCCCTGCATGCCCAGCGGCGCCCAGAGCTTGCTGCGCAGCAGGGGCTCCAGGCTGTCGCTGCCGTGGGCGCGTGCCACCGCCAGCGACAGCAGCATCGCGCCGAAGTTCGAATACTCGAAGCGGCTGCCGATGGGCTGGGCCAGCCGCACCTCGCCCAAGGCCGACAGCAGCCGGGCGGGCGTCAGGCCCTCGTAGGGGTTGGCCGGCTGCGCGGGCTGCCATCGGGGCGGCAGCGGCGGCAGGCCCGAGCGGTGTGTGAGCAGGTCGCGCACGAGGATCTCGCGCCCCGGCTGGCTGGGCACCACGGTGCCTGCAGGCAGGTGGCGGGCGATGGGGTCGTCCAGCGTCCAGCGGCCCGCCTGCACGAGATCGGCCACCAGCAGGGCCAGCATCGTCTTCGTCACCGAGCCGATCTCGAAGCTGGCGTCTGCAGGTGGTGCGGGCGGTGCGGGCCGCGCGGCCGCTGCCCCCGCAGGCCGCGTGCCCGCGCAATGCGCGCCGCGCAGCACGCGGCCGCCTTCCACCACCGCCGCCTGCACGCACACGCCGGTGCGGTCGCCCTCGAAGCGGGTGGCCAGGGCCTGCTGCAGCCCATCGGTGGACGGTGCTTGCGCCAGCGCGGGTGCCATGCCCATCAGCAGTGTCCAGCCCGCGAGGTGCAGTCCATGCTTCATGCGTCTGTCTGTCCGTCTACAGGGGCTGCAACACGCCCAGGCCCAGCAGCAGGAACACCAGCAGGCCGAGCGCGATGCGGTAGGCCACGAAGGGCACGTAGCTGCGCGTGGTGACGAACTTCATGAAGGCCACGATGACCACGTAGCCCACGACGAAGGCGATCACCGTGGCCAGCATCGTGGGCCCAGGTGGGATGGGGCTGCCCACCTCGCTGCTGCGCCACAGCTGGTACAGGCCCGAGGCCATCACCGCCGGCACCGCCAGCAGGAAGCTGTAGCGCGCGGCGGCTTCGCGCGTGTAGCCCATCAGCAGGCCCGCGGTGATGGTGCCGCCCGAGCGCGACACGCCCGGTATCAGCGCCAGCGCCTGCGCCAGGCCGAAGAGCAGGCCGTGTTTCCAGCCCAGGTCCTTCAGCGTGCGTTCCTGTCTGCCGTAGCGGTCGGCCGCCCACAGGATCAGGCCGAAGACGATGAGCATGGTGGCGGTGATGTACAGGTTGCGCAGCGAGGTCTCGATGGCGTCCTTGAACAGCAGGCCCAGCAGCGCGATGGGCAGCGTGCCCACGATGATGAGCCAGCCCATGCGCGAATCGGCGTCGCCATGGCGCCCCAGGCTGATGACCGAGCGCCACCAGGAGAGCGCCATCGCCGTGAGCTCCTTGCGGAAGTACAGCAACACGGCCGCCTCGGTGCCCAGCTGCGTGATGGCGGTGAAGGCCGCGCCGGGGTCGCCACCCGAAGGCAGCAGCGGGCCAACGATGCGCAGGTGCGCGCTGGAAGAAACAGGCAGGAACTCCGTCAGCCCCTGCAGCACGCCCAGGAAGGCGGCTTCGCCCCAGACGGCGGCGCTCACAGGCCGCACCTGCGGGCGGTGAACATGCCGGCGCTGCAGGCGGTGGGGTGGGCGATGGCGGCCATGGGGTTCCAGACGTGGGAAGGAAAACCGGGGTGACGGCGGGTGGACAGTGGTGTGACTGCGGGATGGGGGCCCGCTGCGGCAGGCGGCGGGCAGTGTAGCTAGCCTGCCGGCAGCAAAGACTGTATAAACGTACAGTTTTCCTCGCTGCGTTCCTCCGCCCCACCCTCAGACGGTGCCTGCTGCCATGCCCCCACCCCAAGACCGCGCCCCCGGCCCCGTGCCACCCCGCCCTGCCCAGGCCGATGGCTGGGTGTGGCCGCCCGGCGTGCCGCCGCCCCCGGGCCGCCCGCCGCGTCTGCTGGACGCCCTGCGCGCCCAGGTGCGCTACCGCCACTACAGCCTGCGCACCGAAGAGGTCTACGTGCGCTGGGTGCGCTCTTTCGTGCACTTCCACGAACTGCGCCACCCGCTGGAGCTGGCGCAGCCCGAGATCGAGGCCTTCCTGGGCTGGCTGGCCACCGAGAAGAACGTCTCGCCGTCCACGCACCGCCAGGCCTTGTCGGCGCTGCTGTTCCTGTACCAGAAGGTGCTGAACAAGCCCGTGCCCTGGCTCGACGACATCGGCCGCCCGCAGCGCGAGCGCCGGCTGCCGGTGGTGCTGTCGCACGATGAAGTGGCCCAGGTGCTGGCCGCGCTGGACCGCCAGCAGGCGCAGCTGCCCCCGCACAGCGCCGCGGCCCTGGCCGCGCACGGCCTCTTCGGGCGCCTGCTCTACGGCACCGGCCTGCGCTTGCTGGAAGGCCTGCGCCTGCGCGTGAAGGATGTCGATTTCAAGCAGCGCGCCATCGTCGTGCGCGAAGGCAAGGGCTCGCACGACCGCCTAGTGATGCTGCCCGAGGCGCTGGAAGCCCCGCTGCGGGCCCACCTGGCGCGCGTGCACGCGCTGTGGCAGGCCGACCGCACCGCCGGCCAGCCCGCCGTGCACCTGCCGCACGCGCTGGAGCGCAAGTACCCGCGTGCCGGGCTCACCTGGTCGTGGTTCTGGGTCTTTCCTTCGGCCCAGCTCTCGGTAGACCCGCGCAGCGGCCTGGAGCGCCGCCACCACCTGCACGACCAGACCTTCCAGCGCATCTTCCGCCGCGCGCTGGCCGAGACGGGCGTGGACAAGCCGGCCTCGCCGCATACGCTGCGCCATTCCTTTGCCACCCACCTGCTGCAAGCGGGCTACGACATCCGCACCGTGCAGGAACTGCTGGGCCATGCCGACGTCAGCACCACCATGATCTACACGCACGTGCTGCGCCTGGGCGGCGGCGCCGTGCGCAGCCCGCTGGACAACCTGGGTTCTGCCGCGCCCCATGCGCCTCATCCGCACCAGGCGCCCCATGCGTCCCCTGCGTCCCCTGCGCCCTACCGGCCGGCGCAGCGCCCCCCACCGCCCCGCGCGCGTGAACCCGAAGCGGCCTATGCCTTGCCCGATGTGCCCCCGCCGTGTCCAGCCTTCCCGAAACCCACCCGCCGCCCGGTGCCCAGGTACCGCCTTATGCCGAACTGGTGTGCCGCAGCAACTTCAGCTTCCTCGATGCCGCTTCGCACCCTGAGGAACTGATCGCCCGCGCCCAGGCCCTGCGCTACGCGGCGCTGGCCCTCACCGACGAGTGTTCGCTCGCCGGCGTGGTGCGCGCGCACCTGGAAGCCACGCGCGTGGGCCTGCCGCTCATCATCGGCAGCAGCTTCCAGCTGCAGGCCGGCCCGCAGGTGGTGATGCTGGCGATGTCGCGCCGCGGTTATGCCAACCTGTCGCACTGGGTCACGGTGTGCCGCCGCCGCGCGCCCAAGGGCCAGTACCTGGCCGAGAGGGCCGACCTGGAAGGCCGCGTGCCCGCCGCCCCCATGCTGGCCGGGCTGCCGGGCTGCCTGGCGCTGTTGCTGGTCTCGGGCGTGCTGCCGCCGCCGGGCACGGCCCTGGCGCCCGGGGCCGACCCCTTCCAGACCCTGTTCGCCCACGCCGTGTGGCTGAAGACCTGGTTCGACGACCGCGCCGCGCTGGCCCTGCCGCAGCTGCTGGGCCCGCACGACGCGCTGCTGGTTGACATCGCCCAGCGCGTGGCCGAACTCACCGGCCTGCCCATCGTGGCCGTGGGTGATGTGCGCATGCACGCCCGTTCACGCAAGCCGCTGCTGGACGTGCTGCAGGCCACGCGGCTGCGCTGCAGCGTGGCCACGGCCGGCCTGGGCCTGGCGGCCAATGCCGAGGCCCACCTGCGTTCGCGCGCGCGCCTGGCGCGCCTGTTCAGGCCCGAATGGCTGCACCAGACGCTGGTGCTGGCCGGGCGCTGCGCGTTTTCATTGGCCGAGCTGAAGTACGAATACCCGCGCGAGATCGTGCCCGAGGGCCACACGCCGGCCACCTGGCTGCGCGCGCTCACCGAACAAGGCGCCGCCGGCCGCTACCCGCAAGGCGTGCCGCCGGCCGTGCGCGGCATGCTGGAACACGAGCTCGCGCTCATCCACCAGCTGCAGTACGAGGCCTACTTCCTCACCGTGGCCGACATCGTGCAGTGGGCGCGCGGCCAGGGCATCCTGTGCCAGGGCCGCGGCAGCGCCGCGAACTCGGCCGTGTGCTACTGCCTGGGCGTGACCGCGGTCGACCCCGAGGTGCACACCATGCTGCTGTTCGAGCGCTTCATCAGCGCCGAACGCGGCGAGCCGCCCGACATCGACATCGATTTCGAGCACCAGCGCCGCGAAGAGGTCATCCAGTACATCTACAAGAAGTACGGCCGCCACCGCGCCGCGCTGACGGGCGTGGTCATCAGCTACCGGCCACGCAGCGCGCTGCGCGACGTGGGGCGGGCCTTGGGCATCGACCTCGAACGCATCGAGGCGGTCTCGAAAAGTCAGCACTGGTTCGACGGCCGCAGCATCGCCCCCGAGCGCCTGCAGGAAAACGGCTTCGACCCCGAAGCGCCCGTCAGCCGCCTGTGGATGGAGCTGACGCAGCAGCTCATCGGCTTTCCGCGCCACCTTTCGCAGCACCCGGGCGGCTTCGTCATCGCGCGCGACACGCTGTCTGAGCTGGTGCCGGTGGAAAACGCCAGCATGCCCGGCCGCAGCGTCATCCAGTGGGACAAGGACGACCTCGACGCGCTGCGCCTCATCAAGGTGGACATCCTGGCCCTGGGCATGCTGAGCGCCATCCGCCGCGCGCTGGCGCTGGTGGGCGAAAAACAGGGCCGGCCGCTGGAGCTGCACCAGATACCGAAGGAAGACGCAGCCACCTACACCATGCTGAGCCGCGGCGACAGCCTGGGCACCTTCCAGGTGGAAAGCCGCGCCCAGATGGCCATGCTGCCGCGCCTGCGGCCGGCGAAGTTCTACGACCTGGTCATCGAAGTGGCCATCGTGCGGCCCGGGCCCATCCAGGGCGGCATGGTCCACCCCTACCTGCGGCGGCGCAACGGCGAAGAGCCGGTGCACTACCCCAGCGAAGAGGTGAAGAAGGCGCTGGAGCGCACGCTGGGTGTGCCCATCTTCCAGGAACAGGTGATGCAGCTGGCCATCCTCGCGGCCGACTTCACCCCCGGCGAGGCCGACCAGCTGCGCCGCGCCATGGCCGCGTGGAAGCGCAAGGGGGGCCTGGGGCCCTTCCACCAGCGCCTGGTGGGGCGCATGGTGGAAAAGGGCTACGAGCCCGAGTACGCCGAGCGCATCTTCAAGCAGATCGAGGGCTTTGGCGAATACGGCTTCCCGGAAAGCCACGCCGCGAGCTTCGCGCTGCTGGTCTACGCCAGCGCGTGGCTGAAATGCCACCATCCCGATGCCTTTCTGGCCGCCATGCTGAACAGCCAGCCCATGGGCTTCTATGCACCGGCCCAGCTGGTGCGCGACGCGCGCGAACACGGCGTGCAGGTGCTGCCGGTGGACGTGCGCCACAGCGCCTGGCCCAGCACGCTGGAGACCACCAAGCCGGCGCCAACGGCCACGGGTGGCACCCCCGGCGGCGGCCCGCTGCTGCAGCCGGTGCGCCTGGGCTTGAGCCGCATCAACGGCTTCGAGGAAGCGGCGGCCGCCCGGCTGGTGGCCGCGCGTGATGCCGCGGGCCCAGGCCCCTACGCCAGCGCCGAAGACCTGGCCCGCCGCGCCCAGCTGGACGCGCGCCAGCTGGCGCTGCTGGCCGAGGCCGATGCCCTGCGCGGCCTGGCCGGCCACCGCTTCGAGGCCGCCTGGGCCGCGGCGGGCGTGGACACGCGCGCCACCCCGCTGCTGCGCGATACCCGCACGCAGGAGGCCGAGGCCGCCTTGCCCGTGCCCAGCGCCGCCACCACCGTGCTGGCCGACTACCGCCGCCTGGGCCTGAGCCTCACGCAGCACCCGGTGGCGCTGCTGCGCCCGCAGCTGGCGGCCTTCAAGGTGCTGCCGGCGTCGGTGCTGCAGCACTTTCCGCACGGGCGGCTGGCGCGGGCCAGCGGCATCGTCACGCACCGCCAGCGGCCCGAAACGGCACGCGGCGTCGTCTTCGTCACGCTGGAAGACGACACCGGCGCCGTCAACGTCATCGTCTGGCCGCAGGTGGTGGAAAAGCAGCGCCGCGCCTTGCTGGGGGCCAGCCTGCTCACGGTGTATGGCATCTGGCAGAGCCAGGGCGAACCCGGGCGCGAGGTGCGGCACCTGGTGGCCAGGCAGCTGGTGGACCACACCGCGCTGCTGCAGGGCTTGGCCACGCACAGCCGCAATTTCCGTTGAGCGCCGCCACAATGCGCCGCGATGGAAACCACCCTTGAATGGCTGCCGGCCCAGGGCCGCCCCGAACAGCTCTTGCTGCTGCTGCACGGCTTCGGCGCCACTGGCGCGGAAATGGCCCCGCTGGCCCAGGCCTTGCGCAGCGCCTTCCCGCAGGCCGCCGTGCTGGCACCCGATGCGCCGCAACCCAGCCCGCGGGTGCCCGTGTTCGGCACCGCCGACGACAGCCTGGCCCCGGCCCGCCAGTGGTACGACGTGGCCGGCCTCACGCCGCAGAACTGGCCCGGCCGCGTGCACGACACCCTGCCCGCGCTGAAGACCTGGGTGCAGGCCCAGCAGCAGCGGCTGGGCGTGGACCCGGCGGCTACCGCGCTGGCCGGCTTCAGCCAGGGCGCGGTGCTGGCGCTGGCGCTGGCACTGCAGCACGACGGCCTGGCCGGCCGCGTGCTGGCCTTCGGCGGCTGCCTCACGCGTGTGCCCGAGGCCGCGCCGCAGCACACCACGCTGCACCTCTTCCACGGCGCTGACGACGATGTGATACCCGCCGACGGCTCGCGCCAGGCGCTGGCCCAACTGGCTGCGCTGCAGGGCGACGCCACGCTCGACATCGCCCGCGGCGTGGGCCACGGGCTGCACCCGGCGCTGATTCAATGCGCGCTGCAGCGCCTGCAGACCCACATTCCCGCGCGCACGTGGCGTGCCGCCCTGGGTGCGGCGCCCAGTGCCGCACCCGGTGCCGCGCAGGATGTCGCCGGGCCCCACTGACATCCACCGCCCCCTTCTCATTCCCGACGCCTCGCCATGCTGTTCCTGCTGTCCCCCGCCAAGACCCTGGACTACGACACCCCCGTGCCCGCCCCGCTGCGCCGCAAGGCCAGCGAGCCGCTGTTCACCGAACGTGCGGCCGAGCTCATTGCCGTGCTGCGCCGGCACAGCGCCAGCGACGTGGCCGCGCTGATGGACCTCTCCGACAAGCTGGCCGCCCTGAACGTGGCGCGTTACGCCGCCTGGCAGCCCATGGCCACGCCGGCCAACAGCGAGCCCGCCGTGCTGGCCTTCGCCGGCGATGTGTACGACGGGCTGCAGGCCAGCACCCTGGCCACGGCCGATTTCACCTGGGCGCAGCAGCACCTCGTCATCCTCTCGGGCCTGTACGGCGCGCTGCGCCCGCTGGACCGCCTGCAGCCCTACCGCCTGGAAATGGGCACGGCGCTGAAGACCCCCGCCGCCAAAGACCTCTACGGCTATTGGGGCGACACCGTGGCCGAATACCTCAACACCCTGCAGGCCGAAGAAGCCGCGCCGGTGGTGGTGAACCTGGCCTCGCAGGAATACGCCCGCGTGGCGCTGCGCCCGGCGCTGCGCGCGCGCGTGGTGGAGTGCGTGTTCGAGGAAGTGCGCGAAGGCCGGCCGCGCATCATCAGCTTCTTCGCGAAGAAGGCGCGTGGCCTGATGGCGCGCTACGCGGTGCAGCATCGCGTGCGCAGCGTGAAGGCGCTGCAGGCCTTCGACGCCGAAGGTTATGCCTACGACCGCGAGGCTTCCACGCCCGACCGCCTGGTCTTCCGCCGCGACAACGAGGCCGCTGGCTGAAGTGCAGGAAGCGCCAGAAGCGCCTGTAGCGCGTCAAGCGCGCGGGGCGCTGGAAGCCCGGCCAGCCTTGAGCAAAAATGCCGCCATGACCAGCACCACCCAAGCCATCACCCCCGAACTTCGCCAGTGGATCGTGGCGCAGGCCGAAGCCGGCTGCCGCCCCGACGACGTGCTCGAAGCCATGAAGGCCAGCGGCTGGGCCGAAGAGGTGGCCATCGAGGCCATGGAAGTGACACTGCGCGAGCGGCTGGAACAGCTGCAGCCGCGCAAGCCGGCGCCGCTGGAGCCGCTGGCGCCGGCCAAGCCGCTGCCCGAACCACTGCCCGAACAGCTGCAGGGCTGTGCCGTGCTGACCACCGCCGACGGCCACCAGGTGCGCGTGCTCACGACGATGAAACACCCGCGCGTGGTGGTCTTGGGCGGCCTGCTCACCGACACCGAGTGCGACACGCTGATGGCCCAGGCCGCTTCGCGCCTGGTACGTTCGGAGACGGTGGACAACAACACTGGCGACAGCGAAGTGAACGCCGCGCGCACCAGCGACGGCATGTTCTTCGAGCGCGGCGAAACGCCGCTCATCAAGACGCTGGAACAGCGCATTGCCGAGCTGCTGCGCTGGCCGCTGGAAAACGGCGAGGGCCTGCAGATCCTGCGCTACCGGCCCGGTGCCGAGTACAAGCCGCACCACGACTACTTCGACCCCATCCACCCCGGCACGCCGCGCATCCTCGAGCGCGGCGGCCAGCGCGTGGGCACGCTGGTGATGTACCTGAACACGCCCGAAGGCGGCGGCGCCACCACCTTCCCCGACGTGGGCCTGGAAGTGGCCCCGGTGCGTGGCAACGCGGTGTTCTTCAGCTACGACCGCGCCCACGTCAGCACCAAGACGCTGCACGGCGGAGCCCCCGTCACCGCCGGGGAAAAGTGGGTGGCCACCAAATGGCTGCGCGAGGGCGTGTTCGTCTGAAAGTGCACTAAGCCAGCAGCAGCGCCACCGCCAGCGCCGCGCCGGTAGAGGCGCCCAGCGACAGCGCCATGCGCGCACCGAAACCAGGCCCGCCGGCCACGAAGGCCGTGAGCACGCGCGTGGCCGCGTTGGCCGACACGGCCACCAGCACGCCCAGCCGCAGTTGCGAAGCGGCCACCTCGCCCTGGGCGTAGAGCGCGGCCAGCGCGGCCACGGGGGCGTGGGCATCGGCCAGCGCGGCCAGGCCGGTGCTGGCCATCAAGCCCACCTGGCCGAATTCACGCTGCGCCCAGGTCACGGCCACCGCCACGGCGCCCAGCAAGGCGGCCACGGCCAGCGCCTCGCGCAGTCGCAGCGGGCCGTGTTCGCCGGCGGGCGCGGCGGTGGCCACGGGTGCGCGCCACCAGGTCAGCGCGGCCGTGGCCAGCGCCGCGCCCGCGCCCGCTAGCGCACAGGGCAGCACGGCCGGCAGTGCCTGCGGCGCGAGTGCGGCCACCAGCAGCAGCACCTGCAGCCAGGTGGCCGTGGTGCTGAACATCGCGCCAGCCAGGCAGGCGCCGCGCTGGGCCGGTTCGGCCTTGGCGCGTGCGCCCATCGAGGCGATGGTGGCCGTGCTGGACACGAAGCCCGAGAACAGCCCCGACAGCGCCAGCCCCGCGCGCGCGCCCAGCACGCGCCAGGCCACGTGGCCGGCGGCCTGCAGCGCGAGGATGAGCACGGCCGTCAGCAGCAGCGTGCGCGGCGCCATGCCGCCCAGCCAGGGCTGCGGCGTGGCCGGCACCAGCGGCAGCAGCACCAGGGCCAGCGCGGCCAGCAGCAGCGCGTCGTGCAACTCGGCCTGGGTGAGCAGTTCGGTGGCGAAGCGGTGCAGCTTCTCGCGCGCGGCCAGCAGCGCGGCCACCACCACGGCCGCGCCTGCGCCCAGGGCCGGCTGCTGCACCGACAGCACGCCCACCAGGTAGGTGATGAAGAGTGCCAGTTCGGTGGTCAGGCCGGGGTCGGGCGCCGGTTGACCGGGGGCCAGCTCGCGGCTTTTCCAGTAGGCCACGGCCGAGAGCAGCACCACCAGCAGCGCGCCCAGCGCCACCAGCAACGGCTGCCCCAGCGCCTGCGCGATGCCGCCGCCCAGCGCCGCCAGCGTGAAGCTGCGGATGCCGGCCGCGCGCCGCTGCGCGCCCTGCCCCTTGCGCCTTTCGCGTTCCAGCCCGATGAGCAGGCCGCCACCGAAGGCCGCAGCCAGGCCGAGGGCCGCGGGTTGCCAGTCAGCGGCGTTCACCGCGGCCCATCAAGACCCGCCCGGCCGAAGCTGCCGGCCCGGCGCTGGCCGGCCGCCGCGGCACCGCGCCCGGCGCCGCGCTTCACAGCGACACACATTCACCCAGCGCCGGCACGCGCGCGCGCCAGCCGAGCTGGTTCTTCAGCGCGAAGCGCAGGCTGTCGGTGGCGTCGGGCTCGCCGTGCACCACGAAGGTCTGCTGCGGCGCCTGGGGCAGCAGGCGCAGCCAGGCCAGCAGCTCTTCGCGGTCGGCATGGCCCGAGAAGCCTTCGAGCTGCTGCACCTCGGCGCGCACCGGCACCATCTCGCCGTGGATCTTCAGTTCACGTTCGCCGGCCATCAGCCTGGCGCCGCGCGTGCCACCCACCTGGAAGCCCGCCAGCACGATGCTGTGCCGCGCATCGGGCGCCATGGCCTTCAGGTGGTGCAGCACGCGCCCGCCGGTGGCCATGCCGCTGGCCGAGATCACCACCGCCGGGTAGCGCGCCGCCGACAGGCGCTGCGACTGCTGCGCGTTGCTGACCAGGCGCACGCCATCACACAGCGTCTGCACCTCACGCTTGGGAATGCGCAGCAGGCTGCCGAAACGTCGGTACAGCGCGGTGGCTTCCACGGCCATGGGGCTGTCCAGGAAGATGGGCAGCTGGGTTGGGATCTGCCCCGCCGCCTTCAGCCGCTGCAGCACCAGCAGCAGCGCCTGCGCGCGGCCCACCGCGAAGCTGGGCATGAGCACCGAGCCGCCGCGCTGCACCGTGCGCTGGATGATCTGGGCCAGGCGCTGCGGGCTGTCTTCGGGCGGGTGCACGCGGTTGCCGTAGGTGGCCTCCACCAGCATCACGTCGGCTGCGCGCGGGGCTTGCGGGGGTGGCATCAGCAGGTCGGTGCTGCGGCCCACGTCGCCTGAAAAACCCAAAGCGAGGTGGCCGTCGTCCAGGTTCACCGAACAGGCGCCCAGCAAGTGGCCCACCGGGGCCAGGCGCAGCGTGGCCTGGCGGCCCAGTTTCAGGGCGCGGCCGGGGGCCAGGGCCACCATCTGCTCCAGGGCGCGCTGGGCATCGGCGCGGGTGTAGAGCGGCAGCGCCTTCTCGTGGCGGCTGTAGCCGTGGCGGTTGGCGCGGCGGGCGTCTTCTTCCTGCAGGTGGGCGCTGTCCAGCAGCAGCACCTGGGCCAGCGCACAGGTGGCCGGGCTGGCGTAGATGGGGCCGCGAAAGCCGTGCTTCACCAGCGCCGGCAGCCAGCCGCTGTGGTCGAGGTGGGCGTGGCTCAGCACCACGGCATCGATGTCGCGCAGCGCTTCGGGCATCACCCAGTTGCGCTCACGGTGCAGCTTCCAGCCCTGGAAGAGGCCGCAGTCCAGCAGGATGCGGCGGTCGTCGGTGTGCACGAGGTGGCGCGAGCCCGTCACGCCATCGGCAGCGCCCAGGAAGTGGATCTTCATCGCGGTTCTCCCAGCCGGTGCAAGGCAGCGTTGTCCAGCACCCGTTCGCCCGAGGCGCCTTGCTCCAGGGCGTGCAGCAGCGCGCGCGCCACGGTCGCGGCTGGAATGGGCCGCCAGGCCGCCGGCACCAGGCCGGTGAAGGGCGCGCTCAGTCGCATGGCCAGGTGCTCGGCGCGGCGCTGCGGCTGGCCGAGTGCGTGGCGGTCGCCCGTCAGCAGCGAGGGTCGCGCGATCAGCAGCGTGGCAAAGCCCAGGGCCCGCACCGCCGCCTCCATCTCGCCCTTGGTGCGGCTGTAGAAGCTGGGCGAGCGTGCATCGGCGCCCAGCGCCGAAACCACCGCCAGCCGCGTGGCGCCCGCCGCCTGCGCAGCGCGTGCGAAGTGGAGCACGGCGTCGAAATCCACCGCGCGGAAGGCCGCCTGCGAGCCGGCCAGCGCGATGGTGGTACCCAGGGCGCACAGCGCGGCGCTGCAGGGCGGCAGCCCGGGCGGGCCGGGCAGGGCGCTGAAGTCGACCACGTGCACCTGTTCGTGGGCGCCCACGCGCGGCACGGGCCGGCGCACCAGGCGGTGCAGCGTGCCCGGCCCGGCCCACTGCTGGGCCACGGCCTGCCCGATGAGCCCGGTGGCACCTGCCAGCAGCAGGTTCACAGCGCGCCCTGCGGAGGGCGGCGGTGGTGGAAGCCTGGGGTGGGGCGAAAGCGTGTGGTCATGCGGCCGAGCGTAGCGCAGGCGGCCAGGCCGCGGCTTTGCCGCAGGTCATGCGCAGTGCATGCGCGGTGGTGCGTGCGGCGCTTGCGTGCGGCGGGCGCAGCGCCTCAGGCCGTGGCCGCGGCGCTGTCGATCAGCACCGCCAGCGTGTCGGGCCGCAGGCGCATCGGCATCGCGGCCTCGGAGAGCAGCTGCACGATGTGGTGCCGCGTGTCGGCACTGTCGCGAACGACCATGGCCCGCCGGGCCTGGCCGTCGCTGGTGGTGAGGGCGGCCACGCGCGGGTGGTAGGCCTTCTCGCCATTGCCGGTGACCACGCCCAACTCGCCCGAGGCCAGGCGCACGTAGCTGCCGGGCGGGAAGATGCCGAAGGCCTTGATCAGCGTCTGGCACAGCGGCGAGCCCGAGGTGATTTCGTAGATCTCGCGCCCGGCCTCGCGCGGGCTCATGGCCGGGCGGTTGCCGCGCCGGGCCATCAGCGCGGTGTAGATGTCGGCATAACGCAGCAGCTGCCCGAGCTCGCTGCCATCGCTGCGGCCCAGCGGGTAGCCCGTGCCGTCGGGCTTCTCATGGTGTTCGCGCACGGCGTTCAGCCAGTCGGCGTCCTGGATGCCGCCGCTCTCCAGCATCTCGGCGCTGCGCAGCGGGTGGCTGTCGATGGCCTGGCGCTGCATCGGCGTCAGCGGCGACACCTGCAGCGCCAGCTTGCCCTGCAGTTCGATGATCGACAGGTTCATCGTCAGGGCCGCGCCCAGGGCGCGTTTCTGCACCTGCGGCGTCCAGCCCAGCCGGCGCGCCGTCACCACTGCGGCGATGGCGCTGTTGGTGGCATGGGTGATGCCGTAGTGCGCTTCGTCGGGGCTGGTCTGGCGCATCACCTGCGACATGGCCACGGCATCGGCGCGGTCCAGCAACTGCAGCAGTTCGCGCGCGGCCTGTGCCAGCGCGCCGCCGCGGTCGGGGCAATCGACCGCCAGGGCGTCGGCCACCTGGCCCACGCACTGCTTCCACAGCTCGGGCAGCCGCGCCGCCGGCATCGAGGCGGCCGTGCGCTCGGGCTCGGGCGGCGGTGCGAATAGCGGGTCGTCATCGCCGTAGAGCAGGCGCAGCTCTTCGGCTTCGACCACCGCGCCGCGCTCGAACAGTTCTTCCAGCTGCGCGTCGTTGTGGATGATCTGGCCCGAGGCCAGCAGCAGCAGGCGGTCGGCGCTGCGCACTGCGAATGGCAGAGGCTGCCCGATCTGGATGCGGGCCTTGACGGCGTCGAGCGAGAAGACCTTCATGGACGTGTGATTGCCCGCCGGTGCGGGGCCCCCTCTGCCGTCTTCGGCGCTGGCGACTGCAGCTTGAGGCCGGGCTTGCGCCGATATCCCTGCCCGCAGTCGTTTCTTTCGGTGGCGCTGGGCTCGGCTGCCCCAGATACTGCGGGCCGCCTTGCCACCGCTGCGCCCCCAGCGGCCCGGCGTTTCGCCTGGCCGCACTCCGGCGCCCTTGCTGCCCTTCCGCCTTGTCTGCCCCCAAGCCCGCTTCCCCACCGGCCCCGGTCACCGTGCGCCAGGCCGTGCTCGACCTGCTGCGGGGCCTGGGCATCACGCGGGTCTTCGGCAACCCGGGTTCGACCGAACTGCCGCTGTTCCTCGATTTCCCGCCCGACTTCAGCTACGTGCTAGGCCTGCACGAGGGCGTGGTGGTGGGCATGGCCGACGGCTACGCGCAGGCCACGCGCAACGCCAGCTTCGTGAACCTGCACTCGGCCGCGGGCGTGGGCCATGCCATGGGCAACCTGTTCACGGCCTACAAGAACCGCACGCCCATGCTCGTCACGGCCGGGCAGCAGGCACGCAGCATCCTGCCCTTCGACCCCTTCCTGCATTCGGCCCAGGCCACCGAGCTGCCCAAGCCCTATGTGAAGTGGAGCGTGGAGCCCGCGCGCGCCGAAGACGTGCCGCTGGCCATCGCCCGGGCCTACTACATCGCCATGCTGCCGCCGCGCGGGCCGGTGCTGGTGTCCGTTCCGGTGGACGATTGGGCAGTGCCTTGCGAACCCGTGCTGCCGCGCGCGGTGAGCACCGAACTGCGCCCGCAGCCCACGCTGCTGGCGGCCGTGGGCCAGGCGCTGGATGCGGCGCAGCGGCCGGCCTTCGTCATCGGTGCTGCGGTCGACCGCGACGGTGCCTGGCACGAGGCCGTGGCCCTGGCCGAACGCCACCAGGCGCGCGTGTTCGTGGCGCCGATGTCGGGGCGCTGCGGCTTTCCCGAAGACCACCCCCTGTTCGCCGGCTTCCTGCCCGCCCTGCGTGAACGCATCGTGCAGCGCCTGGCCGGGCACGACGTCGTGCTGGCCATGGGTGCACCGGCCTTCACCTACCACGTGGAAGGCTTCGGCCCGCACCTGCCCGAGGGCGCGGTGCTCTACCAGCTGACCGAAGACCCGCACACCGCCGCCTGGGCGCCCACCGGCACTTCGGTGGTGGGCAGCCTGCGCCTGAGCCTGCAAGACCTGCTGGCCCGGCCCGCCCCGCCGCTGCGCAAAGCCCCGGCGCGCCTGCCCCGCGTGCAGCGCGCCGAGGCGCCACCACCCGGCGAACGCCTCAGCGTCGCCTACCTGCTGCAGACCCTGGCCGACCTGCGCCCGCGCGACAGCATCGTGGTGGAAGAGGCGCCCAGCGCCCGCGCCGTGATGCACCAGCACCTGCCCATGCTCGAACCCGAAAGCTTCTACACCATGTGCAGCGGCGGCCTGGGCCATGGCTTGCCTGCGGCCGTGGGCGTGGCGCTGGCCGAGACCCAGGCCGCTGCCGCGGCCGGCCGGCCGGCGCGGCGCGTGCTGGCGCTCATCGGCGATGGCTCGGCCATGTACGGCATCCAGGCGCTGTGGAATGCGGCGCAGTGGAAGCTGCCGCTGGCCATCGTCATCGTGAAGAACCGGCGTTACGCGGCGCTGCAGGAGTTCGCGCCCAGCTTCGGCTTCGCGCCGGGCGCGCCGGTGCAGGGCTGCGAGTTGCCCGATCTTGACTTCGTGGCCCTGGCAGCCGGCCATGGCGTACAGGGCTTGCGTGTGGCCACCCCCGACGCGCTGCACACCGCCCTGGCCCAGGCTCTGCAAGAACCGCGGCCGCTGCTGCTGGAGGTGGAGGTGGCCTGATCCGCTCCGCCACACCGCCACCCCGTCGCCCTGGGGTCTGCTGCGAAGAACCAGTTTCCCTGCCCCTGCAACCTTGAAGAAAACACACATTGGAGACGTCACCATGCAACGCAAACAATTCCTGAAGACTGGCCTGTCGCTGCTGGCGGCCGCCGGCAGCCTGCTGCCAGCCGCCGCCACGGCCCAGGCGGCCTGGCCCGCCGGCAAGACGCTGCGCATGATCGTGAACTTTCCCGCAGGGGGCTCGCCGGACGTGGTGGCGCGTGCCGTGGCCACGCCCCTGTCGGCGGCGCTGGGCGTGCCGGTGGTGGTGGAGAACCGCGCCGGGGCTGGCGGCATCCTGGGTGCCGACGCCGTGGCCAAGGCCGCGCCCGACGGCTTTACCTTCCTGCTGTCTTCGGGCAGCGCGATGTCCATCGTGCCGCTGATCACGCCGCGCCTGCCTTTCGACCCGAAGAAAGACCTGGTGCCCGTGGCTGCTGCGGCGCGGCTGGAGCTTTTCCTCGTGGCGCGTTCGGAGTTGCCCTTCACCAGCTACGCCGACTTCATCAAGTACGCCAAGGCCAACCCGGGCAAGCTCAGCTACGGTTCGCCGGGCAACGGCACCAGCCCGCACATTGCCGGCGAGATGCTGAAGTCGCAGGCCGGCTTCTTCAGCGTGCACATTCCCTACCGGGGTTCGGCGGCGGTGCTGCAAGACCTGCTGGGCGGGCAACTCGACTACAGCTTCGACCCTGGTGTGGCCTTCCCGCACATCCGCACCGGTAAGCTGCGCCTGCTGGCCGTGGGCAGCGCGCAGCGCTCGCCGCTGTACCCGAACACGCCCACCCTGGCTGAACTGGGCCTGAAGGGCTTCGATGTCGGCACCACGCACGGCTTCTGGGCTCCGGCCGGCACGCCGCAGGCCATCGTGGACCGGCTGAACACCGAGATCAACAAGGCGCTGCGTCTGCCTGCCGTGGCCGAAGCCATCAAGAACCTGGGCGCAGCCCCCACGCCCATGACCCCGGCGCAGTTCGGCACCGTCATCCGCAACGACCTGGATCGCTACGCGGTGATCGTCAAGGAACGAAAAATCACGGCAGACTGAGCGCGGCCCGCCGGGACTTCAGGCCCCAGCGATCGCCCCGCGCCGGTAGTCGCTGGGCGGCATGCCCAGGTGGGCGCGGAAGACGCGGCTGAAGTGGGCCATGCTCTGGAAGCCGTAGGCCAGCGCGATGTCGGTGATGCTGCGGCGCTCTTGCAGGCGGTCTGCCAGCGCTGCGCGGCAGGCCTCGATGCGGCGGCGCAGGATGTAGCCGGCCACGCCATCGGGTTCTTCTGAGAAGGCGTTGTACAGCTGCCGCCTGCTGCAGTTCAGCGCCAGGGCCAGGCCGTCGACGCTGAGCGCCGGGTCGCCCAGGCGTTCGGCCACGTGCTGCTTGATGCGCTCGCGCAGCGCTTCGCGCTGCGTGACGGCGGTGGTGTGGCCGGCCAGCTCCAGCATCGAGAGGTGCACGAACTGCGTGATGGCGTCGCCCACGCCGGCCGCGGCGGCGTCGCTCATCGTCGGCAGTTCGCGCCAGGCCGAGCGCATGGTTTCCAGCGCCATGCGCGAAACGCCGCCGCTGCCGCCCAGGCGGCGCGCCATCAGCGGGTCGATGGCCAGACCGCGCTCCACCAGGCGCGGTTTGGGAATCATCACGATGAGGTGCTCCACGCGCACCGGGTTGGCCACGGCGTAGGTGTCGGTGGTGTCGTAGACGCTCCACTGGTCGGGCGTGACCCAGGCCTCGCGGCCTTTTTGCTCCACGCCGGCGCAGCCCACGTAGGGCGCCACGATCTTCAGGTAGGCCGCTTCGTTCTGGCGCGCGAGCGTGGCGTTGCGCATCACGCGGTGGCGGTTGGCTTCCAGGCGGGTGAGCACCACGTCGCCGGCGTGCAGGGTGCTCATGCGGCCGTCGAAATCGGCGTCGCCGTAGACATCGCTCTTCAGGCCGTGGAAGACGCGGGCGATGCAGTCGGCCCAGAAACCGCTGCGCTCGGCCGGCGCGACGGCGTCGGTCTCGGTGGTGAGGGCAGGGCGCTGCGGCATGGCGGCGGAGTGTCGGCCAATCGGGCCGGCTGCGGCGCGCTTGGGGGTGAGTGCTTCGGGAAAGTCCTGATCCGCCTGCACGGATGAGCAAGCTCCGCTGCACGCGCGGACAAGCGCCGCGCAGGCCTGCTGCCCACAATGCCGCACCGGCCGGGCTGGCTGCTGCCCAGCCCACAGAGCCGACACCTTCACCCGTTGCAGGAGACAAGCCATGACCGACCGCGCAGACATCCCTGGCGTGAAACGCCGCACCCTGGTTCAAGCGGCCGCCGCCCTGGCCGCCGCCCCCGCCGCGCTGGCGCTGCCCTCGCTGGCCCGCGCGCAGGCCGCGCCGGTGCGCGTGGGCTACGCCATCTCACGCACCGGCCCCTGGACCACGGGCGCGCAGGTCAGCCAGGAGCCGAACTACCTGCTCTGGGCCGAGCAGCAGAACGCCGCGGGCGGCCTGAACGTCAAGGGCACCAAACGTTTGATCGAGCTCGTGAGCAGCGACGACCAAAGCAACATCGAGACCTGCGTGCGCACCTATGAAAAGCTCATGGGCAGCGACAAGGTCGACCTCATCCTGCCGCCCTGGGGCAGCAACGCCAACTTCGCCGTGGCGCCGCTGGCCAACCGTTTCGGCTACCCCTTCCTCGCGCCCACGGCGCTCAGCCGCCGGCTGGCCGAGATGAAGCTGCCGTACTTCTTCCTGTTGCTGCAGCAGCCCAAGCCGATGATGGACGCGCTGGTGGACATGCTGAAGGCCAACGGCGTGAAGACCGTGGCCACCATCTATGTGGACGACCTCTTCGGCCTGGAAAACTACGCCGCGCTGAAGGTGGCCTTGGGCGGCAGCGGCATCCGCATCGTCGAGGACAAGAGCTACCCGCTGGGCGTGAAGGACCTGAGCCCGGTGCTGCGCAGCATCAAGGACAAGGCGCCCGATGCCTTCGTCGGCCTGACCTACCCGCCCGACACCATCCTGGCCAGCCGCCAGAGCAAGGAGATCGGCTTCAACCCGAAGTTCTTCTATGCGAGCGTCGGTACGGCCTTCCAGCTCTACCGCAACGTGATGCAGGCGGGCGCCGAGGGCGTGCTGGGCATGGGCAGCTGGAACAGCAAGACCAGCCCTGCGGCCAAGGCCTACTTCGACGCCCACGTGAAGAAGTTCGGCGCCGCGAAGGAACCCGACCGCTGGGCCAGCGGCGCCACCTGGGCGGGGCTGGAGATCCTCACCGCGGCGGTGGCCAAGGCAGGCCTGGACAGAAAGGCCATCCGCGACTACCTGGCCGGCACCGAGCACAACACCATCATCGGCAAGATCAGGTTTGCGGGCAGCGAGAACGTGGGTACGCCGGGGACTGTTGGCCAGTGGCAGAAGGGTGAGTTTGAGGTGGTGTGGCCGAAGGCGAATGCGACGGCGCCGCTGAACCCCGTCAAGCCCGCCTGGGTGTGACTGGCTGGGGTTCTCGGGGCAGGCGACTGCCTCGCGGGCCACGGGCGCGGGGTGGCCCCTTGCGCTCATGTCCCCCGGGCCGGGCTGCGCCCGACCCTCCTCCTTTACTTCGCTCCAGGGGCCACCCCGCACCCGTGGCCACAAGCAGGTAGGCCCACCACCGGTGGCGTGCCGCCGCCTCGGTGGATCGGGCTGCTGGGGTGCCCTGCTGCGCGAAATAAAGGAGGAGCCCTCCGCCGCAGGCGGAGGGCGGGGGACATTCGCGCAGCAGGGCGCCCCAGTAGCCCGATCTCGCGACCAAGCTCGAACGTGAACCTGAACGAACTGCACCCTTTATGTCCTTAGGCTCCTGGCTAGAACTCATCGCCTCCGGTCTCATCACCGGCGGCGTGTACGCGCTCGTCGCCCTGGGCCTGAACCTGCAGTACGGCCTGATGCGCGTGCTGAACATCGCGCACGGCGAGTTCCTGATGGTGGGCGCCTTCCTCACGTGGACTGCGCACGTCACCTTCGGCGTCTCGCCGCTGCTGATGGTGCCCATCTCCTTCGCGCTGTTGATGGCCTTGGGCATCGCGGTACACCGGCTCACCTTCCGCCGCTTGACGCGCACCAGCCCCAACCTCGATGTCTTCGAGGCGCGCGGGCTGATGGTGAGTTTCGGCCTCATGTTCCTGGTGCAGAACTTCGCTCAGCTGGTGTGGGGCGGCGACCTGCGCGGCTACGACTTCATGGCCGACCCCGTGGCCATCGGCGGTGCGCAATTCAGTGCCAACAAGCTGCTGCTGCTGGCACTGGCCCTGGCCTTCAGCGCGGCGCTGATCATCGTGCTGAAGAAAACGCTCTACGGCAAAGGCGTGCGCGCGCTGATGCAAAGCCCCACCGGCGCGCAGCTGGTGGGCATCGACACCGCGCGGCTGCACCCGTTGATGTTCGGCATCGGCATGGGCCTCTCCGGCGTGGCCGGCTGCCTGCTGAGCATGACCTACACCATCAGCCCCAGCATGGGCGAGCCCTACACCGTCACGGCGCTCATCGTCATCACGCTGGGTGGCTTCGGCAGCATGGCCGGGGCGCTGGTGGGCGGCCTGGCCCTGGGCGTGATCGAGGCCGTGGGCATGCACTTCACCAACCCCTCCCTCAAGTCGCTGCTGAGCTACGGCATCTTCATCGCCGTGCTGCTGTGGCGGCCCAACGGCCTCTTCACCCGCAAGTAAGGCTGTCGCCATGAAGTTCGAGATGAAGTCCTTCGAGATCGGGCCGCAGACCCGGCGAGACCTGCTGGTGCTCTTTGCACTGGCCGGCTGGGCGCTCAGCGTGCCCTACTACGGCAGCGAGTTCATGGTCTCCATGGCGCTCACCTGCCTGATGTACGCCGCGCTGGCCAGCAGCTGGAGCCTGTTCTGCGGCACCACGCGTTACTTGAGCCTGGCCACCGCGGCGTTCTTTGGCATCGGCGCCTACGCCAGCGCCATCTGGATGGAGCAGACCGGCTGGTGGGGCGCCGTTGCCTTGGGCGCCGGCATCGCCGCGCTGGTGGCGGTGGTGATGGGCGCGGCCGTGCTGCACCTGCGCGGCACCTACTTCGCGGTGCTGACCTTCGGCATGACGGAGCTGATCCGCCACGCCATCACCTACTGGGAAAAGCAGGTCACCGGCACCGTGGGCCGGGTGCTGGTGGTGGTGCCCGAGCGCGACACCATCTACCTCACCATGCTGGGCCTGGCGGTGCTGGCCATCCTGACGAGCATCGTGGTGCGCCGCAACCGCTTCGGCCTGGCGATGGCGGGCATCGGCGCCGACGAGCAGCGTGCGCAGACCCTGGGCGTGAACACGCGGCTCATCAAGATCGCAGGCTTTGCGATGACGGCCGCCTTCGCGGGTGCCGTGGGGGCCGCGATGAGCGTGCGCTGGACCTACATCGACCCGGGCACCGTCTTCAACCCCTTCATCGGTTTCCAGACCGTGCTGATCGCGCTGATCGGCGGCGCCGCCACGCTCTGGGGCCCGCTGATTGCCGCGGTGGTGTTCAGCCTGCTGGCCGAGACTCTCAGGCTGCAGGCGCCGCAGGTCTACATGATGTCGCTGGGCCTGCTGCTCATCCTGTGCGTGCTTTACCTGCCGGGCGGGCTGGCCTCTTTGCGCTGGGCCACCTTCACGGGCTGGCGTTACGACATCCGCCAGGCCTGGCGCGACCTGTTCAGCACCAAGGACCGCAAGAGGACGGAGGCCGCCCGATGAACGGCCACCCCTTGCTGGAAGCGCGCGAAGTCTCGGTGCGTTTCGGCGGCCTGGTCGCCGTCGACCAGGTGAGCGCTGCTTTCGCGCCCGGTGAACTGGTGGGCATCATCGGCCCCAACGGCGCGGGCAAGACCACCTTCTTCAACGCGCTCTCGGGCGTGGTGGAGCCCACGGGCGGCGAGCTCTACGCCGGCGGCCAGCGCCTCACGGGCGCCAAGCCGCACCGCTACGCCCAGCACGGCGTGGCGCGCACCTTCCAGACGCCGCGGGTGTTCGCCGAACTCAGCGTGGCCGCGAACATCGATTTCGGCCTGCAGTTCGCCGGCCGCCACCGCACGGCCAGCTGGCTGTTGAAAGACGCGGCCAGCATCCTCAACCTCATCGGCCTGCAGGCCCAGGCCGATTTGCCGGCCGCGGCCATCACGCCCAGCCAGCAGCGGCTGCTGGAGATCGGCATGGCGCTGGCCACGCGGCCGAAGCTGCTGCTGCTGGACGAGGTGGCTGCGGGCCTGACCGAAAGCGAAGTGGACGCGATGGCCCAGCTCATCCGCCGCCTGCGCGACGAACTCGACTTGACCGTGATCTGGATCGAACACGCCGTGACCACGCTGCTGCGCTACGTGGAGCGCGTGATCGTGCTGCACCAGGGCCGCAAGATCGCCGACGGCACACCGGCCGAGGTGGTGCGCAACGCGGAAGTGATCGAGGCCTACCTTGGCGACGAGATGGTGGAAGCCGCATGAAAAACGACATCGAAGCAGCGCTCGACCGGCCGCTCGCGCACCTGAAGATCGAAGGCCTGTCGGCCGGTTACGGCCCCTTCCTCGTGCTGCGCGATCTGGCGCTGGAAGCCCGGCCGGGCGTCACCGTCATCCTCGGCCCCAACGGCGCGGGCAAGACCACGCTGCTGAAGGCCATCGCAGGCCTGATCCCGCGCGGCGGCAAGCTGAAGCTCAACGGCGACGAGATTCCCACCGACGCCAAGGCCAGCGAGATCGTGCAGCGCGGGCTGGCGCTGGTGCCCGAGGGCCGGCAGCTGTTCCCGCAGATGACGGTGGCCGAGAACCTCGAACTCGGCGGCTGGCTGGTCAAGCCGGCCGAGCGCGCCGCGCGCATGGCCACGGCTTTCAAAGACTTCCCGAAACTCGCCGAACGTGCGCAGCAGCTGGCCGGCACGATGAGCGGCGGTGAGCAGCAAATGGTGGCCGTGGCGCGCGCGATGATGAGCGCGCCGCGCCTCTTGATGCTGGACGAGCCCAGCCTGGGCCTGGCGCCGCGCATGGTGGACGAGTTGCTCGCCATCGCGCGCCGCATTGCCGATGCCGGCACCACGGTGCTGATGGTCGAGCAGAACGTGCGCAAGGCACTCGCCATTGCCGACCGCGGCTACGTGCTGGAGCGCGGCCGCCTGGTCGCCAGCGGCCCGGCCTTCCTGCTCGCGCGCAGCAGCGTCATCCGCCAGGCCTACCTCGGCAAGGCCGCCGCGCCCGCCACCGCATCCAAGACTTCCACGAACGCCAAGGAGACCCCCATGTCCGACCTCAGCATGCTCATCAACGGCCTGGCCGTATCTGCCGAAGGCGGCGCCACCTTCGAGCGCCGCAACCCGCTGGACGGCAGCATCGCCACGCGCGCCCCGGCCGCCAGCGAGGCCGATGCCGTGGCCGCGGTGGAGTCCGCCGCCGAGGCCTTCAAGACCTGGAGCCAGACCGGCCCCACCGAGCGCCGCATGCTGCTGCTGAAGGCCGCCGACGCGCTGGAAGCCAAGACGCCGAAGTTCGTCGAGGCCGTGCCCGCCGAGACCGGCGCCACCGGCATGTGGGCCGGCTTCAACGTGCACCTGGCCGCAGGCATGATCCGCGAGGCGGCGGCGCTCACCACGCAGATCGCCGGCGAGATCATCCCCAGCGACGTGCCCGGCTCGCTCGCCATGGGCGTGCGCCAGCCCGCGGGCGTGGTGCTGGGCATCGCACCCTGGAACGCGCCCGTCATCCTGGGCGTGCGCGCCATCTGCGTGCCGCTGGCTTGTGGCAACACCGTGGTGCTGAAAGGCAGCGAGAACTGCCCGCGCACGCACCAGCTCATCGTCGAGGCTTTCCAGGACGCCGGCTTCCCCGCCGGAGTGGTGAACTACATCACCAACGCCCCGGCCGACGCCGGCAAGGTGGTGGAGGCGATGGTCGCCCACCCGGCCGTGCGGCGCGTGAACTTCACCGGCAGCACCCGCGTGGGCAAGATCATCGCGATGACCTGTGCCAAGTACCTCAAGCCGGTGGTGCTGGAACTCGGCGGCAAGGCGCCGATGGTGGTGCTGGACGATGCCGACCTCGATGCCGCGGTCAACGCCGCCGCCTTCGGCGCCTTTGCCAACAGCGGCCAGATCTGCATGAGCACCGAACGTTTCATCGTCGACGGCAAGATCGCCGACGACTTCGTCGCCAAGTTCGCGAAGAAAGCCAAGGGCCTGCCGCTGGGCGACCCGCGCAAGCCCGAGCCCGTGGTGCTGGGCAGCGTCATCGGCATGGGCACGGTGGAGCATTGCAACGCGCTGATCGACGACGCGCTCGCCAAGGGCGCCAAGCTGGTGTGCGGCGGCAAGGCCACCGATACGCTGATGCCGGCCACCATTCTCGACCACGTCACGCGCGAGATGCGCATCTACCACGAGGAGACTTTCGGCCCCGTGAAGTGCGTGGTGCGCGTGGACGGCGTGGACGCCGCGGTGGACTGCGCCAACGACAACGAGTACGGCCTTTCGGCCGCCGTGTTCGGCAAGGACGTGGCGCGTGCCATGAACGTGGCGCGCCGCATCGAAAGCGGCATCTGCCACGTCAACGGCCCCACGGTGCACGACGAGGCGCAGATGCCTTTCGGCGGCGTGAAGGCCTCGGGCCTGGGCCGTTTCGGCGGCAAGGCCGGCGTGCACGAGTTCACCGAGCTGCGCTGGATCACGGTGCAGACGACCGAGCGGCACTACCCGTTCTGAGCCTCCCTCCGGGCAGCGCGCTGCCACGGTGCCTAGCGGAAGTGCTGCAGCAGCCTTTCCAGCGCCATCGTGAAGGGCTGCTGCATCAGCGGCAGCGTGGCCACCAGGCCCAGCAGGCCCACGCCCAGCGTCACCGGAAAGCCGATGGCGAAGATGTTGATCTGCGGCGCCACGCGCGAGATGGTGCCCAGCACCAGGTTCACGAACAGCAGCATGGTCACCAGCGGCAGCGCGATCCACAGGCCGGTGCTGAAGATCTCGGCGCCCCACTTGTGCGGCTGCATTTCGCGCACGAAGGCGAAGGGTTCGGGCCCCACCGGGAAGACGCTGAAGCTGTGCACCAGCGCGCCGATGACGAGCAGGTGCCCGTTCATCACGATGAACAGCCAGGCCACCATGGTGCCGAAGAAGCGGCTGGTGGCGGTTGCGGTGCTGGCGCTCAGCGGGTCGAAGAAGCCGGCGAAGTTCAGGCCCATCTGCAGGCCGATGATTTCACCCGCGAACTCCACCGCCGCGAACACGATGCGCACCGCAAAGCCCAGGCTCAGCCCGATGACCACCTGCTGCGCAATCAGCAGCAGCATGGGCGGCGCGCTCAGCGAGAGCGAGGCCACCTCGGGCGCCAGCGGTGGCAGGCTGCCCTGCGAGGCAATGGCGATGAAGGCCGCCAGCCCGATGCGCACGCGCACGGGCACCGTGCGTGAACCCAGCACCGGCAGCGCCTGAAACAGGGCCAGGGCGCGCAGGAAAGGCCACAGCAGCGGCGTGAGCCAGCTGACGATCTCGGCTTCGGTGAAGGTGATCATGCGCGGGCCGCCGCGGCTGCGCGTTCAGCCCACCGCGGTGGGTATGGCCTGCAGCGTGGCCTGGATGAATTCCACCAGCGTCTGCAGCATCCACGGCCCGGCGATGGCCAGCACCGCCACGGCGGCAATGACCTTGGGCACGAAGCTCAGCGTGGCCTCGTTGATCTGCGTGGCGGCCTGGAAGATGCTGACCACCAGGCCCACCACCAGCACCACCAGCAGCACCGGGGCGCTGACGATGAGCAGCATGAACAGGCCGTTCTGGCCCGTGGTCAGGACTTGTTGTGCCTCCATGGTTCCCCTCTAGGTGGCAAACGAGGCTGCGAGTGAGCCCAGCAGCAGGTTCCAGCCATCGGCCAGGACGAAGAGCATCAGCTTGAATGGCAGGGCCACGAGCACGGGGCTCAGCATCATCATGCCCAGGCTCATCAGCATGCTGGCGACGATCATGTCGATGACGAGGAAGGGAATGAAGATCATGAAGCCGATCTGGAAGGCGCTTTTCAGCTCGCTGGTGACGAAGGCCGGCACCAGCACCGACAGCGGCACGTCTTCGCCCTTCACGTCGGGCGGCAGCTTGGCCAGGCGGGCGAAGAGCATCACGTCGCTCTGGCGCGTCTGCTTCAGCATCCACTCGCGCATCGGCTTCACGCCTTCCTGCAGCGCCTGGTCCACCGGCATCTGGCCGGCGGCATAGGGCGCGTAGGCGCGTTCGTACACCTGGTCGAAGGTGGGTGCCATCACGAAGAAGGTGAGGAAGAGGCTCAGCCCCACGATCACCTGGTTGGGCGGCGCGGCCTGCGTGCCCAGCGCCTGGCGCAACAGGCTCAGCACGATGACGATGCGTGTGAAGGCCGTCATCAGCAGCAGCACGGCCGGCAGGAAGCTCAGCGCGGTGAAGAAGAGCAGCGTCTGGATGGGCACCGAGTAGCTGGTGCCGCCCGGGCCCTGGCCGATGATGAGCGGCAAGGTGCCGCCAGGGGCGGGCTGGGCCTGCTGGGCCCAAGCCGGGCCGCCGGCCAGCGCCAGGCCCAGCAGCGCGGTAAGCACCAGGCCCGGCTTCACGCAGGGGTGCAGGTGGTCAAGGCGCACGGCGATCGCTCCCGTCATTGCTGCCACGCAGGCGCGTCAGCAACTGCGCGAAGGTGGCGGATGGCGGCATGGGCTGCGTGGGCCCGGCGTCGGCGGCCTCGCCCTGCGCGGCCATGGTGTGCAGCGTGCGCACGCCCTGGGCGCTGACACCCAGCACCAGCCACAGGCGTTCTTCGCCCTGGCCCACTTCCACGGTGACGATCTTCTGCTGCGCCGACAGCGGCAGCACCGCCACCGTGCGCGGCGCGCCGGCGCGGCCGCCACCGCCGCCCAGCGGCGTGCGCTTCAGCAGCCACAGCGTCAGCGGAATCATGGCGATGACCGCCAGGAACCACAGCAGCGAGGTGATGTTCAGCGGCATCTCTGGCCCTGTGATCAGCTACGTGACAAGCGACGCATGCGCTCGCTGGGCGTGACGATGTCGGTCAGGCGGATGCCGAACTTGTCGTTCACCACCACCACTTCGCCCTGGGCGATGAGGTAGCCGTTCACCAGCACGTCCATGGGCTCGCCGGCCAGCGTTTCCAGCTCCACCACCGAGCCCTGCGCCAATTGCAGGATGTGCTTGATGGGGATGCGCGTGCGCCCCAGTTCCACCGTCAGCTGGACGGGGATGTCCAGGATCATGTTGATGTCGTTGCCCGTGCCGGTGGTCATGGCCTGGGCGGCCTGGAAATTGGCGAACTGCGCCGGAGCCACGGTCTCGCTGGGCGCGGCCACTTCGCTGGCCACGTCGTTGCCCGCGGGCTTGCTCTCGGCCAGCGCGGCCGCCCATTCGGCGGCCATCTTGTCCTCTTCGGACATGGGCTGTTCGGCTTCGGACATCACTGCTCCCCTATCCACGTCATGTTCGTGCCGGTCAAGAGCTTGTCGATCTTGATGGCGTACCGGTTGTTCACGGTGCCGTAGTGCGCGTCGAAGACGGGCACGCCGGAAACCTTGGCCTTGATCAGCGGGTCGAGGTCGAGCTCGATGAAGTCACCGGGCTTGAAGCTCAGCAGCTGCTCCACCGTGGCCGGCGCCTGGGCCAGCTCGGCAATGAGTTCCACCTCGGCGGACTGGATCTGGTGTGTCAGCAGGTTCACCCAGCGGCGGTCGGGTTCGGCGCTGTCGCCCTGGATCGTGCTGTACAGCGTGTCGCGGATGGGCTCCAGCGTGCTGTAGGGCACGCAGAAGTGCACCGAGCCGGTGGTCTCGCCGATCTCCAGCGTGAAGTTCGTGGCCACCACGATCTCGCTGGGCGTGGCGATGTTGGCGAACTGCGGCTGCATCTCGCTGCGCTGGTACTCCAGCTCCAGCGGGTAGATGCCGGTCCAGGCCTTCTTGTATTCGGCGGTGATCACCTCCACCAGGCGCAGGATGACGCGCAGCTCGGTGGGGCTGAAGTCGCGGCCCTCGATGCGCGTGTGGTACTTGCCCACGCCACCGTACAGCGCGTCGATGACGGCGAACACCAGGCTCGGGTCGCAGACGATGAGCCCGCTGCCGCGCAGCGGCTTCACGTTGACGATGTTGAAGTTGGTGGGCACCACGATCTCGCGCAGGAAGGCGCTGAACTTCTGCACCTTGATGCCGCCGATGGCCACTTCCGGGCTCTTGCGGATGAAGTTGAAGAGGCCGATGCGGATGTTGCGCGCAAAGCGTTCGTTGATGACCTCCATCGTCGGCATGCGGCCGCGGACGATGCGTTCCTGGCTGGCGAGGTCGTAGTCGCGCACGCCCGTGGTGGGCGCGTCTTCCTGTTCAAGCTTCTGGCTCTCGCCGGTGATGCCCTGCAGCAGGGCATCGACCTCGTCCTGCGAAAGAATCTGCTGATTCATGTCAACGCACGCAAAGGATGGGAGCGATCAAGCTTCCCGCCACGGAACCGGCTTTGCCGGGCCGTTGGCGGACGGCCCCCTCGGGGGGTAGCGAGCGCAAGCGAGCTTGGGGGCCCACGTTCATTGAATGATGAAGTTCGAGAAGAGCACGGCGGTGACCGGCAGCACGGGCTCCACGCGCCGCTTCTTCTTGCGCTTGGCGGGTGCTTCTTCCTCGGCGTCGCCGGTTTCTTCCTCGGGCTCTTCGACCTCATAGCCCAGGGCGCGCGAGGTCTCGCGCTGCACCTTGCCGGCCAGCTTGTCCTTGCCTTCGCGCGTCTGCAGTTCGGCCGCGGTCTTGTCGGAGATGGCCATCAGGATGTTGTTGCGGATGGCGGGCATGTACACCTTCATCTGCTCACCCACCGCGGCGTCGGTCACTTCCAGCGTGATACCCACCTGGGCGTAGCGCTCGGCGTCGCGGTCGGCCAGGTTCACGGTGAAGGGCTCCAGCGGCACGAAGACCGGCGGCGCCTTGGGGTCGCGCTTGGCCGCGGCGGCGGCCTTGGGCTTGGCCGCCGCGCCGCCCTCTTCGGCGTCTTCCGGCGGCTTCTTGGTGAGCATGAGCACAGCCACCAGGGCCAGCACCAGCACGAGCACGGCCGCGCCGATGATGATGAAGAGCTTCTTCTTGCCCTTGGGGGGCGCGGCGTCGGTGGCGGTGGCGGTGTTGGTGGCCAAGGGCTCTCTCCTGCATCCGGGTGGCCCGGGCCCGCGGCTGCGGCGCCCTTCGACCTGTTGCGGGAATTATTGAGAGCCCCCCCTCGGGGCGAAGCGCCGATAAGCGGCGCTTAAGCAGCCCTAAACCCCTGTGCCAGGTTTCCCCGGGGCTGGGCGCTGTGCGCTTCAGGCCACCAGGTCCACCACGCCGCGGCGGCGGGGGGCAGGCTGGCCGGGGGCGGCCAGGGCGCCGGCATCGGGGCCCTCGCTGCCGCCCTGGCCGCCCCGGCCCTGGCCCCGGCCGCTGCCGCCTTCGGCGTCGCGCTGGGCCTGGGGCTGCGGTTGCGGGGCTTGTTCGAAGACGCCACCGCCGCTGAGCGTGAGGCCGGCTTCACGCAGGTTGCCGGCCAGCGTGGGCAGGGCCTGTTCCAGCGCCTGGCGTGTCTGCGCATGTTCGGCCGCGAAGCTGAGGTGGGCGCTGCCGCCGTTGAGCTGGATCTGCACCGTCACCGGCCCCATCTCCTTGGGGTTCAGTTCCAGCCGGGCGTGCTGCACGCCTTCCTTCACGAAGGTGCTGAGCTGGGCCCCCAGTTCATCGGCAAAGGCCGGGGTGCCGGGGCTGGCCGGCAGCCGGGCTTCGGCCGGCAGCGCGGCGCTCTGGCCGGGCAGTGCGCCTGCGGTGGCGCCGGGCTGCAGCAGGCTGCCCAGCGCGCCGAGGTCGGTGCTGCGGGCTTCGGCCGCCGCGGGGGCGGGCAGGGCGGTGGCGGGGTTGGCCAGCGCGCTGGCCTCGGCGCGTGCCTCGCCGCCCTGGACGGCGGCCAGCAGACCTGCAAAGCCTCCTGCGGCATTCGCTGCGTTCTTGGTATGCGCGGCACCGGCGGCATCGTCGGCGGCCAGCGCGCTGCCTGCTGCACCGGCCAGGCCTGCCGCGCCCTTGCCGCCCAGCAGGCCCTCGGCAGCGCCCGCGGCATCGCTGCCCGCACGGCCGGCCAGGCCGGGGTGCACGCGGCTGCGCACGCCGCTGCCATCGGCCGGTGCGCGGGGCTGGCCCAGCAGGCCCAGGCCTGCCAGCAGGCTGGCGGCATCGGCCGGGGTCTCGCGGCCGGCTTTCTCGGTGGCCTTGTCGGCCGCCTCTTCGGCGCCCGCTCCGTCGCTGGCGGCGGTTTCCTGGGCGGGGCGGCTGCCTTCCGCGCCGTTCGTGCCGTTCGCGCCGTTCGCACGTTCGCTGCGGTCGCCACGCTCGGCCCGGGCCGGTTCACGCGGCGGCGTCTTCTGCCCCGTGCCCGGCGGCCGGGCCGCGGTGGTGGGCGCGCGGGTGTCGGGCTCGATCGGGCTCTTTTCGGTCGGGTTCAACATCCGGCGCGCATCAGCGGCTTCGAGCAGGCGCGAGAAGCTGCCGGCATCGCTGCCGCCTGCCGTGGGCGGCGGCGGGGCCACCAGGGCGGTGGGCGTGGGGCTCGAAACCGGGGGCAGGGCGTTGGCAGGCATGGCGGCAGGGGGTGGTGAAGAGGGTTGCGGGGGCCAGGGGCCGAGGGGCCTGCGACGGCCGGCTTGGCCTAGTGCGTGGGCGCCGGCTCGGCGCCCAGCCGCCAGCTGCTGGCGTCTTCACTGCGGCGGCGGTGCTGCTGCAGCGCGGTTTCGTCGCTGTGGCGCTGCTCTTGCCGGGCGGCTGCGCGCAGGGCCTGCACGCCGCGCCGCTCGAGCAGCTTGCGCACCGAGGCCACGCGCGTCTCCTCGGCCAGCAGCGCCGTGCGCAGGTGCTGGCAGTGCGCTTCGCCTTGCTGCACCTGGCCGCCTTGCTGCTGCAGGGCCTGGTCCAGCCGCTGCATGAAACCTTCGTGGTAGCGCAGCAGCTCGATGCTGCTGCTGCGCCCGCCGGTGGCCGGGTGGCGCAGGCGGTAGTCGTCACGGTAGGCCAGCAGCTGTTCTTCCTGCTGCTGCAGGCGGCGCAGCTGCTCTTCGGCCTGCAGCAGTGCGCTCAGGGCCTCGTCGCGCTGGCGTTCGGCGTGGCTCAGCAAGGTGTGCAGGGCGGCAGTCATGGGCGGTTCTCCGGGCAGGGCGGTGGGGGCGCTCAGGGGTGTTCAGGCAGCGACAGGGTCGGTCGTCCAGGCGTTCAGCCCTGGGCGGCCGTCATCAGCCGGCAGAGCTGCGCGCGGCTCATGTCCAGCGCAGCGCGTTCGTGCATGTCCTGCTGCAGCAGCGCCGTCATCTGCGGCTGCAGTTTCACGGCGGTGTCGAGCTCGGCGTCGTGGCCGGGCTGGTAGGCGCCCAACTGGATGAGGTCGCGGGCCTTGTTCACCTTGGCCATCAGCTGGCGCATGCGGCGCGCGGCCAGCAGGTGCTCTTTGCCGGCCACGGCGGTCATCACGCGCGAGATGCTCTTTTCCACGTCGATGGCGGGGAAGTGGCCGCCTTCGGCGAGCTCGCGGCTGAGCACGATGTGGCCGTCCAGGATGCCGCGGGCGGCATCGGCGATGGGGTCTTGCTGGTCGTCGCCCTCGCTCAGCACGGTGTAGAAGGCGGTGATGCTGCCCTGGCCGGCCAGGCCGTTGCCGCTGCGTTCCACCAGCTGCGGCAGCTTGGCGAAGCAGCTCGGGGGGTAGCCTTTCGTCGCGGGGGGTTCCCCGATGGCCAGTGCAATTTCGCGCTGCGCCATGGCGTAGCGCGTCAGGCTGTCCATCAGCAGCAGCACGTGCAGGCCTTGGTCGCGGAAGTGCTCGGCAATGGCGGTGGCGTAGCCCGCGCCCTGCAGGCGCAGCAGCGGCGGGGCATCGGCCGGCGCGGCCACCACCACGCTGCGGGCGCGGCCTTCGGCTTCCAGGATGTCCTCGATGAATTCCTTCACCTCGCGGCCACGTTCGCCGATGAGACCCACCACGATGACATCGGCCGCCGTATAGCGCGCCATCATGCCCAGCAGCACGCTCTTGCCCACGCCGGTGCCGGCGAAGAGGCCGATGCGCTGGCCGCGGCCCACGGTGAGCAGCGCGTTGATGGCACGCACGCCGGTGTCCAGCGGCTTGCGCACGGGGTCGCGGTCCATCGCGTTGATGGGGCGGCGCACGAGCGGCTCGGTGTGCACGTCCTGCAGCGGGCCCAGGCGGTCGATGGGGTGGCCGTGCGAATCGACCACGCGGCCCAGCAGCCCGACGCCCATGGGCAGGTGCAGGCCGCGGTCTTCGCTGCGCCGCCAGGGGTGGTTCTCGGCGCCGAAGCGCGGCGGGCTCACCGGGGCCGGGCGCGGCACCACGCGCGCGCCGCTGGCCAGGCCGTGCAGCTCGCCCATGGGCATGAGGTAGGCGCGGTCGCCGCTGAAGCCCACCACTTCGGCCAGCACGGGCGGCTGGCCGGGGCAGTGCACCTCGCACACGCTGCCCACGGGCACGCGCACGCCGGCGGCTTCCAGCACCAGGCCGGTCACGCGCAGCAGCGTGCCCACGGTTTCCAGCGGCTGCACCACGGCGGCGTAGTCCTGCAGGTCGGCCAGGTAGCGCTGCCAGCGCTGGCCGCGCGCCTGCAGCGTGGCGCTGGCCTGCGGGGGCAGGGCGAAGGGCGCGTGGCCGGTTGAAGCCGCCGAAGCGGCTTGGGCGGCCTGGGCCGCCTGGGCCGCGGCCAGTTCCTCGTGCTCGTGCAGGCTGGATTTCATGGCGTGTCCTCGTCCAGCGGCAGGTTCGAACCCAGCGCCGCAGCGGCCTGCGCCCAGCGCACCGCGATGCGCGCGTCCACGGCGCCGACATCGCTTTCCACGCGCACGCCGCCCCGCGGGATGTCGGCGTTGGCGCTCAGGCGCGCGTCGCGGGCCTGCAGCGCCTCGGCCGCGCCTTCGGCGACCAGCGGCAGGTCCAGCGGGTGCACCTGCACGCTGATGTGGCGCGCGCTCAGCATCACCGCGCCCACGGCCTCGGTGGCCACCTGGGCCACCACTTCGGGGTTCTGGCGCAGCTCGGTGCGCAGCACCTGGCGCGCCAGCTGCACCGCGGTGCGCGCCAGCGCGCGCGACATCTCGGCGTCCAGCGCGCTGAGCTGTTCGTCGAAGCTTTCCAGCAGCGCGCCCACCTGGGCCGTGGCCTGCTGGGCGAAGCTCTGCTTGAAGTTCTCCAGCGCCACCAGGCCGTCGCGGTAGCCGTCCTGGTAGCCCGCCTGGCGGGCGGCCGCGATGCGGGCCTGCCATTCGGCTGCCGTGGGCTCGGGCGGTGGGGGCGGGTGGGCGCCCGGCCCGCTCGTGCTGCCGGGCCCGCCGGCCTGGCCCGGGCCCAGGGCGCCGGGACGCCAACTCGTCACATCGCCCAGCTCTTCACGCGGGATGAAGCGCTGGTAGGCCGTGCCGGCCTTGCTGCCTTCCGGCGCCGGCACGTTGGGGTAACCGCTGAATTTCGGAGGAGGGCTCATTTACACGAACTGCTCGTCGCCGCCGCCCATCAGCACGATCTGGCCTTCGTCGACCAGGCGGCGCACGATCTTCAGCATTTCCTTCTGCTCGGCCTCCACCTCCGACAGGCGCACCGGCCCTCGCGATTCGAGGTCTTCGCGCAGCGTCTCGGCAGCGCGGCTGCTCATGTTGCGGAAGATCTTCTCGCGCAGCGCCGGCGTGGCGCCCTTCAGCGCGACGACGAGGCTGTCGGTCTGCACTTCCTTCATCAGGGCCTGGATGCCCTTGTCGTCGATCTTCTCGACGTCGTCGAAGGTGAACATGTTGTCCATGATCTTCTGCGCCAGGTCGTTGTCGGCCTCGCGCACGAAGTCGAGCACGCTGGTCTCCACCGCCGTGCCCAGCATGTTCAGGATCTCGGCCGCCGTCTTCACGCCGCCCAGCGTGCTCTTGCGGCTGCGGTCGCCGCCGGCCAGCACCTTGCTCATCACCTCGTTCAGGTCGCGCAGCGCCGTGGGCTGTATGCCGTCGAGCGTGGCGATGCGCACCATCACCTCGTTGCGCTGGCGCTCGGTGAAGAGCTTCAGGATCTCGGCGGCCTGGTCGAATTCCAGGTGCACGAGGATGGCCGCGGCGATCTGCGGGTGCTCGTTGCGCAGCAGCTCGGCCACCGAGGTGGCGTCCATCCACTTCAGGCTCTCGATGCCGGTGACGTCGCTGCCCTGCAGGATGCGGTCGATCAGCAGGTTGGCCTTGTCTTCGCCCAGTGCCTTGCGCAGCACGGCCTTCACGTACTCGTTGTTGTCGGCCACCAGCATGTGCTCGTTGGCGGCCAGCTCGGTGAAGTTCTCCATCACCTGGTCGACCCGCTCGCGCGTGACGGCCTTCATGCGCGCGATGGTCTCGCCCAGGCGCTGCACTTCCTTGGGCGCGAGGTGGCGGAAGACCTCGGCGGCCTCTTCCTCGCCCAGCGTCATCAGCAGGATGGCGGCCTTCTCCAGGCCTTCGTCGTCGAGTGCGCCGGCAGCCATGTTCAGGCGGTCTCGCCGTTGACCCAGCCGCGCACGATGTTGGCCACCGCCGCCGGGTTGGCCTTGGCCAGCGCGCGCGCCTGCTCGACCCGGTCACTCTGCGTGGGCAGCAGCAGCGGCGGGGGCGGGGGTGGCGCCACTTCTTCGGCCACCACCTCGTCGAGCTGGCTGCCCTTCTCGGGCGGCGGCGGGGGCGCGGTCATCGCCGTGAAGGCCGGACGGATGAGCTTGGTGATGATGAGCAGGGCCACCAGGGCCAGCGCCAGCGGCGCGGCGGCGGTCTTCAGCAGGTCGATCAGCCAGGGCTGCTGCCACAGCGGAATCTCTTCCACCGGCGGCGGCGTGTCGGTGCGGAAGGGGGCGTTGACGACCTTCACCACGTCGCCGCGCTCGCTGTTGAAGCCGATGCCCTGCTGCACCAGCGCGGTGATCTGCTCGATCTCCTTCTCGCTCAGCGGGGCGCTGGTGGTCTTGCCCTTGGCGTCGGTGGTGCTGCGGTTGTTCACCACCACCGCGGCGCTCAGGCGCCGCACGCTGCCCACGGCGTTGCGCGTGACGGTGACGGTCTTGTCCACCTCGAAGCGCGTGGCGGCCTCGCGGCGTGCAGCGCCGCCCGTGGCGCCTGGGGCCTGCGCGCCCTGCAGGGCCTGGGCCGGGCCATTGATGGGTGCGGCCGGCGGGGTGGGCGGCTGGTTGGTCTGCGCGCCGGGCACGCCGGTGGGCGTGGCACTGCCGGGCTGGGTGCTTTCTTCGGTGCGCTGCTCGCGGATGGCCGGCTGCGTGCCTTCGCCCTGGTTGGGGCGGTAGGCCTCGGCGGTCTGCATCACCTGGTTGAAGTCGATGTCGCCGGTGACGCTGACGCGCACGTTGTCGCTGCCCACCACCGGCTCCAGCAGCGCCATCACGCGCTTGGCCAGGCCGGCTTCCAGCTCGCGGCGGTACTGCAGCTGCTGCGAATCCAGGCCCTGCGCGGCTTCCTCGTCGCCGGGGCCCGAGAGCAGTGCGCCAGTGCTGTCGACCACGCTCACGGCCTTGGCGTTCAGTTCGGGCACGCTGGTGGAGACCAGGCTCACGATGCCGGCCACCTGGTTGCGGTCGAGCGTGCGGCCCGGGTGCAGCGTGAGCACCACGCTGGCGCTGGGTTTCTGCTGTTCGCGGAAGAAGCCGTTCTGCTGCGGCAGCGCCAGGTGCACGCGGGCGCTCTTCACCGATTCCAGGCTCTGGATGCTGGTGGTGAGCTCGCCCTCGGTGACGCGCTTGAACTTCATGCGCTCCTGGCCCTGCGTCTGGCCGAAGCTGTCTTTGTCCAGCAGCTCGTAGCCGGCGGCGTGGCTGCCGCCCACGTTCAGCCCGGCAGCGGCCAGCTTCATGCGCAGCGCATGCACCTGGTCGGCGGGCACCATGATGACGCTGCCGCCTTCGGCCACCTTGTAGGGCACGTTCATCTGCGCCAGGCGGCCGATGATCTGGCCGCCGTCCTTGTCGCTGATGTTGGTGTAGAGCGGGCGGTAGTGGCTGTCCTTGGCGCCCAGGGCCATGTACACCACCACGGCCAGCAGCGCGGCCATGCCGATCATGGCGCCCAGCTGCGTGCGCACGGGCAGGGCCTGCCAGCGGGCGCCCATGCCGGGCGTGGCGGGTACGAGCGTGGTGGGGGTGGCGGTGGCGACAGCTGTGTCCATGGGGTTGGGCGAACTTCCGGGTGCCCGCAGATTGTTCGCCGGCCGGTGCCGCGGCTTAAGTGCGAGAAGGCCGGCAAAGACGCGCCTGATCGCACCTTGGCGCCGGGGGTGGCGGCCTAAAGTTCCGGCATCGAATGGGGGTGGCTCCGTTCAGGCCCACGCAAAGCCATGTCAGACCTGCGCATCCAGAGCTTCGACTTCGCCGCCGCCGTGGCGCGGGCCGGCCTGCGGCCGGATGGCACACCGCGCACCGAGGGCGTCGAGGCTGCCCCAGGCGGCTTCAAGGCCGCGATGAACACCGCGCTGAAGCAAGTGAGCCAGGCGCAGTTCCAGGCCCAGCACCTGCAGCGCGAGCTGACGCTGGGCAACCCCAACGTCAGCCTGGAAGACACCATGATGGCGATGCAGAAGGCCCAGATCGGCTTCCAGGCCACGCTGCAGGTACGCAACCGCCTCGCGCAGGCCTACAGCGAAGTGATGAACATGCAGGTGTGATCCCTGGGCAGAATCGGACTCTACCTGGTAGGACGATAGGATCAGAGGGTGTTTAGACCCCCTTCAGATCCACCCAGGAAGACCAGATGTCCACCCAGAAATCCATCCGGACTGAGGCCCAGATCCGGGACCTGCCGACCCCCGACAAGGACCTGACGATCGGCCTCGGCGACTCGCTCTACCTCCGGGTCAGGGCAGGCACGGGCAGCAAGTCCTTCGTCATCCGCAAGCGATCCCAAGGCAAGTGGACCGTGACGACGCTCGGGCCTTGGCCGCAGTGGTCGCTGCAGAGAGCGCGGGCGGCAGCACTGGCGCCGACATCGACGCCCCTGGCGAAGCTGACTTTCGGAGAGTCCACGGCGACCTTTGCCCGCGAGATCATCGAGGCCAGGTACAGATCGAGCCCGGGGGAGACTACGGCCTACTTCACCCGGGACTGCGCCAGCCTGTCGGCCGTGCGGCTGTCTGCCCTCTCCCGCGGGCAACTGATCGGCGTCGTCCGGGCCAAGGCAGAGGCGACCCCAAACGCCGGAAGGAAGTTGCTTGCCCTGCTCAAGCAGTGGTCGAAGTGGGCAGTCCTCCAGGACCACATGGCCGTGGATCTCCTGGGCGTTGTCACTGTCTCGAACATCGGCCTGCCGCAGCCTCAGTCGCGCGATCGGGTCCTGACCGAAGACGAACTGAAGGCCGTCATGAACGGCACCGGCCGGGACGCCGGGCTACTCCGCTTCGCACTGAGCACGTGCTGTCGGATCGGCGAAGCCTTGGGCATGGCGCCCGACCAGGTGAAGGATCGGACCTGGACCATTCCGCTCACGAAGAACGGTCGCAGCCACTCGCTGTGGCTCACTGACCTGGCGCTGGCACAGACCCCGTTCGAGGCCAGCCCATACATCAGCGTCCACGGCCGGCTCCGGGCATCGGGGGTCACTTGGAATCTGCATGACCTCAGGCGCACCGGGGCCTCGCTCATGCGAGAGCAGGGGGTAAGCATCGAGACGGTCGAAGCCATCCTCAACCACTCACCGGGCCGGCTCGTCCAGGTCTATCAGCGACAGAACCGCATGCCCGAGATCCGCGCAGGGCTCGAAGCCCTGGAGAAGCGGCTCCTGACCTTCGTGGCGAAATGACTTCGCAACCACACCTGAAGGTTTGACCTGATATAGAGTGACGGCACCGCACGGCCCCCGGGAAGTCCCGACAGGCTTGGCCTGAACCACCGGATGGCGAACCGGGCAGGACCGCGGGCGCTGAGAGCACTGAGACGCACGTAGCCAGTCGACCCGGCCGAACACAACGGCGCCCGGGTCCTGCCACAAGGTGTTCCCATGCCCAAGCCAAACCAGGCCGCCAAGGCGGTCGTTCCTGAAGGCTTTTTCCTGGTGCGCAAGACGCGCCACACCCCCGAGGCGAAGGCCGCCATAGGCGCCGGAACTAGGGCGGCGATGCTGAAGAGGTCTGCTGACCTGAAGCGCTTCTACGCCCTGCTCGACAAGGTCTCCGCCGGGCAAGCCCGCGTCGTCGACCAGGCAGGCAAGCCGCTCGACTTCTGAGGGGGTCAGCACATGACTACCCCCAAGCCTCTGGCCTGGCCAGATGACGCCGCTGCATTCCTGGGCCTGTCGGCACAGACTCTGCAGCAGCTCAGGAAGGACGGCGACTGCCCCCGCCTGTACGCCCCCACGCCGCGTTGCTTGGTGACCACCGATGCCGATGTCATCGAGTGGCTCCAGGGCAAAGAGGTGCCGTCGGACTACAAGTGCCGCCCCGCGGTGCGGAGGGCATCGGCATGAGCCCGGGCCAACTCAACACCCTCTGCCACCGCATCCCCGACCACAACGACAGGCGCGAGTTCAAGCGGCTGATCGAGGACGGCGATGGGCACCACGCCAAGGCCACGCTGTGCTGGCAAAAGGCGTGGGACATCTACCACTTGCACGTCCCGAAGAAGGACGAAAAGAAGCCGCGGGGTGTGCAGGCATGACCCCCGAGCAGAAGGAACGTCAACGCGCCGGCCTAAAGGCCTGGGCGTCGAAGCCCGAGACCCGGGCCAAGCTGTCGGCGTCGGCCAAGCGTCGTGCCAACACGGAGGAAGCCCGCGAGGAGAACTCGCTGCGGATGTCAGCGCACTACGCAATCCCGGAGCACAGGCAGCGCCAGTCAGCCACGGCGAAGGCGGTGTACGAGAGCGATGCCCTGCGCCGTCTGGTCGGCCACATGACGTCGTGGGCCAAGGCCTTCAAGAAGGCCAACGGCTACCCGCCGACCCCGGAGGAGAAGGCGGCCGAACGCGCCCGGTTCCTGGGAGGTGCAACATGAGCGCCGGGCAAAAAAGAAGCGGCCCGAAGACCGCTCCAGAACAGACCCAACCTCACAGGAACCGGGTCACTGTATCGACGTTCCTAGACCTGGCCGCCACTCGACTCGAAGAAATTCACATCGACTGGGCCGACCTCCCGCGGTGGCTGGTGGACGACCCCGGGCGGAAGGCGAAGGACAAGAAGGCACTGCGCCTGTTCGTCGCTGGCACCTTCGACGGCAGCACGACGGCGAAGGGTTCTGTCCGGCACGACGACGGCATGTTGTCCATGACTGCCGTCGTCATCGACTACGACGAAGGCAAGCTGTCGATGGAGGCCGGCGCGTCGGTCTTCGAGCGGCACGACTGCCCCGCGGTGCTGGCGCCGACCGCCTCATGGTCTGAAGGCTTCCCGAAGTGGCGGGCCGTCATCCCGCTGTCGAAGCCGATCACTGAGGACCTGAAGGCGCGGCACCGAGAGTTCGTTGCGACTGTCAGGTCATGGGGCATCCCGGCCTCTGGGGAGACTGACACCCTCAGCCAGTCCTACTACTTCGGCACCCCGGTCGGCAAGGCGGGCACGTTCCCAGCCCCGATCCGGGTCGGAGGCGGGAAACCCCTTGACCTCCTGCCTCAGGCGGCGCCACGGGCCGATTCCGGCCCCGCCCGCGGGGTTCACGTGGACGACAAGGAGATGGCCGATCTCCTGGCGATCGTCAGCACCGGGGCTGCAGGCGTCCACGAGGCCATGCGGCGGCTGTCGATGGCCTGGATCGTCCGCGGGGTGCCGGCCCTGGTAGTCAAGACCCTGTTGGCGCAGGCGCTCGACAAGTGGGGCGACGCATCGAACGCCAGATGGGCAGAGCGGCGGGCCGGGGTAGATCGCCTGGTGGACGGGGCGGCCACGAAGGTGATGGCCGAGCGGTTGGCCGGGGGTGACGCTGGAGAGGTGTCGGCCCGGGTCGACGCGTTGCCGTCGATCGAGGACTGCCGCGCATCGACTGCTGACCGGCAAGAGGCGATGGAGCCAGAGCGCCTGGTGGTGTCGGGCTACATGATCGCCAACGAGGCCGGCGGCCTGGTCGCCCCTGGCGGCACTGGCAAGACGACGCTGGCGATATGGGAAGCGGTCCACATCATCCTGGGCCGGCCCCTGTACGGGCTCGAAGTCGAATGCCCCGGGCCTGTGGTGTTCGTGTCAGCGGAAGACAGGAAGGCGGTTGTCGTGCGGCGCCTGAGCCTCATCGTCGCCGGGCTCGACCTGACCGACGCCGAAGAGGCCAAGGTCTGGCGCGACTTCCTCGTCGTCGATGTCAGCCGCATGCGGTTCAGGCTGGCCGCTCGCGAGCGGTACGAAGTCAGGCCGACGGCCTGGGTCGATGCACTCGCCGACAAGTTCGGCCCGCTGAAGCCTTCGTACTTCCACCTCGACCCGGTGTCGCTAATCGGCCCGGGTGAAGAGGCCGGCAACGACGGCATGGCCGAGCTGATGCGAGCCGGGCGCAACCTGGCTAGTCTGACCGGTGCCGCCGTTCGACTGGTCCACCACACGTCAAAGGAAGGCGCCCGGAACGGGACTGCGGACCAGTACGTCGGCCGGGGCGGGTCTGCGTTCGCCGACAACGGCCGCTTCATCCACCAGCTCACGAGGATGGTGGCCAGCAGCAACGAAGAGACGACAGTCGGCGGCGTGCGCTACCTGGTGCCGCCTGAGCTCGGGGCCAGCGAAGACGACTACATCCGTGGCCGGGTCCTGGGCCTGATGCGACACAAGCTGTCGTACGGAGAGCTCGACCAGACGCCGATCTTCATCAAGCGCACCGGGTTCGGGTTCACCTGGCAGATGGGGGTGCCCGAGGTCAGCGAGGCTGGCCGGGCGATGGTGACCGAGCGGAAGGCTGCACGACGCGAAGCCCAGCGGGACGGGGCGCAAGAAGCGATGGTCGAGTACCTGCGGGCCAACCCCGAGACGACGGCCCACGACGCCAAGAACCTGACTGCCGACGACACCGGCTTTGCCCGTACGGCGAACCGTGCCGCGCTGGATGCGCTGCTGGCAGCGGGGCGGCTCATCGAGGTCGACAAGCCCGGGCGAGGCGGGGGCAAGGTCTTCAGGATCGTCGAAGGGGGCCAGCCATGAGCCTGACATACGGCACAGGTTCGGCCAGCGGTCGGGCCGGCACAGCTTCCGCGGGGGGTTCAGCACATGGCGTTGCCGGCCCTCAGTTCGTCTCGGGCTGGGAGGGCCCGAACCTGTGCCGCCGCCCTATACGTGAACGAACGGCGGCACAGGTTGTTCACGGGGCTGCCGGAGGAGGAGGACGAGTCTCCTCCTCCGTCCACCGTCCGTGCCCAGTGAAGGTGTGCCGGCACAGGTTTGGCACAGGTTCGGCACAGGTTGGCACAGGTTCAGAACCGCGGGGTAACGGGAGGGCGGCAACATGAAGTTCACGCTGATCAAGGTCATCGACAACAAGGCGGTCGCCCTACGTGTCGTCCAGGGGTCCGACTGGACGCCGGCGCAGGCGGTGGCCGAGGCACTGCGGCTCGTGCCCCCGGTCGGCGGAGGCACTGGGGCAACAGCCGTCGCCGTCTACGAGGGGTCGAACCCCCCGCAGTGCTTCGTGATCAACCTCCGCGGGCAGTTCTCCAGGTGGGCGGCATGACGGGCCCCGTACGCGCCACGAAGTCCGTTCGCCCTGGTGCAGGTACCCGCCAGGCGGAAATCGGGTCGCCACGGCCCGATCCGGACGCCGGAGCCCTGGCCCTGGCCCGCCTGGTGGCCTTCGCCCAGACCCGACCGGCCTGGGTCGACAAGAGCCTGAGGTCTGTCCCGGAGGCTGAAGCCAAACCGAAGGGGTTGACCCCGGAGCAGAAGCTGAAGCGCAAGGCCTACATGCAGGCCTACAACAAAGCGAACCCGAGGCCCGGGCGGCGATGAAGCGCCGCCCATCACTCCCGGCCGACCCCTTCTTCCGCACCAGGGCCACACGCGAGGACCGCATTAGGGACCTGGCCGCTGTTGCTGAGGCCTTGGCTGCTGGCGAACCTGTCCCGCCGGATGCCGGCCGGTGGGTCGGGCGGTCGATCCTGGCTGTGCTGCTGTCGAGCGCCAGGGCGGCCGAATGCCGAATGGAAGGCCCGGTCGGCTTCGACATCCAACCGCCGGAGCACTACCCGAAGAGCATTCAGGCGACCTACCGGGACATGCTGAAGGCAGCGGAGGGGCTCGATGGGGGTGGTTGACACGATGACCGCATCAACCAACCACTCGAAAGAGAACCCCATGCTCTACAACACCCAACGCAAGGCCCCGCATCTGAACGTGACCCGCGGGCTCCAGGTTGCCCGCCTGGCGTATGCCCTGGCGAAGTCCCGTGGCGACTTCATGGGCGCTGAAGCCGTGGCCCGTGCCAAGGGCTGGACAGACACGGCCGACTACGTCACGAAGGCCGCCAGTGGCCCCGTGGACAGAACCGACGGCGTGGGCCTGATCTCGGTCTTCAACGACCTGGACGACGTGCTGCGGGCCGGCACGATCCTGGGCCGCATGACGAACGCTCGCCTTCTGCCCTTCCAGACGCGGGCCATCGTCGGCACGCAGGGGTCGTCTGCCGGCTTCATCGCCGAGGGCGCTCCTGCCCCCGTCAGCGAGATCAATCTGACTGCCATCGACGCCCTGCAGCCCTTGAAGGCAGTGGGCATGGCAGTGGTCAGCAGCGAACTGCTCGAAGTCGGCATCCAGGGCACGCAGGCCTTCCTGGCGAACGACATCACGGCCGGCGTCCGCTTGGCTTTGGACAGGGTCTTCATCGACCCGGTGAACGTCCGGTCTGCCATCAGCCCCGGCTCGATCCTGCAGGATGCGACCCGCTTCGACGCGGCGAAGACTGCTGCAGGCATCAAGGGCGCGATCCGGAGCCTGGTGGCGGCAGTCACGTCGAGCGACAACGACCTGGCCACGTGCGCCTGGGTCATGTCCCCGAAGCTGGCGACGTTCCTCAGCACCGAGGACGACGAAGCGTTCAAGGGGGTCACTGCCCTCGGGGGCTTCTTGTGCGGTCTGCCGGTGATCGTCTCGACTGCCTGCTCGCTGGCCGGCAGCCCCAGCGAGGAACTGCTGGCGCTGATCTCCCAGGACGCTGTGGCCGCCGCCCTGTCTGACGGCGAACTGTCCATGAGCGACGCAGCGGCCATCCAACTGTCGACCACCCCGGCCAACGCCGCCGGGCCGCTTGTCAGCCTCTGGCAGAACAACCTGGTCGGCTTCAAGACCCAGGTCTTCGCTGACTGGCGTCTGCGCCGGTCGAACGGCGCGGCTTACGCTGTCCTGAACTGATGGGGGCCGCAATGAACATCGACAAGAAGCAGATGGTGCTGGACGTGAAGCGCCTCCTGGGCGACCTGGCCCACGGCGTGCAGGACCCGGTCGTCGTGCAGGCCATCAAGGAACCCACCCCAACGGCCGAACCCACGGCGTCTGTCCCGGCAGAAGTCGCCATCACGGAGATGCCGAAGCAGGTGCCTTGGAGACTGACGGTCGAGCGCGACCCCGTCACCGGCCTGATGACCGGGGCAACCCTCGTACCGCAAACCGGAGGGCCTGCAACATGACGACAGAAGAGTACGAAGCCGTCTGCCAGGTGGTGGCCTCACTCCTGTCCGCGGAACGAGAGAAGACGAAGGCCCTCGAGGCCCGAGTGAAGATCCTGGAGGCCCGCGCTCCAGCGGTCACGAAGCCGATGATCGAGCAGTTCGCATCGGAGATCGGCAAGGCCACGAAGGCCGGCATCGAGATGCGGACTAACCCCCTGGGCGAACGCATGGACAAGGTCGAAGCGCAGGTCCGGGCTCTGAACGCCAAGGTGGACCCGGCATGAGCGGCTCCCTTCTCCGGGTCACAGTGCATCGCCCGTTCGGCTCCTATGCGGACGCTCCGGCGGTCCACATCACAGAGGAGCCCAACCCGCGGGATGGGCTGCTTCGAGGCCGTCCTGGGCTCAATGGGGCACTGCTGGTGTGGTTCGCCGGCAGCTTCGCCCCGACCGAGGTGCCGGTTGTCGATGGCATGGTCAGCATGCCCCTGAAGACCCTGGTCGATGCGGTCATGGTCAAGACCGTGCCGCCTGCGACGTTCGAGGGCCTGGAGTCGCATGCGGACCGGGTCGATGGCCTCATGGAACTGGCCGGCACGATCCTGCTTAACGCCATGAACGTGGTGGACATCCCCGAAGGCCAGATGCACTGAATGATCCTTGTGGCTTTGGACGGCCCATTAGCCCGAATGGCATTCGTGTCATTCGGGCTTTTTTCATTGCATTAGGCAGACATACCCTCCCGGGGGGTGTTTGCATTTCTAATCGACAGGTAGTTCAGGACCGTTCGCCTAATTTTTCTCGAAGCGAGATTTGTGTTTTGGCCAGCGAGGTCGGCATACCGAATGGGCAGGGGGTATAGCGCCCGAAGTGCATGGGTAGTCGGTATGTAGTGGACGGGAACGGCTTGGGTCAGAAACGAAGCCCCGGAGGTCGAAAGGCCCCGGGGCTTCTTGTTGCCCAGCAACATCTCGTAATAGGGCCTGGAGCGGGGTGGACGTTCGGGATCTGGCTATCTCAAAGTCATACCCATACCGCTTCTCCACCCCAACCGAAAGGACCGCTCCATGAACACGACGACGCCGACCCAAGCCGCTGCCGAAACCGCCCCCGTGAAGGCCAAGCGCCGGATGAACCCGCAGCCGAAGCTCAACAAGTTCCGCGTAATGGCGATGGAGGCAGGCGGCGCCTTCGAGCCGGCCGGCTTCGGCACCTGGGCCTACGACGACGGCAAGCGGGTCGTCTTGATCAAGTCCAGCGAGCTGTTCGACATCCCGACCTTCGAGGACCTGGTTGCCTACGCGGCGACCCGGGCCTCCTTCACTGACGAACCCGCCAGCTGATGGCCCCTTACCAATCGGCCCTACAAGGAGGGCTGTTCAATACTTGACTAGCGCCCGATGCCCGCGATCTGAATCAATTCCTGCACCACCAGGCGTGCGCCGGATTGCAGTTTTGTCAGGTCGCTAGCATGTGCAATAAACCGACGAGCATGGGCGGCCCAGTTACCGATCTGGCGGGCCTCCTTGAGCGCTGCCTTTGCATCACGGCCGAGGTTCAGGCCAGCATGCCCTTTCTCTCCGCAGGCGCGCTCCACGAGGTCGACCAGCATGAAGTAGTTGCCGCCGGCATCCCGTATCTCATTCTCTCGGCCGAGGTGTTCATACGCTTCGATGATGAGCGTCTCGAGCAACCGGCGCAGCATGACAGCCGCCGAGTTGTAGAACGCCGCGCGGAAGCAGCCGTTAAGCTCACGGCACACAGCCTCGACGTAGCCGCGATTGCTACGCCAGACTGCCTCCGGCAGAAATCCTGACGCATGGTCCATCACCGGTTGCACGCCCTCTAGGTGCGATGGCAGCCAGTCACGTATGAGCTTGCGTGATCCAGGCTTGAGCGAAAACCCGGCGGTTCTCTCGGAAGCCAGCCTGGTCCGGCGAATCGCCCCAGCAAGCGCCGTGGAGTTCGCCGTGCCGATGTGGTGGTCACCCAGCAACCGCGTGAGTTGCCCGGCCGACATGGCCAAGTCAGGCTGCTTTCGGTCGTGATACCAGAGCAGAGCCAGCGCCTTCTCTGCGTTTGTCTTCTCGAGACCCTTTACCAGCTCACAGAAGTCCTCCAGGGAGAGGTGCATGGTGGCTACTCGGGACCTCCCTGGCCGCCCATGTCATGCTCAACAAAGTTTTCGCCCTGGGTCGTCACCTGAAACGAATCAGGCTCGCCGGTTACATACGCCTTCCGGCTCTTCAGGTGTCGGACTGTCGATCGCAGATCCGCCGGTAGGGGCTTGCTCACGTCGCGGAACGCTGTACGGATGTGGCCGTAGCCCATGCCAGTCATCGACATCATGTGCTGCATGTAATACATCACAACGATGGTCTGATCGCCGTCGGTCTTCGGTGCCTTTTCGGCAAAGAAGTCCTTCAGCGGCTTCTCGCCGGTTGGCCGGAAGTTCATGTTCGGGACGAGCTCGATCCCGGCGTTGTGATTCTTCTTTGGTCCGGTCCCCCGTGCCTTTCGCGCCGGAGCGGCAGGCATTTCCGCCTCATGTTCGCCGTCAATCTGATCATCGGCTTCCAACTCTTCTGCTGGAGCCGCGTCGTCTGTTGGAGCAGCCAAGGATGCTGCGTTGCCGTGGGTGGCAATGCGAGCGGTTGTTGGAGAGGGGCGGTTTATGGCCTGCACCATGGCCCTGACCGCCTCCTTGACGCTCTCGTTGTTACCCTCGATCTCGGCAAAGAAGATTCGCACCTTTGCCTTGTCCGGAGACGGATTCTGTTCCTGGCTCTTTTTCGGCATGTTCGGGGAGTTTGATTGCTTACTCTCCGCACAGTTTAGCCGTTCAACAGTGCTTGAAAGCCGCCATCGCTTTAGGGACGGCTGCGCTCTTCCTCCATTTACAGGATTCGGGCTAAGTGCCGTGGGTGTACCCGCGCATGGATCACCGACCCGATCACCTCTCGCCGCGGGAAGCGTCTCTGAGGTTACTGCATGCCCTGGTCGTCATCGTGGCTGGGGCCGGCGGCGCTGTCGTCGGCATCCTGGCGACCATCGGCTTCTGACCCCTGGCCCGTCACGCGCCGCACCGGCGGCTGCCGGAACGAGAGTGACGGGCCTTTTTGCGTCCGCTGTCATAGGTAGACCGACCCGCGGGGCAGGTCTCCGAAGGGCCCAAAACCGCCATGTCGGCACCTGGCCCCTCACTACCGTTGCGGCTCCCTTAACCGATGGAGATTGCAATGGGAAAACCTGAAGAGCTGCGCCTCGTCGTTCAACTGGTGGCCGCGGGGTCGATGCTCGCTGTCATCCCCGACAGAGGCTATGTCGTCACACACGGTTGCTTCGCTACGTTCCTGACGCCGGACGAATGGGCCGAGTGGGTGGAGAAAGGCGACGCACAAGAGCTGTCCGATAGGGTGGCGAACGACGGGTATTGGCTGATTGGGGCCATAGAAGAAGACCAGCCCTGACCGCTAGCACCACCCTCAACGCCCGCCCGGTCCGCCTGGCGGGCGTTTCTCTTTCTGGAGCTGGTCGGGCGCCCCGCGGGATTGGCCTTTCCCGGCACGTTCCGCCCCGGCCTGGTGGGTGCACCCCAGGTCGGACCGATCCCGGCCTCTATGGGCCGATCCTGGCCTGAGGCCTGGTCGGTACACCCGGAAGTACACCCAATCGGCCGGAAACGACAGCCGGCCGTGGTGTCTGACCCGATGAACATGCAGGTGTGAGCGTGGCGCGCCAGCGCCGCGCCCGGGCCTAGTCCAGGCCGAGCAGGTGCCGCCGCCGCTGCGTGCGGTCGATCCAGCGTTGCAGCACGCGCTCGGCCGGCGCGCCCAGCTGCTGCCATTCACAGCCGATGCGCACGCCCTGCTCGCCCGGTGCGGCGCCCACCGCGCTCACGTGCTGCAGGCGCACGGCGCTGTCGAAGCTGCTGTCGATGTCGAGCTCGATGTGCATGCCGCTCACCAGCGTGCCGGCCTGCAGCGGCGGCACGTCGCCCGGCAGCCACAGCGCGCAGCCGCCGATGCTGATGTCCAGCACGCGCAGCCGCAGCGCCATCTCGGGCCAGCCGGGGTGGCGGAAGCTGGCCACCGGCCCGTGGGTGGCGCGCGGCCGCACGCGGTAGGCGTTGCGGCGCTGGAAGCGGTAGATGTCGCGCGGCAGGCCGCTCTGCAGCGCGCTGCTCTTCGCGCCGCGCACCAGCGTCAGCCCGTGCAGGTCGAACTGCAGCTTCACGCTTTCGAGGTAGGCCACGGCCACGGTTTCGTCGGCGCTCAGCAGCGCGGGCAGCTGGGGCGCCAGTGCATCCACGCTGAAGTTCAGCCTTTGCTGGGTTTCGTCCACGGCCCACAGGCTCACGCCCAGCGCGGTGCCGCAGGGCGCGCTCAGCACCACCGGCACCTGGCCGTCGCGCACGGCGCGCAGCAGCGCCAGGCCCTCGGCGGGTGACGCCACGCGAAACGGGCCCCAGGGATCATGGCCACCCGAGGCGTCGAGTTCGGCGGGGCGGGTGTCCTGGAACATGGGCGGTCTGGAGCGAGGTGGGGAAGGGCGCCGGCCTGCCGCAGTGGGCAAGCCGGCATGCCGGCCGTTTCAGTGCAGGCTCTTGTTGCGGCGGCCGGCCAGGGTGTCGTCCAGGTCTTGCAGCCAGGGCTCGGCCAGGTGGCGGATCTCGGCGTCGTTCACCAGGATGCGCTGCATGATGCGCGACTTGGCCTTGGCCAGTTCCAGCGCCTGCGCCTGGCCGGGGCTGTGGCTCGCGCCGCTTGCTGCGGGCGGCTCTTGCGCGGCGTTCTTCAGCCGGCTGATGAGCAGCACGCAGGCGCCTTCGAGCTTGACCACCTCGTCCCAGTTGCCGGCGCGGGCCGCGGCCAGCATGTCGACACTGGCGCTTTCGATGGCTTCGTAATAGCTGAGCAGTTGCGGGTCCATGGGGGTCCTTGGTCGGGCTCAGCGGGAAACTTCGGTCTTCTGGCCGATGGCCACCCAGGCCTCGTGCAGCGGGCGCATCAGACGCTTGCACTCGCCCAGCATCTCGCTGTCGTTGCGGGCGTTGGCCAGCATCAGGCGGCTGGAGACGTAGGCGTACAGCTCATTGAGGTCTTGCGCCAGCGCGCCGCCGGCGCTGAGGTTCAGGTGCTGGCGCAGGCCTTCGTCGACGATGCGCATGGCCCGCGTGATGGCGCGGCACTTGCGCTCGACGTCCTGCGTCTGCAGCGCGCCCTGGGCATCCGAGACCGAGGCGTCGAACCCTTCGAACAGCAGCGTGACGAGGCGGTGCGCGTCTGCACCGGCGACCTGGATCTCCAGGCCCGTGGCCTGGTAGGAAGCCGCGGCCTGGGCGGCGCGCCTGGGCGAAAACATCGAGGTTGCGTACATGTCGTGGGGTACTGCAGACGGGATGCCTTTTTATCGGTGCCGGCCGCGCTGACTTGAGGCGTCGCCGGACCCCGGAAAAGCACAACGCCGGGGCTGCTTGAGGCAGGCCCGGCGTTGTGCTCGCATGCGGAGGGCTCAGCGGTTGTTGTTGTTCTGCACCGAGAACTGCTGGTTCACGTAGCTGGCAAGGCCGCTGAGCTGGCCGATGCGCGTGTCCAGCGCGTTGTACTGGCGCAGCAGGCGCTGCTCGGTGCGCGCCACGCGGTCTTCCAGGCGTTCCTGGGCGGCCTCGTTGTTCTTCACCCGGGCCTGCAGGCTTTGCGTGCGGCTGTCGAGCGTGCCGTCGCTATCCAGCGAAAGCTTCAGCCAGCCTTCGAAACGCCGCGCGAAGCCCTGGTTGGCCGGGTTCGTGGCGTCGACGTTGGCAAACAGCTTCTGCAGCTCGGGGCCCTGGGTCAGCGCGGCCGAGAGCCGGGTGTCGTTGACCTTGATGATGCCGTCGGTGTCGAGCTCCAGCCCCACTTCCTGCAGGCGCGAGAACACGCCGCTGTTGCCGCCGGTGCCGGTGAACAGGCCGCGCAGCTGCGACAGCATGGCCGCGCCCGAGCGGTCGCCCTGCAGCGGACCGGCCTGCTTGGTGTTGGGGTCGAAGCGCGTCTGCTCGCGCAGCAGCTTGATGCTTTCGTTGTAGGCCTTGACGAAGTCGTCCACCGACTTCTTCAGCGCCTCGGTGTCGGGCTCCACCTGCACTTCGGTGGTACCCACCTTGCGCAGCTGGAAGCTGAGCCCTTCCACCACCTTGTCCATCGTGTTCGAGGCCGATTCCACCTGCACGCCGTTGATGGTGGCGATGGCGTTCTGCGCCGGCTGCGGGCGGCTCATGGGGTTGGTGGCCGCGGCGGGGTCGAAGGCCAGCGCCGACAGGCCGGAGGCGTTGGTGTCGTTGCCGTCGTCGTCCAGCACCTGCATGCGGAAGCCGTTTTCCAGGCCGGTCTGCGTGGAGCGCACCACCAGGCGGGCGCCCGAGACGTCGTTCACCACGCTGGCCACCACGCCGGCGCCGGCTTCGTTGATCTGGTCGCGGATGCTGCTCAGCGAGCTGTTGCTGGGGTCTATGACCACTTCCACCATCGAGGCACCGGCCTTGGGCACGGGCGGCTGGGCGTCGAAGTCGCCCAGTTCGATGCGCAGGATGCCCGAGCCCACGGTGGCGTTGGCATTGGCGAAGCTCGTGCTCGACAAGGTTTGCGCTGCAGCCAGGCGGCTGACGTTGATGCTGTAGCTGCCCGACTGCGCCGCGCCGGTGGCGGTGGCGCCCACCAGCGCGGTGTCGGCGCTGGTGGCCTTGGCGGCGCGCCAGGTGTCGGGCTGGTTCAGTTTCGTGGAGGCGTCGCGCAGCGTCGACAGCGAGCTTTGCACGCGGCCGAATGCCGAAAGTTGGGTTTGCAGCCGCCCCGCCTCGCTTTGCAGCTGGCGGATGGGCGCGCGCTCGATGTTGAGCAGCTGGTTGACGATGCCTTGCACGTCAAGACCGCTGCCGATTCCGGCGGACGAGATGGCCATGATGGAATCTCCCTAGGGTGAAATCAGAGGACAGCCGGGCAGCGGCAGGGCGCAATCCCGGGTCTTCAACGCTGATTTCGTCACCCGCCGCAAGAACTTGAGGGCCTTTTTTCAGACCCCGGGTTCAGGCCCGGACATCTCCAGCGCGGTCGGCGCCGGTGGCGCCGGAAAAATCAGCCCTGCAGCAGCTGCAGCACCTGCTGCGGCAGCTGGTTGGCCTGCGCCACCATCGCCGTGCCGGCCTGCTGGAGGATCTGCGAACGCGAGAGGTTGGCGGTTTCCACCGCGAAGTCGGCGTCCATGATGCGGCCGCGCGCGGCCGACTGGTTCTCGGAGGCTACCTGCAGCGTGGCGATGACGGCCTCGAAGCGGTTCTGCGTGGCGCCGTACTGCGCGCGCTCGGCGTTCACCACCGTCAGCGCGGCGTCGATGGCCTGCATCGAGATGGTGGCGTTGGCCGCGCTCAGCAGGTCGGCGTTGGGCAGCGTGGCCATGGCCGGGTCGGTGAGCAGCGGGTTGGTGACGATGGTGATCTGGTCGTCGGCGTTGGCGCCCACCTGGAAGGCCTGCGAGCCGGCATCCGAGCCCAGGATGGACAGCCCGTTGAAGCGCGTGTTGGTCATCACCCGCGTGATTTCGTCGGTGAGCTGGCCGAACTCGGCGTCGAGGTTGGCGCGGTCGTCGCTGCCGTTGGTGGCGTTGGCCGCCTGCACCGCCAGTTCACGCATGCGCTGCAGCATGTCGCCGATCTTGCCGATGGCGCCCTCGGCCGTCTGCGCCAGCGAGATGCCGTCGTTGGCATTGCGCATCGCCACGTTCATGCCGCGAACCTGGGTCTGCATGCGGTCGGCGATGGCCAGGCCGGCGGCGTCGTCCTTCGCGCTGTTGACGCGCAGGCCCGATGACAGCCGCTGCATCGACGTGGCCAGCGAACCGCCTGACATCGACAGGTTGCGCTGGGCATTCAGCGACACCAAGTTCGTGTTGATCGTTTGTGCCACGTCGGTTTCTCCGTGCGAAGGCTGTACTGTCTCCGGTGCAAAGGAACCGGCTCCCGCAGGCCGGAGAGTTCAGGACCTGCTGTGGATATTCTTCGGCAGCGTGGGCCTTTCCAATCGAAGGAACAAAGGCGGAAAAGGCGGGCAAACCATTGCTGGGCAGGCCACCTGCCATCAGAAACGGGGCCTGGAGGCCCCAGCAATGACAACAGGGCCCGAAGGCCCCAGCAATGAGAACAGGGCCCGAAGGCCCTGTGCATGGCGTGCGCGGCCCGCTGCGGGCCGCGCCAGGCGCGATGTCGCTCAGCGGATGAGGCTCAGCACGATCTGCGGCAGCTGGTTGGCCTGCGCCACCATCGCCGTGCCGGCCTGCTGCAGGATCTGGCTGCGCGAGAGGTTCGCCGTCTCGGTGGCGAAGTCGGCATCCATGATGCGGCCACGGGCCGCGGCTTCGTTCTCGGTGGCCACCTGCAGGTTCGAGATGATGGCCTCGAAGCGGTTCTGCACGGCACCGTAGTTGGCGCGCTCGGTGTTCACCGTGCGCAGGGCCGCGTCGATGTTGCTCATGGCCGTGCTGGCCAGGGCGGCGCTGGTGATGGCGCCCGAGGCCACGGCCGTGATGGTGGCTGCGGTGGCCAGGCCGGTGGTGACCACTTCCACGACGTCGGTGCTGTTGGCGCCGATCTGGAAGGCCTGCGTGCCCGAGTTCGTGTCCAGGATGTTCTGGCCGTTGAAGCGGGTGTTGGTCAGCGTGCGCGTGATTTCCGCGCCCAGCTGCTGGAACTCGGCGTCGAGGTTGGCACGGTCGTCGGTGCCGTTGGTGGCGTTGGCCGACTGCACGGCCAGTTCACGCATGCGCTGCAGCATGTCGCCCACCTTGCCGATGGCGCCTTCGGCCGTCTGGGCCAGCGAGATGGCATCGTTGGCGTTGCGCACGGCCACGGTGTTGCCACGCACCTGGGAATTCATGCGCTCGGCGATGGCCAGACCGGCGGCATCGTCCTTGGCGCTGTTGACGCGCAGACCCGAGGAGAGGCGCTGCATCGAGGTGGACAGGGAAGACTGGCTCATGCTGAGGTTGCGCTGGGCATTCAGTGAAACCGCGTTGGTATTGATCGAGAGGGCCATGTTGAACTCCAAAGGTTGATGACCACAGGCTTTAGGCCTGGCAGGCTCCGCAGTCGGGACATCGTTGTGCACGGTGCCTGCCTGCAACTCCACCGGTGTGGCGCCCGAAGGCGACGCACCGCCGGAACTCGCCCGGGCTTGAAGGAGACTGCATGCCCGCCCCTTTCATCGGGGGCTGGTCTGCGGTGCCTCGTTGGGTCCGGACCCCGCACCCGCTTTCGCAAGTGCGTTGAAGCCGTTTTCGTCTCGGGCCTGCCGTTCTTTAGGCCTTTGCGAAGGGGGCTGTGCGCTGTCTCGCGGAAAAGCGGTGTCGGACGCAGGCATTTCGGCGCTTGGAAGGCAAACCTGAGCGCTCATTCGCAAGCCGTTCGAAGCTCGTTCGAAGGCCATGCAAAGGCCAGGTTCTCCTCGCGTGCAACCCCGCCCGCGCCCGGTGTGGTGGCGAATAGCAGGCACAAAGCGCAGTTCCTCGGCCGCTTGCCCCAGGGCGTGGCGGCTTACCCTGGGAGGGTTTCCGTCAACCAGAAGGCCAGCCCATGTCCAAAGCACTCACGCAAGCCGCGGCACGCGCCCAGCAGGTGTGGCTTCAGGGTCAGAAGTTCGCGCGCAAGGGGCAGTGGGTCGAGGCCGCGAACCGCTTCGAGCACGCCACGCGCCTGCAGCCGCAAGACACGCTGTACGGCGTGAACCTGGCCGACGCGCTGCTGAAGGCCGGCCTGCCCGAACGCGCCTGCGCCGCCGCCGCTGCTGCACGCGCCTGCGAACCCGAAAACACCCTGGCGCTGGCCCTGCAGGTGAACGCCCTGATGGCGCTGCGCCGGCACGAGGACGTGGCGCAGCTGCTGGAAGCGGTGCCCGATCGCCTGCTGAGCTACGAGCTGCGCGTGATGCTGGCGGGCGTGCTGCTCGACACCGGCAAGCCGCAGGCGGCCATCACCCACTACATGCAGGCCCTGGCGCATCGCCCGGCCGAGGCCGACCTGCACGTGCGCCTGGGCCACAGCTTCAAGGCCCTGGGGCTGAAGCTGGAGGCGGCCGAGTGCTTCCGCACCGCGCTGCTGCTGGGCCTGGGGCACCGCCAGGTGGCGGTGCACGACCTGCTGGCCTTCTTCGAGCGCGAGGTGTGCGACTGGCGCGGTGCCGACACGCAGGTGCAGCAGCTGCGGGCTTCCATCGCGGCCCTGCCCGAAGACGCCGTGGTCGAGACCAACCCCTTCGTGCACGTGACGCTGCTCGACGACCCCGAAGAACAGCTGCGTGCGGTGCGCGCCTGCGCGCGTTTCGTGGCCAGCCGCGTGAAGCCCTTGCCACCACGCGCGGCGCAGCCGGTCCAGAAGCTGAAGCTGGGCTATGTGTCGAGCGACTTCCACGAGCACGCCACCAGCTACCTCATGGCCCAGCTGGTGGAGCGCCACGACCGCCAGCGCTACGAGGTCTTCCTGTACAGCCACGGCCGCGACGATGGCGGCCCCATGCGCCAGCGCCTGCGCGCGGCGGCCGACCACTTCATCGAAGCGCGCCCGATGACGCCGCGCGCGCTGGCCGAACGCATACGTGCCGATGGCATCGACATCCTCGTCGACCTGAAGGGCTACACCCAGGACGCCTGGCCCGAGGTCTTCGCCTACCGCGCCGCGCCGGTGCAGGTGGCCTACCTGGGCTTCCCCGGCACCACGGGTGCCGATTGCATCGACTACCTCATCAGCGACGCGCACATCACGCCGCTGGACCATGCACCGTGGTTCACCGAGAAGATCGCGCACCTGCCGCTGTGCTACCAGTGCAACGACGGCACGCGGCGCGTGCCGGTGGCGCCCACGCGCGCCAGCCAGGGCCTGCCGGAAGACGCGCTGGTGCTGTGCGGCTTCAACCAGCCCTACAAGATCTCGCCGGAGGTCTTCGACGTCTGGTGCCGCCTGCTGCAGCGCCTGCCCGATGCCGTGCTGTGGCTGCTGGCCTGGACGCCGCAGGCCCCACCGGCGCTGCGGCGCGAAGCCCAGGCGCGTGGCATCGACCCCGCGCGCCTGGTGTTCGCCGAGACGGTGCCGCAGGCGCAGCACCTCGACCGCGTGGCCTGTGCCGACCTCTTCCTCGACACCTGGCCCTGCAACGGCCACACCACGGCCAGCGACATGCTCTGGGCCGGCGTGCCGGTGGTCACCTCGAGCGGGCGCACCTTCGCCTCGCGCGTGGCGGGCAGCTTGCTGGGCGCCCTGGGCTTGCCCGAACTGGTGTGCAGCAGCGTGCCGGCCTACGAAGCGCTGGTGGCCGAGCTGGCCTCCGATGCGCCACGCCGCCAGGCGCTGGCCGCCCGGCTGGCCGAGGCGCGGCTGACCTCACCGCTGTTCGACAGCGCGCGTCTGGCGCCGCAGATGGAAGCGCTGTTCGAACGCATGTGGCAGCGCGCCGTGGACGGGCTGCCGCCCGAGCATCTGCCGGCCTGAGAGGGCGGCGCCCGGGGTGCCCCGGGCGTCTGGGCGTCTGGCCGTTCAGGCGTTCAGGCGCTGCCATGCGCGCGGGCCGGGCCGCTCGGGCCCTCAGCCGCTCAGACGCGCGGGTGTTTGCTCAGCACCGCCAGCAAAGAGATGCCGTTGAAGAACCACATGCCGTCCAGATGCCAGGGCGTGTACTTGCGCATCACGTTGGCGAAGGTGTAGGGCGTGTACCAGCAGTTGTGGTCGGGGTGCACCACCTCGACGAAGGTCTCGGGACCGTCGACGAAGTCGAAGTGGCGCTGGCGGCACTGGTAGGCATCGGGCACGGTGATGACGTAGTGCGGCGCGTTCAGCGCATGCAGCTGCGCCAGGAAACCCGCCACGTCGGGCACGTGTTCCATCACCTCGGGCACCAGCACCAGGTCGTAGGCGTCGGTCACTTCGGCGAGGTCTGAATACAGGCGGCCCTTGACATGAGGGGCCAGACCCGCCAGTGCCTCGCGCTGCACGTCGAAACCGTCCAGGCGCAGGCAGTGGGGCTCCAGGGCCAGGTGCAGCGAGGTCTTGGGGTCGGTGATGGGCCAGTCGGCGCAGCCCATGTGCAGCACGCGCTTGCCCTTGCACAGCTGGGCGAAGACGTCCAGGCGCGAACGGCCGATGAGCTCCTTGCCCACGGCCACCTTCTGCACGAAGTAGGGGTCGTGCCGGGCTTCCAGGGCCGAGCGGGCAGGGGCCGCGGGTGGCGCGGCAGCGGCTGCGGGCGAGGGTGCAGGGGCAGGGGCCGCCGCAGCCGCAGGCGCCACGCTGCCCGTGGCGCGGCCGTCGGCATCGAAGGCTTTCAGGTGCAGCGCGCCGTAGCTGCGCTTGGTGGAAGCCCACTCCTGGCGCGCATAGACCGTGCCCGCGCCCTTGTAGCTGATGCCTGTGAAGTGCTCGGGGATGAAGCAGTGGCTGGGCAGGATGTCGAGATCCTGGTAGGCGTAGCGGCGGTAGGCATCGGTCAGTCGCTGCGGGCCCACGGTCTTCCAGGCGCTGTCGTGCACGACGCTGGGTTCACGCTGGATGTCGAGGATGATCTGCCCGATGAAGGGGTTGCCGGCGCTGCAGGCCACGTAGCCGGCAGCGATGAGGCCGGGCCTGGCGATCTCGTTTTCCCAGCAGGCGAAGGCCACGCGGTCCAGCAGGTCGTCGTCCAGCGGACGGATGCACACGCTGTCGGCGTCGACCACGAAGCCGCCCTCGCGGTACAGGATCTCCCAGCGCATCATGTCGGCGACGCCGTTGAGCTCGCGCTCGGACATCGCACGCATGTGCTCGGTGTTCACCCAGTCGGTGTCGGCCAGCAAGTCGTTGCCCCAGATCTTCAGCTGCCAGCCGGGGTTGTGCTGCGCCCAGGTGCTGATGCAGTTGTCGGGGCGCTTGCTCTCGTCGCCGACCCAAATGACGTGGATCGTCTTTGGAATCATGGGTTTCTCCGGGCAGGTTGTGGTGGCCCGCACCGCGCGGGCAGCGCACGGCCCCAGGGGGACCAAGGGCGCTTGTTCCAGTCTAGGCAGCCGCCCGGCCCGGTGATGCGGCGAAATGGCCGCGTTCTCGGCGGCTGTTCTGCTGGAGCAGGGCGGCTCGAACAGGTGCCGGCTTGGCGCCGCACAAGACGGAAGCTAGCCCGGCAGCTTGAAGCGCAGGCGCAGCGCGCGGGCCTCTTCGGCGCGGCCCAGGCCCTCGCACACCAGGGCCAGGTTGTGCGCGGCCAGGTGGCTGCCGCGGCCTTGCACGCTGCCACTCTGGTCGGGCCGCTCGCCCAGCTCCAGGCAGCGCCGCCAGGCGGCTTCGGCCATCTCCAGCAGGGCCAGCGCGTCGCCGGGCCGCGTGGCCGTCCAGTCCAGCAGCAGGTCGCCCAGGGCGAAGAAGAAGTCGGGCGAGTCTTCGTGCGTCTGCAGCCGCGCCTCGGCCCAGGCCCAGCCTTCGGCATGGCGGCCGGCGCAGCGCAGCGCGTACAGCAGCCGCGCAGCGAGGTCGTGGGCCCAGGGCGCCTGGGCGGGGCGCAGTGCGTCGGCACGCTGCAGGGCCTGGGCAGCGGCGGCGTGTTCGGCGGCGGGGTCGCTGGCCTGCGGCGCATAGACACCCTGGTTCTTGCCCATCTGGAACCAGAGGTAGGCGTCGTCGGGCGCGGCCTGCAGTTCGGCCTGAAGCAGGGCGTGGTTGCGGCCACGCTTGGCGGCCAGGCGTTCCGGGGCGTAGCCGTCGTGGCCCACCACCAGCGGCAGGCGGCGTTGGGGCAGGGCGTGCTGTGGCTGCTCGTGCACGCGGCCGGCGTAGCGCAGCGTGCCGGGCAGCACGCGGCTCAGCCAGGTGTGCACGAGGCCGGCGGCGGCGCCGCGGTCGTCCAGCCGCAGCACGCCCACGAATTCGGGCGCGGTGTGGCGGAGCGCGGCCAAGGCAGGGCCGCCTTCCTGCAGCCACTCGTCGGCGTCCATCACCAGGTGCCAGTCGGCCCCCGCCGCCGCCAGCGCGGCGTTGCGGGCGGCCGAGAAGTCGTCACACCAGGCGAAGTGCCGCACCTCGGCGCCGCAGCGCTGCGCCACGCCGGCGGTGTCGTCCTGGCTGCCGGTGTCCAGCACCAGCAGCTGGTCGACCCAGGGCGCCACGCTGTCCAGCAGGCGGGCGATGCGCGGGGCCTCGTCGCGGGCGATGACCACCAGCGCCGTGCGCCAGCGGCCAGGGTTCAGCGGGGCTGGCGCAAGCTGCATGCGCAGCACTCTAGCCCGCCCGGGCCGCTACAGTGGCCGTAATGAACAGCCTGCTTGCCCGCTACATCGCGCTGCGCGCCCGCACCGAGACGCTAGCCGCGCCGCTGAGCGAGGCCGACTGCCAAGCCCAGAGCATGCCCGACGCCAGCCCCGTGAAGTGGCACCTGGCCCACGTGACCTGGTTCTTCGAGACCTTCGTGCTCGAGGCCTTCGACCCCGGCTTCCGCCCCCACCACCCGGCCTACCGAGTGCTGTTCAACAGCTACTACCAGGGCGTGGGCGAACGCCACCCGCGGTCGCAGCGCGGCCTGGTGACGCGGCCTTCGCTGGCCGAGGTGCTGGCCTGGCGCCACGCGGTGGACGAACGGGTGCAGGCCCTGCTGCAGCGCGAGGCCGAGCCAGCCCTGGCCGAGCGCCTGGAGCTGGGCCTGCAGCACGAGCAGCAGCACCAGGAACTGTTGCTCACCGACCTGCTGCACCTCTTCTCGTGCAACCCGCTGGCGCCGGTGTACCGCGCGGCGCCTGAAGAGGTCCAGGTGACTGAGGGATCTGATCTGCCGCTGACCTGGTTGTCCCAGCCCGGCGGCCTGGTGCAGATCGGCCACCACGGCCCCGGTTTCGCTTTCGACAACGAAACCCCGGCGCACCGCGTCTTCCTGGCGCCCTACGCCCTGGCCCAGCGCCTGACGACCCAAGGCGAGTGGGCCGCCTTCATGGCCGACGGGGGCTATGCCGAGCCGCGCTGGTGGCTGGCCGCCGGCTGGGACTGGGTGCAGGCCCAGGGCGTACAGGCCCCGCTGTACTGGCGGCGCGGCGAAGACGGCGCTTGGTGGCGCTACACGCTGCACGGCCTGCAGCCGCTGCAGCCGCACGTGCCGGTGGCCCACCTGAGCCTGTTCGAGGCCGATGCCTACGCGCGCTGGGCCGCAGCGCGCAGCGGCCTGCCGCTGCGCCTGCCCACCGAGGCCGAGTGGGAAGCCGCTGCCGCGCCGCTGGCCGAAGCCGGCATCGCCGCCGGCAGCTGCAGCGACAGCGGCCCGCTGCAGGCGCCACCGGCGCAGCCCGGCCGGGCGGGCCTGCAGCAGCTGTTCGGCGAGCTGTGGCAATGGACGCGCAGCAGCTACCTGCCTTACCCCGGCTACCAGCCCTGGGCCGGCGCGGTGGGTGAATACAACGGCAAGTTCATGCTCGACCAGACCGTGCTGCGCGGTGGTTCCATCGCCACGCCGCGCAGCCACCTGCGGGCCAGCTACCGCAACTTCTTTCCCGCCGCGGCGCGCTGGCAGTTCACCGGGTTGAGGCTGGCGCAGGACGCCTGAGTGCCCAAGCCCTGGGGCAGGGTGGCCAGCCTGCGAGCCAAGGCACAGCCCCAGGCTCCTCAGAGAGGTTCAGTGCGGCAGGCCGAGGAAGGCCTTCACCGGCACCAGGCTGCCCGCCGGGTCTTCTTCCTGGGGCACATGGCCCAGCCCGGGCAGCACCACCAGCTGGCTGCCGGCGATGCGCCGTGCGAAGTCTTCGCCCACGCTGGGCGGCACCAGGCGGTCGCGTTCACCCCAGATCAGCAGCGTGGGCTGCTTCAGCGTGTTCAGGCGTTCCTCGTGCTCGCCGTTCACCATCTGGCGCACGCGCAGGCCCAGGGCGCGGCGGTTGCCTTCGCGCAGCGCGAGCTGGAAGTGGCGGTCGATCAGCGCCTCGCTCACGCGGCTGGGGTCGCCATACACGCTGCGCAGGCCTTCGGCCACCAGCGCGCGCGAGAGCACCACTTCCCCCAGCTTGTTCAGCAGGGGCACGCGCGCCAGCTGGAAGGCCACCGGCACCGCCTGCGGCGTGAAGCGCGGACCCACCGCGTCCACCAGCACCAGGCCGGCCACACGCTCGGGCGCCATCGCGGCGGTGCGCCAGGCCACCTCGCCGCCCAGCGAGTTGCCGACGATGAGGGCGCGTTTGATCTTCAGCGCCTGCATCAGGTCGAGCACGAAGCGGGCGTAGGTGTCGCCGTGGTAGTTGTCGGGCTCGTAGGCGCCCTCGAAGGGGCCGGTGAGGCCGAAGCCCGGCAGATCGAAGCTGATGACGCGGCGCTGGCCGCGCAGGGCCTTCGCCCAGCCCTCCCAGGTGTGCAGGCTGGAGGCGGTGCCGTGGATGAGCAGCAGCGGCGGCGGCGTGCCGGCGCCGTCGTGGCGCGGGCCCTCGTCGCGCAGGTGCACGGTCTGCCCCTTCACGTCGATGAAGTCGGAAGGCGCCGGCGCCCAGCGTGCCACCAGGCCTTCGGCAGGCACATCGGGCGTGCGCATCAGCGCGAGCGCCACCATGCTCAAGATCAGCAGCAACCCCACGGCGCGCTGCACCCACATCCCCATCGGCTGGCCGCCTTCCCTTGCTTGCTGTCGCTGCTGCGAGTGCCCGGCATTCTAGGCAGGGGCGCTCTCTAGAATGCCCGGCATGAGCTTCGTCCACCTGCGCATCCACACCGAGTACTCCGTCGTCGACGGCACCCTGCGCATTGCCGACGCGGCCGCCGCCGCGCGCAAGGATGGCCAGCCCGCGCTGGCCATCACCGACCTGAACAACCTCTTCGGCGCGGTGAAGTTCTACAGCGCCTGCCGCAGCAAAGGCGTGCAGCCCTTGATCGGCGCCGACGTGCTGATGGAGCCGCACGCGGCCCTGACGGGCGGCGAAAAGCAGCCCAGCCGGCTGCTGCTGCTGGTGCAGAACACGCAGGGCTACCTGAACCTCAGCGAGCTGCTCGCGCGGGCCTGGGTCACCAACGCCCAGCGCGCACAGGCCTGGGTGAAGTGGGAGTGGCTGGAGACGCTGGGCGAGGGCCTCATCGTGCTGAGCGGTGCCGACCTGGGCGCCGTGGGCATGGCCCTGCTGGCCGGCGATACCGAGCGCGCCAGCACCGTGGCGCGCAAGCTGGCGGGCTGGTTCCCGGGGCGCTTCTACCTCGAGGTGCAGCGCGCCGGCCTGCCCACGAACGAAGCCCATGTGCGCGCTGCCGCGCCGCTGGCCGCGCAGCTGCAGCTGCCGCTGGTGGCCACGCACCCCATCCAGTTCCTGGAGGCCGACGACTTCGATGCCCACGAGGCCCGCGTCTGCATCGCCGAAGGCGAGACCCTGGCCAACCCGCGCCGCATCAAGCGCTTCACGCGCGACCAGCACTTCAAGACGCAGGCCGAGATGGCCGCGCTGTTCGCCGATCTGCCTTCGGCCCTGGCCAACACCGTGCACATCGCGCAGCGCTGCCACCTCACGCTGGTGCTGGGCAAGCCGCAGCTGCCCGATTTCCCCACGCCCGTGCTGGCCGACGGCACGCGCATGCCGATGGACGCCTACTTCCGGCAGCTTTCGCACGAAGGGCTGGAGAAACGCCTGCTGGCACTCTTCCCCGATGCCGCCAAACGCGAGCAAGAGCGCCCGCGCTACGTGGAAAGGCTGGAATTCGAGCTCGCCACCATCATCAAGATGGGCTTCCCGGGCTACTTCCTCATCGTCTCTGACTTCATCGTCTGGGCCAAGGCCAACGGCTGCCCGGTGGGTCCGGGCCGGGGTTCGGGTGCCGGTTCGCTGGTGGCCTACGCGCTCTTCATCACCGACCTGGACCCGCTGTACTACCAGCTGCTCTTCGAGCGCTTCCTGAACCCCGAGCGCGTGTCGATGCCCGACTTCGACATCGACTTCTGCCAGGGCAACCGCGACCGCGTCATCGAGTACGTGAAAGACAAGTACGGCCGCGAGGCCGTGAGCCAGATCGCCACCTTCGGCACCATGGCCAGCAAGGCTGCGCTGCGCGACGTGGGGCGTGTGCTGGGCATGGGCTACGGCCATGTCGACAGCGTGGCCAAGCTGGTGCCCGGCCTGCCGGGCAAGACCTACACGCTGGCACCGGTGCCCGCCGACCCCAAAGACAAGGACGGCGGTGTCATCTACGTGCGCGAAGAGGTGCCCGAGCTCGAACAGCGCGAGCAGGCCGAAGAAGAGGTGGCCGAGCTGCTGAGCCTGGCCATCCGGGTGGAAGGCCTGGTGCGCAACGTCGGCATGCATGCCGGGGGCGTGCTGATCGCGCCGGGCAAGATCACCGATTTCTGCCCGCTCTACCAGCAGCCCGGCAGTGACAGCGCCGTCAGTCAATACGACAAAGATGACGTCGAAGCCATCGGCCTGGTGAAGTTCGACTTCCTGGGCCTGGCCACGCTCACCATCCTGGAACTGGCCAAGACCTACATCCGCGCGCGCCGCCCGGGCCGCGAGAGCTTCGACTACGACACGCTGCCGCTGAACGATGCGCGCGTCTACAAGCTGTTCAGCGACGGCCTCACCGAAGCCGTGTTCCAGTTTGAAAGCCGCGGCATGCAGGGCATGCTGCGCGAGGCCAAGCCCACGCGGCTGGAAGACCTGATCGCGCTGAACGCCATGTTCCGGCCCGGGCCGATGGAGAACATCCCGAGCTTCTGCGCGCGCAAGAACGGCAAGGAAACCATCGTCTACCCGCACCCGCTGCTGGCGCCGGTGCTCGATGAGACCTACGGCATCTTCGTCTACCAGGAACAGGTGATGCAGGCCGCGCAGGTGCTGGGCGGCTACAGCCTGGGCGGCGCCGACCTGCTGCGCCGCGCCATGGGCAAGAAGAAGGCCGAGGAGATGGCCAAGCACCGCGGCATCTTCCGCGAGGGCGCGGCCAAGCTGAACATTGCGTCAGAGAAGGCCGACGAGATCTTCGACCTGATGGAGAAGTTCGCGGGCTACGGCTTCAACAAGAGCCATGCCGCCGCCTACTCGCTGCTGGCGTATCACACGGCCTGGATCAAGGTGCACTGCACGGCGGAGTTCTATGCCGCCAACATGACCATCGAAGCCGACAACACCGACAAGCTGAAGGTGTTGCTGGCCGACGCCAAGCTCTTCGGCCTCAGCTTCCAGCCGCCCGACGTGAACCGTGGCACGGCCCGCTTCGAGCCGGTGGACGACAAGACCATCCGCTACGGCCTGGCGGCGGTGAAGGGCACGGGGCAGGGCGCCATCGAGGCCATCGTCGCCGCGCGCGAAGGCCTGGGCGCGCATGCGGGCGCGGGCAGCGGGCCCTTCCGCAGCCTCTTCGACTTCTGCGCCCGCGTCGACCGCAAGGCCGTGAACAAGCGCGCCGTGGAAGCGCTGGTGAAGGCCGGTGCCTTCGACCTGCTGCACCCGGACCGCGCCAGCACCTTGGCCAGCGTGGGCCTGGCCTTCGAGTGGGCCGACACGCAGGACGCCAACGCGCTGCAGGTGGGCCTGTTCGACATGGGCGACAGCCACGGCAGCAGCCGCCAGGAACCCGCGCTGGTGCAGGTGGCGCCCTGGGACATCCGCGAACGCCTGGTGCAGGAGAAGACAGCCATCGGCTTCTACCTCTCGGGCCACCTCTTCGATGCCTGGAAGGACGAGGTGCGCCGCTTCGCGCGCCGGCCCATCGCCGAGCTGGTGGACAGCCGCGAACCGCAATTGCTGGCCGGTATCGTGAGCGACCCGCGCAGCGTCAGCGGCATGCGGGGCAAGGTGGTCATCTTCAGGCTCGACGACGGCACCGAGGCGGTGGAAGCCGTGGCGCAGGATGAGCTCTTCGCCGAGCGCCGCGATCTGATGGCCGAGGACACCCTGCTCATCGTGCAGGGCAAGGTGCAGCCCGACCGCTTCGGCGGCGGCCTGCGCCTGAACGTGACGCAGGTCTGGGACCTGCCCGCCGCACGCGCCCGCTTCGGCCGTCACCTCGCCGTTCGGCTGAACGGCGGCGGCGCGCCGCCCGTGGCCGACGTGCTGCGCCTGTGGCCGGCACGCCGCGAACACAGCGAACACGGCGAGCTGCTGCAAGGCCTGCCGATACGCCTGCACCTCACGCGGGCCGGTGCGACGGCCGAACTCGACCTCGGCGACGACGCCCGCTTCTGGCCCTGCGACGAAGCCCTGGGCCGCTGGCGCAGCCTGGCCTACGGCGGGCAGGCCACAGTTGTGTACGAATGAAACCGGCGTTTTGTCCGACAACGGCGTGCCGCGCGGGCGCGTTACAACCAGGCAGGCCCGGATCGGGCCGTTGAAGGAGAACCCTGTGAACAAGCGTTTGCTCAGCCGCTGGTCGTCACCGCTCGGGGCACTGACCGCCGCGCTGCTGTTGGCCGCAGCGCCGGCCCGGGCTGCCGACGTGGACGTGGGCGTGTCCATCGGCATCAGCCAGCCTGGCGTCTACGGCCGCATCGACATCGGGCGTTTCCCGCAGCCCCAGGTGATCGTGGCCCAGCCGATCTACATCGAACGCCCGGTGCGCGTGGTGCGCCCCCCCGAGCCGGTGTACCTGTGGGTGCCGCCGGGCCACCGCAAGAACTGGAAGAAGCACTGCCGCGAGTACGGCGCCTGTGGCGTGCCGGTGTACTTCGTGCGCCACGACTGGTACGACCGCGAGGTGCGCGACCGCGACCGCGATGGGTCCCGCGATGCCTACCGCGACGGTGACCGCGACGGTTCCCGCAGCGGCGAGCGCCGTGGCCGCGACGACGACGACGACCGCAAGGGCCGCGACCACCCCGGCAAGGGCAACGGCAAAGGCAACGGCAACGGCAAGGGTCGCGACTGATCCAGCTTCGCCCGCCCCGCCGCTAGAGTCGGGGCATGCATGAAACGCCGCTCACCGCCCTCGTCCTGAGTGGCGGCGGTGCGCGGGCCGCCTACCAGGTGGGCGTGCTGCGCGCGCTGGTGCGCATCCGGCGCGCCAGCCTGGGCCCGGTGGCCCGGCAGCACAACCCCTTCGGCGTGATCTGCGGCACCTCGGCCGGTGCCATCAACGCGGCCGCGCTGGCCTGCCAGGCCGACCGTTTCGAGGCCGTGGTGGAAGAGGTGGCACGGGTGTGGGAGAACTTCCACGCCGAGCAGGTGTACCGCGCCGATTCGCTGGGGGTCATCCGCACCGGCGCGCAGTGGCTCACCATGGTGTCCATCGGCTGGGTCATCGCACGCTGGCGGCGCGCGCGGCCGAAGTCGCTGCTCGACAACGCGCCCCTGGGCGAACTGCTGCACCGCCTGGTGCCGCTGCAGCGCCTGCCGCTGATGCTGGCGGAAGGCCACCTGCAGGCGCTGGCCGTCACCGCTTCCAGCTACAGCAGCGGCGAGCACTACACCTTCTACGACGCGGCCCGCCCCATCACGCCCTGGGAACGCTCGCAGCGCGTCGCGGTGCAGGGCCCGCTGACGCACGAGCACCTGCTGGCCTCATCCGCCATCCCTTTCGTCTTCCCGGCCACGCGCATCGATGCCGCCAGCGCCGGCGGCTGGTTCGGTGATGGGTCGATGCGCCAGACCGCGCCGCTCTCGCCGGCCGTGCACCTGGGGGCGCAGCGCCTCTTCATCGTGGGAGTGGGGCGCACGCAGGAACCGCCGGGGCGGGTGGTGCAGGTGGGCGGCTACCCCAACCTGGCGCAGATTGCCGGGCACGCCATGTCCAGCATCTTCCTGGACGCCCTGGCCGTGGACGTGGAGCGCCTGAAGCGCATCAACCGCACGCTGGCGCTGCTGCCCGACAGCGCCTTGGCCGACACGCCCCTGCGCCCGATCGAGGCGCTGGTGATCTCGCCTTCGCAGCGGCTGGACGAGATCGCGGCCCGCCACCTGGGCGCGCTGCCCACGGCGGTGCGCGCCTTGCTGCGCGGGGTGGGCGTGGGCGGCCAGGGCGAGGCGGCGCGGGGTTCGGCGCTGGCCAGCTACCTGCTGTTCGAAGCGCCCTACACCCGCGAGCTGATGGCGCTGGGCGAGGCCGATACCGAAGCGCGGCGCGACGAAGTGCTGCGCTTCTTCGGCTGGGACACGCTGGCCCCGGGCCGCCGCCGCCAGGCGGCTGGCGAACCCGACCTGCTGCTGCCTTGAATTTCGGCGGCCAGGCCCCGTGGCGCAGCTTCAGCGCGGCAGGGCGGCAGCGCTCAAGGAGCCTTGGCGGTCTTCTCGGCCGGCTTGGCCTTGGGCTCCTTGGCCGGCGTGGCGGCGGTGACGGGCTTGCCGTCGAAGGTGGTGCCGCCCACGGTCAGGCCGGCCTGCGAGAAGCGCGCGGCGTTGCCCGGGCCGATGCCGCCGACACGCTCGACCAGGTCGTTCCAGTCCTTGAAGTTGCCGGTCTTGCGGGCGTCCAAGATCTTGGCCGACAGGCCCGGGCCGATGCCCTTGACGGTTTCCAGGTCGGCACGGCTGGCCTGGTTCACGTCGACGGCGAAGGCGTTGAGGGCGAAGACGGCGAGCACGAGGCTGAGGAAGTTGCGGATCATGATGAAAGCTCCTGGTTGAGGTTGAGGTTCACGAAGGCCCGTTGCGCTGGGTGCTGCTGTGTGTGCTGCGGTTCGGCTTCGGGCTGGAACGCATTTTTCGGAGCGGGCCGGGCGGCGTCTTTCCCCCGCGGCGGTGGCCGGCGGGGGCCCTCGGCGGGGGTGGCGGCTGCCTGCCCCCCGGCGGGGGTGGGCCAGCGGCAGGGCAGGGGGGCGCCAGCGAAGGCCGCTGCGTTCAGCGCGCAGCCAGCGCCTGCGTGGTGGCCGCCTGCACCTGGGCCACGCTGGGCCAGGTGCCGCCGCCGGGCCCGGCCTGCACCACCTGCACGTGTTCGCCCCAGGGGCGCCAGAGGGCAGGGTCGCTGGGGCCCATCACCGAGACCAGCGGCGTGTCCACCGCCGCTGCCAGATGGCCCGGCCCGGTGTCGTTCGAGACCATCGCCGCGGCCTGCTCCAGCAAGGCGGCGTAGGCGCCCAGGCCCACGCCCGCGAGCACCTTCGCGCCGCCGAAGTGGCTGTGCGCCAGCGCTTCTTCGCCCGGCCCCGGGCACACCACCAAGCTGCGGCCCAGGCCCGGCAGCACCTGGGCAGCGAACTCGGCGAAGGCCGGCCAGGTCTTGTCGGCCCCCGACCAGGTGCCCCCGGCGAAGGGGCAGATGCAGATGCAGCCCGCCTCGATGCCATGGGCTTCGCGCAGCGCCTGGGCCTGCGCGTGGTGTTCGGGGCTCAGGCGCAGGCCGATGCGTGCAGGCAGCGGCGCCGCGCGGCCCAGCAGCGCATCGCCCAGCTGCCAGTAGACCTGCAGCTCGTGCACGCCGCGCTGGCGGGGCACGGCGCGGCCCAGCAACGGGCTGCGGCCTTCCCAGGCATGGCCCAGCGCGCGCAGGCCGGCGAGGCGGAACTCCAGCGCGCTGGAGAAGGAATCGGGCAGGCACAGCGCGTTCAGGCGCCGGTGGAATGCCGGGTCGGCGGCCTCGGCCTCGGCACGCAGGCGCCGCAGCAGCGCCACGCGTTCCCGCCAGGTCTTGGGCAGCACGTGCACGGGCCAGCCGTGGCCGGCCAGCAGATCCCGCGCCCAGCCCTTGCCCACGAGCTGCAAGGCGTAGCCTTCGTCGGCCAGGCGCTGCAGCATGGGCAGGCCCAGCGTGACATCGCCGACCCAGTTGCGCAGGCGCACGATCAGCGGGAGGGCGGGCACAGGCAGGGGCGACACATAATCCCGGACGATTCTGCCAGCCGAGAACGATGACCCAGCCCAGCCCGCCCCGCCTGCCCGCCGCCCGCGATGTGCTGGCCCTGCACGACCGCTTGCTGGCCCAGGCGGGCTGGCCTCAAGAGGTTCTTGGGGCCCCTGAAGCAACAGGCCTGGCTGAACACCCCGAACTCGAGCACTGGGTGCAGGCCAACCACCGCAACAACAGCCTGCTGTGGGCCGAGGAAGACCTGGCGCGGCGCACCACGGTGGCGGCCGAGGCCATCGCCGCCAACAAGCGCGCCATCGACGGCTACAACCAGGCGCGCAACGACGCCACCGAGCGCGTGGACGAAATCCTGCTCGTGGCGCTGGGCCTGGTCGACCCCGCTTCGGCCCGCACCGATGCCCCTGTCTCCACCGTGCCGACCGGTGCACGCCTGAACAGCGAAACCGCCGGCAGCATGATCGACCGCCTGTCCATCATGGCGCTGAAGGCCCACGCCATGCGCCAGCAGACGCTGCGCACCGACGTGGACGAAGCCCACCGCGCCGCCAGCCAGGTGAAGCTGCAGCGCCTGCTGCAGCAGCGCCACGACCTCGCCAGCTGCCTGGACGCGCTGCTGGCCGATGCGCAGGCCGGGCGCGCCTACTTCAAGGTGTACCGCCAGTTCAAGATGTACAACGACCCGCGCTTCAACCCCGAGCTCGTCAAAGAGCGCCAGCGCCTGTGAGGCTGCTGGTCGTCAAGACGTCGTCGATGGGCGACGTGGTGCACGCCATGCCGGTGGTGAACGACATCCTGCGTCGCCACCCCGGTGCCGAGATCGACTGGCTGGTGGAAGCGCCCTTCGCGGCCATTCCGCAGATGCACCCGGCCGTGCGCCGGGTGCTGCCCATGGCCTGGCGCAAGTGGCGCGGCCAGCTGTGGCAGGGCGCCACCTGGCAGGCCATGGGCCGGCTGCGCGACGAGCTGCGCGGCGGCCGCTACGAAGGTGTGCTCGACCTTCAAGGGCTGCTGAAGAGCGCGCTCTGGGCGCGCCAGGCGCAGGCGCCGGTGCTGGGTTACGACAGCGCCAGCGTCCGCGAGCCGGCCGCCGCGTGGTTCTACCAGCACAAGGCCCCCGTGCCGCGCGACCTGCAGGCGGTGCAGCGCTGCCGCCTGCTGGCTGCGGCCCACCTGGGCTACAGCGTCGAAGGCCCGCCCGATTTCGGCCTACGCGCGCCTGCCGCTACCTGGACGCCGCGCGCGGCCTATGCCGTGCTGATACCCAGCGCCAGCCGTCGCGAAAAGCTCTGGCCCGAACGCCACTGGGTGGCGGTGGGCCGGCGCCTGCTGGAGCGCGGCTGGATGCCCGTGGTGCTGTGGGGCCGCCCCGAAGAGCAGACCCTGGCCGAGCGCATCGCCGCCGGTTGTGAAGGCGACGTGCCGCCCTTCCTGCGCGTGGGCGAGATGGCCGCCGTGCTGGCCGGCGCCCACAGCGTGGTGGGGCTGGACACCGGCTTCACCCATCTGGCAGCCGCGCTGGGCCGGCCCACGCTGGGCATCTACTGCGACCACGAACCGGGGCTCGCCGGCATCACCGGCCCCGGGCGCGTGGCCAGCATCGGCGGCAAGGGGCAGGTGCCCGGCCGCAATGAAGTGCTGGCGCTGCTGGAGCAGCAACTCACGGCCTGAGGGCAGCATCCGGGGCAGCTTACGGGGGCGGCATCCGCGGCGGTTTTCTGGGCGGCGCCGTTCGTCTGCGGCGCCAACCCTCAGAGCGCGTCCAGCCGCTGCGTGGGGTAGCTGTCCCAGTTCAGGCAGCCTGGGCACTGCCAGTAGTAGTGCTGGGCTTCGAAGCCGCAGGCGGCGCAGCGGTAGCGCTGCAGCGGGGCCACGCTGCGCTGCACGGCCGCCTTCAGCAGGCCCAGGGCCTCGGGCGGCCAGGTTTCAGGCGGCAGTGCCAGCAGTGGCTGCGCCGCCGAAAGATTCGGCTGCTGCTTCAGCAAAGCCAGCAGGCGGGGCAGGCGTGCCGGGCTGTCGCTGGCTTCCAGCGCTTCCAGGGCCTGCACCAGTTCCAGCGCGGGCAGTTGCCGCAAGGCCTGAGCCAGCGTGGCCTGTGCGGCCTCGATCTGGCCGGCGGCCTGGGCGGCGCGGGCGTAGTCGGCCGCCACCAGCAGGAAGGCGGCGGGGTTCTGGGTCTGCAGCGCCTGCCAGGCCTGCAGCGCACCAGGCGCGTCGCCCGCACGCAGGCGCCGGTGCCCGGCCAGCAGCGCCGGCCTGGCCGCCTGGGGGGCGGCCTGCTGCGCGCGCTGCACCGCGGCCTCGGCCTCGTCGGGGTGGCCGGCGGCATCGGCTGCCTCGGCCAGTTCACATTCGTAGTGCGCCACGCGCGAGGCGAAAGAGCCCGTGCCGGCCGCTTCCAGCTGGCGTGCCACGGCGGCGGCGCGCTGCCAGTCGCGGCTGCGTTCGTAGAGCGACAGCAGGGCCAGTCGCGCTTCGCCATCGAAGCTGCTGCCTTCCAGCACCTGCCAGGCGGCTTCGGCGCGGTCGAAGAGGCCGGCCTTCATGTAGTCCAGCGCCAGGGCGCGCTGGGCGCGTTCGCGGTCGCCTTCCATGAGGTCGCTGCGGCCCAGCAGGTGCTGGTGCACGCGCACCGCACGTTCGAACTCGCCCCGGCGGCGGAACAGGTTGCCCAGCGCGAAGTGCAGCTCGGTGGTGTCGGGGTCGTACTGCACGGCCTCGATGAAGGCGTCGATGGCCTTGTCCTGCTGCTCGTTCAGCAGCAGGTTCAGGCCCTTGAAGTAGGCCCGCGGCGCGTCCTCACGCTCGCGCTTGAGCTGGCGCAGGTCGAAGCGCGAAGCCATCCAGCCCAGCGCAAAGGCCACGGGCAGGCCGATCAGCAGCCACTGCAGGTCGAAGTCCATGCGGCTAGCGAGCGCTGGGCCGCCCCGAGCGAGCGGCGGCCCCCTCGGGGGGTAGCGAGCAGGGCGAGCTTGGGGGCGAAATGCGAGCGCTGGGCCGCCCCGAGCGAGCGGCGCCCCCCTCGGGGGGTAGCGAGCAGGGCGAGCTTGGGGGCGAAATCACTAGAGTCCTTCGCGGGGCGGGTGCTCGGGGCCGAACTCGCTGGGCATCAGGCTGGTACTGGGGGCTTGCGTGGCGGTGGGGGCCGGGGGCGCCTCGCGCTTGGCCACGCGACGCTGCCGCCACCAGCTGGGCAGCATGGCCATCACGCCGATGGCGCAGCCGGCAGCAAACGACACCAGCACGATGATGACCATGGGCGTGCGCGATTCCACCCCGAAGAACCAGCGCACGGTGGCCAGCTGCTGGTTGTTCAGCGCGAAGGCGAACAGCGTGAAGAAGACGAAGGCCCAGAACAGCCTGACGAGGAAGCGCATGCCGCGCCGATTCTAGGCGGCGCCCCCGTGGGGCGGCATCACCTGAAGGTGTCGGCAGTGTCGGCGGCGTCGGCGGGCATCTGCGCGTCGACGGCTTCACGCAAGGCCTTGCCCGGCTTGAAGTGCGGCACCAGCTTTTCAGGGATGAGCACCTGCTCGCCGCTGCGCGGGTTGCGGCCCATGCGGGGCGGGCGGCGGTTGATGCTGAAGCTGCCGAAGCCGCGTATCTCGATGCGGTGGCCGCGTGCCAGCGCGTCGCTCATGGCGTCGAGGATGGTCTTCACCGCGAACTCGGTGTCGCGCTGCGTGAGCTGCGAAAAACGCTCGGCGAGGCGGGTGACGAGGTCAGAGCGGGTCATGGGCTCGAGGCTGGCAGAACGCGGGCTGGAAAAAAGGGGCGCCGGCCCGGGTTGAACCGGGCCGGCGCAGCGGGGCTAGATCAGGAAGATCATTCGCCGCGGTTGTCGAGCTTGGCGCGCAGCAGGGCGCCCAGGCTCGTGGTGCCGGCGTTCTCACGCTCGTTGGTCTGCTTCAGGCCCTGCATGGCCTGCTGCTCGTCGGCGTTGTCCTTGGCCTTGATGGACAGCTGGATGCTGCGCATCTTGCGGTCGACGTTGATGATCATCACGCTGACATCGTCGCCTTCCTTCAGCACGTTGCGCGCGTCTTCGACGCGGTCACGGCTGATTTCGCTGGCACGCAGGTAGCCGGTGACGTCTTCGTTCAGCTGCACTTCGGCGCCGCGCGGGTCGACGCTCTTGACCTTGCCGTTGACCACGGCGCCACGGTCATTGATCGTGGTGAAGCTGGTGAAGGGGTCGGTGTCGAGCTGCTTGATGCCCAGGCTGATGCGCTCGCGCTCCACGTCCACGGCCAGCACGATGGCTTCGACTTCCTGGCCCTTCTTGTAGTTGCGCACGGCGGTTTCGCCCGGCTCGTGCCACGACAGGTCGCTCAGGTGCACCAGACCGTCGATGCCGGCGGACAGGCCGATGAACACGCCGAAGTCGGTGATGCTCTTGACCGGGCCCTTGACGCGGTCGCCGCGCTTGACCGTGGTGCTGAACTCTTCCCACGGGTTGGCCTTGCACTGCTTCATGCCCAGGCTGATGCGGCGCTTGTCTTCGTCGATCTCCAGGACCATGACTTCGACTTCCTCGCCCAGGGTAACGACCTTGGCGGGCGCGACGTTCTTGTTGGTCCAGTCCATCTCGGAGACATGCACCAGGCCTTCGATGCCCGGCTCGATTTCCACGAAAGCACCGTAGTCGGCGATGTTCGTGATCTTGCCGAACAGGCGCGTGCTGTTCGGGTAACGGCGGCTCACGCCGTGCCACGGGTCGTCGCCCAATTGCTTGAGGCCGAGGGACACGCGGTTCTTCTCGGCGTCGAACTTCAGCACCTTGGCGGTGAGTTCCTGGCCGACCGTCACCACTTCGCTCGGGTGACGCACGCGGCGCCAGGCCATGTCGGTGATGTGCAGCAGGCCGTCGATGCCACCCAGGTCGACGAAGGCGCCGTACTCGGTGATGTTCTTGACCACGCCGTTGACGATGGCGCCTTCGCTCAGGGTCTCGAGCAGCTTGGCGCGCTCTTCACCCATCGAAGCTTCCACCACAGCGCGGCGGCTCAGCACCACGTTGTTGCGCTTGCGGTCGAGCTTGATGACCTTGAACTCCATGGTCTTGCCTTCGAACGGCGTCATGTCCTTGACGGGACGCGTGTCGAGCAGGCTGCCAGGCAGGAAGGCGCGGATGCCGTTGACCAGGACGGTGAGGCCGCCCTTGACCTTGCCACTGACCGTGCCGGTGACGAATTCGCCGCTTTCCAGCGAGTTCTCCAGGCTCATCCACGAAGCCAGGCGCTTGGCCTTGTCGCGGCTGAGGATGGTGTCGCCGTAGCCGTTCTCGACGGCGTCGATGGCCACCGAGACGAAGTCGCCGACCTGAACTTCCAGTTCGCCCTGGTCATTCTTGAATTCTTCGATGGCCACGTAGCTTTCGCTCTTCAGGCCGGCGTTCACCACGACGTGGTTGAACTCGATGCGCACGACTTCGGCGGAGATGACTTCGCCGACACGCATGTCGTTGGACTTCAGCGACTCTTCGAACAGAGCGGCAAATTCAGACATGCCACCCTTGGCGGTGACGGTGGTGGTAACGGACATTGGTTTCCTGACTGGCCCGGAGGAGTTGGTAGCAGAGCCGGACGTGCTTGCGGCGGGTGCCGCGGGTTGGGTTGAACACTTCAGCGCGCCTGGAGGCCTGACGGCCAAGGAGGGAGACGCGTTGAACCTGGGTTGGCTGCTCGAAGGCTGCCTGCGCAGCGCCTAGAACGGCCTGCGTGCCTGCCACCAGCTCAACACCTGTTGCACCGATTCATCGACGCTGAGGTTCGAGTTGTCCAGCAAGTACGCGTCTTCGGCCGGTTTCAGAGGCGCCACGGCCCGGTTCTGGTCGCGGGCATCGCGGGCTTCCAAATCGGCGCGAAGGTCGACGATGCTAGCCGGAATTCCCTTGGAAATCAACTGCTTATGGCGTCTTTCCGCCCGCGTCGCGGCGCTGGCGGTGAGGTAGACCTTCAGCGGCGCGGTGGGGAAGATCACCGTGCCCATGTCGCGCCCGTCGGCCACCAGGCCCGGCGCGCGGCGGAAGGCCAGCTGCAGGTCTTGCAGCGCCGCGCGCACGCCAGCCAGGCCGGAGATGCGCGAGGCCAGCAGGCCCGCGGCTTCGGTGCGCAGCTCGCTGCTGACCTCGCGCCCGCGCAGCCAGGCGCGGCTGCCCTCGGGGCCGTGGCCGAAGCGCAGGTCCAGCAGCCCGGCCAGGCGCGCCAGGCCGGCTTCGTCATCAGGCGCCACGCCATCCCACTGCGAAGCCAGGCCGGTGGCGCGGTAGAGCGCGCCCGAGTCCAGCAGGTGGTAGCCCAGCGCGTCGGCCACGGCAGCGGCCAGCGTGCCCTTGCCCGAGGCCGTGGGCCCGTCGATGCAGATCACGGGCACCTGCGCGGGGTGGGCCGTCGTGACGTGGAAGAAGGCTTCGAAGTAATCAGGGAAGGTCTTGCCCACGCAGCGCGGGTCGAGGATGCGCAGCGGCACGCCCGGGCCGGCGGTGTTGTCGGCCGCCAGGGGGTTCAGTGCGGCCAGCGACAGGCACATGGCCATGCGGTGGTCGTCGTAGGTGTGGATGGCTGCAGGCCGCCACTGCGCCGCCGGCAGCGGCTGCACCTCGATGAAATCGGGCCCTTCCACGACCTCGGCGCCGAGTTTGCGCAGTTCGGTGGCCATCGCGGCGATGCGGTCGGTCTCCTTCACGCGCCAGCTGGCAATGCCGCTGAGGTGCGTGGGGCTGTCGGCATACAGCGCCATCACCGCCAGCGTCATGGCCGCGTCGGGGATGTGCTTGCAATCCAGCTGAAGCCCGGCCAGGGGCCAGCGCCCGCGGTGCACCTCGAGCCAGCCCGGGCCGCTCTTGACCTGCGCGCCCATGGCCACGGCAGCATCGACGAAGCGGATGTCGCCCTGGATGCTGTCGCTGCCCACGCCTTCGATGCGCAGCGGCGCGCCGCCCTTGGCCGCGATGGCGCCCAGCGCGACGAAGTAGGAAGCCGAAGAGGCGTCGCCTTCGACATGCACGCTCCCCGGGGTGCGGTATGCCGAGCCCTGCGGGATGACGAAGCGCTGCCAGCCCTGCTGCTGCACGGCAATGCCGAAGCGCGCCAGCAGGTTCAGCGTGATGCTGATGTAGGGCTGGCTGATCAGTTCGCCTTCGACCTCGATGACGATGTCGCGCGCTGCGCTCACCAGCGGCAGCGCCAGCAGCAGCGCGGTGAGGAACTGGCTGGACACATCGCCGCGCACGCGGATGGGGGTTTCGGTGGCCAGCGTGCCGCCGGCCTGGCCGTGCAGGCGCAGCGGCGGGTAGCCGGGTGTGCCCAGGTCTTGCACCGTGCAGCCCAGGGGGCGCAGCGCGTCCACCAAGTCGCCGATGGGGCGTTCGTGCATGCGCGGCACACCGTGCAGCATGAAGTTGCCGCCCTGCGTCGCGGCCAGCACGGCCAGCGCCGCCGCCAGCGGGCGCATGGCGGTGCCGGCATTGCCCAGGAAAAGGTCGGCTTCGTGCACCGCCAGTTGCCCGCCCAGCCCCGTGAGGTGCAGCACGCGCTGGCGGCCCGTGCCTTCCCAGCGCTGTGCGCAGCCCAGCGTGGCCAGGGCCTGCAGCATCACCTGGGTGTCGTCGCTGTCCAGCAGGTCGTGCACGGCGGTGGTGCCGGCGGCCAGGCCGGCCAGCAGCAGCACGCGGTTGCTGATGCTCTTGCTGCCGGGCAGGCGCACAGTGCCGGAGGCGCCGTTCAGCGGTGGGAGGTCAAGAAAGGGTAGGGCGTACATGGGCGCGGCACTGGGCCTGGCGCGCAGCGCGCCGGGGTCGGGTTCAGGTGGAATTCTTGTTGCCGCTGGGCACGCGCGGCGCGCCCATCTGCCAGTTGGCCCGGCCTTCGGCCGGCCCGCGGATCAGGCCTTCCAGCGCATCGCCATTGCCTTCGCGGATGACGTGCTCCAGCGCGTCCAGCGCCTGGCGGAAGCGCTGGCTCTGCTTCAGCACTTCCTCGCGGTTGGCCACCAGGATGTCGCGCCAGGTCTCGGGGCTGCTGGCCGCGATGCGCGTGAAATCGCGAAAGCCGGGGCCGGCCAGCGAGAGGAAATCGCGGCCTGCCGGCTGGTTCACCACGGCGCTGAAGTAGGCGAAGGCCAGCAGGTGGGGCAGGTGGCTCACGGCGGCGAAGGCGGCGTCGTGGTTCTCGGGCGTCATCTTCAGCACCTGCGCGCCGATGCTGCTCCAAACGTCGGTGGCCTTCTGCACCAGTTCCGGCGAGGTCTGCTGCAGCGGCGTGAGGATGACCTGCCGGCCGTTGTACAGCGCCGCATCGGCATGCTGGATGCCCGACACCTCTTTGCCGGCGATGGGGTGGGCCGGCACGAAGGACGAGATGCGCTCGCGCAGCACGCGCCGCGCGGCATCCACCACATCGCGCTTGGTGCTGCCCACGTCCATGAACAGCACGCCAGGCTCCATCAGGTGGCGTATGGCCTTGAAGGTGGTTTCGGTGGCGGCCACGGGCACGGCGATGAGCACGATGTCCGAGCCCGAGACCGCCAGCAGGGCCGATTCGGCCGCCACGTCGATGACACCCAGGCGCTTGGCCTTCTCGGTGGTGCTGGGCGACTTGCTGTAGCCCACCACCCGTTTCACCAGGCCGGCCCGCTTCAGCGCCAGCGCGAAGCTGCCGCCCATCAAGCCGCATCCAATGACACCCAACTGCTGGAACATGGTCAGTGCACGTCTATCGGATAAGTGCCGAGGATCTTGAAGAATGCGCAGACGGAACGAAGTTCCTTCAGCGCGGCGTCGACATGGGCCTCGTCGGGGTGGCCTTCGATGTCGATGTAGAAGTAGTACTCCCACTGGCCCGAGCGCGCCGGGCGCGACTCGAAGCGCGTCATCGACACCCCATGCTGCTTCAGCGGCACCAGCATGTCGTGCACCGCGCCGGGCCGGTTCGTGACCGAGACCACGAGGCTGGTGCAATCGTGGCCCGAGGCCTTGGGCTGCGGGTGGCGCGAGGGGTGGGTGACGATGGCAAAGCGCGTGCGGTTGTGCGGGTCGTCCTGGATGGCCGGAGACACCACGTGCAACCCGTATTCACTGGCCGCGCGCTGGCTGGCAATCGCGGCCAGCCGGCCGTCCTGCCCGGCCAGACGCGCGCCTTCGGCATTGCTGGCCACGGGCCGGCGCTCGGCATCGGGCAGGTGGTGGCTCAGCCAGCGGTGGCACTGCGCCAGCGCCTGCGGGTGCGCGCACACGGCTTCGATGCCGGCCTGGCTGTCGTCGCGGCGCAGCAGGTTGTGGCGCACGATGAGGCTGGTCTCGCCGATGATGAAGAGCGGCGTCGTCAGGAAGAGGTCGAGCGAACGCGCCACCACGCCTTCGGTGCTGTTCTCCACCGGCACCACGCCGAAATCGGCCGCGCCCGAGGTGGCGGCATGCATCACTTCGTCGATGCTGGCGCACAGCACGCGCACCAGGCTGCTGCCGAAGTAGCCGAGTGCCGCTTCTTCGCTGAAGGTGCCGGCCGGGCCGAGATAGGCCACGCGCGTGGGCGTTTCCAGCGCGCGGCAGGCCGACATGATCTCGCGCCAGATCGGCGCCACACTGCCGTTGTGCAGCGGCCCGGGGTTCACGGCCTTCAGGCCGTCGATGACCTGGGCCTCGCGCTCGGGCCTGAACACCACCGAGCCTTCGCGCTTCTTGATCTCGCCCACCTCCAGCGCCAGGCCGGCGCGGCGGTTCAGCAGCGCCAGCAGTTCGCGGTCGACGCTGTCGATCTGCTGGCGCAGTGCCAGCAGTTCAGGGGCCACCCCGCCAGGTTCGCTCATCGCGGAAGGGTCGGGCAGGCCGGATCAGGGCTTCTTGGCGGGGGCGGGGCGGGGCGCCGACGCGGCTGGCGCCGGTGCCGTGATGCCCAGGCGGCGCACCAGGGTCTGGTCGAGCGCGCGCACCTTGCCTTCGACTTCGCCGCGCGTCTCGGCCACCAGCTTCTCGCCGATGGCCTTCTGCATTTCGCCGCCCAGTTGCTGGAACTTGCGGTTGGCGGGCGATTCCAGGATGGAGATGACCTCGCGCAGCTCGGCTTCCGTCATGCGCTCTTCGAGCAAGGCGCCGATGGTGCTGGGCGCCAGCGCCACGGCCCGCGTGGTGACGATCGGGGCCGACTCGTCGAAGAACTTGCGCACGTCGGCTTCGATGTCGCGAGCCACCGCCTCGCGGCGCTCGGCGGGCAGGCGCTGCAGGGCCGGGCCGGCCTGTTGCAGCATCTGCCGCACCGGCTGCTCCACCAACTGCCGCGCCATGGCCTCGATGGCCGGTTGCTGCAGCTTCAGCACCTTGGCCACGAGTTCCTTCTTCGCCGCCGAGGTGGCCGGGGCTGCGGCCGGCGCCTGGGCCTGCACCACGCTGGCGGCCACCAGGGCCGCGCTCAACACCAGCATCTTCAACATCAGGTTCCTTCAGGGCCGGGTTCACCGGCCGGGTTGGCGTCGCCGTCAGCACCTTCGGCGCCATCGGCCCCGGAGGCGTCGTTTTCAACGATGCGTTGCAGTCCCGAGAGCTTGGCGCCGTTGTCCAGCGCAATGAGCGTGACCCCCTGCGTGGCGCGCCCCAGCTCGCGGATTTCGCTCACCCGGGTGCGCACGAGCACGCCCTTGTCGGTGATGAGCATGATTTCATCGGGCTGGCGCACCAGCGTGGCGGCCACGACCTTGCCGTTGCGTTCGCTCTGCTGGATGGCGATCATGCCCTTGGTGCCGCGGCCGTGCCGGGTGTATTCGACGATGGACGTGCGCTTGCCATAGCCATTCTCGGTGGCCGTCAGCACGCTCTGCGTTTCGTCTTCGGCCACCAGCATGGCTATCACGCGCTGGCCTTCGTCCAGCGCCATGCCACGCACGCCGCGGGCGGTGCGGCTCAAGGGGCGCACTTCGTCTTCGGCGAAGCGCACGGCCTTGCCGCCGTCGCTGAAGAGCATCACGTCGTGCTGGCCGTCGGTGAGCGCGGCGCCGATGAGGTGGTCGCCCTCGTCCAGATCCACCGCGATGATGCCGGCCTTGCGCGGGTTGCTGAACTCGTCCAGCGAGGTCTTCTTCACCGTGCCCAGTGCCGTGGCCATGAACACGTAGTGGTCGGCCGGGAAGCTGCGCGTGCTGCCAGTCAGCGGCAGCACCACGGTGACCTTCTCGCCCGGCTGCAGCGGGAACATGTTCACGATGGGCTTGCCGCGGCTGGCGCGGCTGCCCTGCGGCACTTCCCAGACCTTCAGCCAGTAGACGCGGCCGCGGTCGCTGAAGCACAGGATCCAGTCGTGCGTGTTGGCGATGAAGAGCTGGTCGACCCAGTCGTCTTCCTTCGTCTGCGTGGCCTGCTTGCCGCGGCCGCCGCGCTTCTGCGCCCGGTATTCGGTGAGCGGCTGGCTCTTGATGTAGCCAGTGTGGCTGAGCGTCACCACCATATCGGTGGGCGTGATCAGGTCCTCGGTGCCCAGTTCCTGCGCGTTGTGCACCACCACGCTGCGGCGTGCGCCGAGCTTGGTTTCGCCGAACTCGCGCTTCACGTCGGCCAGCTCGGTGCTGATGATCTGCGTGACGCGTTCCGGCTTGGCCAGGATGTCCAGCAGGTCGGCGATCTCGGCCATCACCTCGCGGTACTCGCCGATGATCTTGTCCTGCTCCAGCCCGGTGAGGCGCTGCAGGCGCATCTGCAGGATTTCCTGGGCCTGATCGTCGCTCAGGCGGTACAGGCCGTCGGCCTGCAGGCCGTAGTTGGCGGGCAGGCCCTCGGGGCGGTAGGCGGCGCGGCCACCGGCGGTGGTTTCCTCGGCGCGCGCCAGCATCTCGCGCACCATGCTGCTGTCCCAGGCCTTGGCCATCAGCGCGGCCTTGGCCACCGGGGGCGTGGGGCTGGTCTTGATGGTCTCGATGAACTCGTCGATGTTGGCCAGCGCCACCGCCAGGCCTTCGAGCACGTGGCCACGTTCGCGGGCCTTCTTCAGCTCGAACACCGTGCGGCGGGTGATGACCTCGCGGCGGTGCTCCAGGAAGACCTCGATCAGGTCTTTCAGGTTGCACAGCTTGGGCTGCCCGTCGATCAGGGCCACCATGTTCATGCCGAACGAGTCTTGCAGCTGCGTCTGCTTGTACAGGTTGTTCAGCACCACCTCGGGCACTTCGCCGCGCTTGAGCTCGATGACCACGCGCATGCCGGACTTGTCGCTCTCGTCCTGGATGTGGCTGATGCCCTCGATCTTCTTCTCGTGCACCAGCTCGGCCATGCGCTCGAGCAGCGTTTTCTTGTTCACCTGGTAGGGGATCTCGTCGACGATGATCGCCTGGCGTTCGCCCTTGCCGATGTCCTCGAAGTGGCACTTGGCGCGCATCACCACCTTGCCGCGGCCGGTGCGGTAGCCCTCGCGCACGCCGCTCAGCCCGTAGATGATGCCGGCGGTGGGGAAATCGGGCGCGGGCACGATTTCCATCAGCTCGTCGATGCTGGCCTCGGGGTTCTTCAGCAGGTGCAGGCAGGCGTCGACGACCTCGTTCAGGTTGTGCGGCGGTATGTTGGTGGCCATGCCCACCGCAATGCCCGCACTCCCGTTGACCAGCAGGTTGGGCAGGCGTGCCGGCAGCACGGTGGGCTCGTTCTCGGAGCCGTCGTAGTTGGGCGCGAAATCGACAGTCTCCTTGTCGATGTCGGCCAGCATCTCGGCCGCGATCTTCGACAGGCGGATCTCGGTGTAGCGCATGGCCGCAGCGTTGTCGCCATCGACGCTGCCGAAGTTGCCCTGGCCGTCCACCAGCATGTGGCGCAGCGAGAAGGGCTGGGCCATGCGCACGATGGTTTCGTAGATGGCCGAGTCGCCGTGCGGGTGGTACTTGCCCATCACGTCACCGACGATGCGCGCGCTCTTCTTGTAGGGCCGGTTCCAGTGGTTGGCCTGCTCGTGCATGGCAAACAGGCAGCGGCGGTGCACGGGTTTGAGGCCGTCGCGGGCATCGGGCAGCGCGCGCCCCACGATCACGCTCATCGCGTAATCGAGATAAGAGCGGCGCATCTCTTCTTCGAGACTGACGGGAAGGGTTTCCTTGGCGAAGGAGGTCATGCGCTCTTTGGGTGAGGGGCGGTTTGAAGGCTGCTGTGCACTGCGGCAAAGGGCGGGATTCTATGCGGCCGGCCATGTAGCGGCAGCGCAACACGCGCCCTGGGCAGCCTTGATGCTGGGCCCAGAATGCGGGGCTGCCGACGCCCTATGGCACAATGATCCGTCGGTGGTAAGTGCCCGCGCCTGTGGGGATTTGCCCAGTAGGTATGCCAATCCGCGCTTGTCGTTTTGGACTTTACGCAGGCTCATCTGCGGCTTCCCTCGAGAGGAGAATCATGAAGAAATTGAACAAGGTGGCGGTGCTCTTTGCATCTGCCGCACTTGCCGCTCCCATCGCATCATTCGCGGCAGCGCATGGTGGCATGGCCCCCAAGGCAGTCGACAACTGGCGCGCTTCCGACGGCACCGTGTGGAAGAACGGCACCAACGAACTGTGCTGGCGTGATGCTGGCTGGACGCCGGCCACCGCCGACCCGAAGTGCGATGGCGCTGTCAAGCCGCCGCCTCCCCCGCCGCCGCCCGCTCCGCCCCCGCCCCCGCCTGCTCCGCCGGTTGCACCGAAGCCGGCCCCGGTTCCCCCGCCCCCGC
>LJHT01000016.1 GCA_001295905.1 beta proteobacterium AAP51 | reverse complement strand
ACCCGCCCCGCCCCCGCCGCCGCCACCCCCGGTCACCGCCATCACCCTGCGGGCCGCCAGCCCGCTGGTCAACGGCAGCGGCGCCCAGCTGGCGGTGCACTACAACGGCGCGCTGCGCGGCAGCGTGGAAGTGCGCGGCGCCGCAGTGGCCGAGTACCGCGTGGAACTGGGCACGGTCATCGATGGCGGCGTGCTCGAACTCGTGTTCAGCAACGCAGCCGACGAGCAGGGCCGCGGGCTGCGCCATCTCGACATCGAAACGCTCGGCCTGGGCAGCACCGTGCTGCGCCCCACCGATGCCGTGGCCGTGTTCGACCGCGGCGCCGGCCCGCAGGCCTTCGACGGGCAGGGCCTGGAAGCCGGGCGCCGCGTGCTCACCACCGAAGGCGCGCTGCGCCTGCGGCTGCCCACGGCGCAGGCCCTGGCCGCCGCCGCGGCCACGCCGGCTGCGGCCGGGTTCTACGTGGATGCCGTGGCCGGCAACGACAACCACCCCGGCACAGCCAGCCAGCCCTGGCGCAGCCTGGCCAAGGCCGTCAGCGTGCAGCTGCGGTCCGGCCAGGGCCTCTTCCTGCGCTGCGGCAGCGTGTGGCGTGAAACGCTCGCGCTCAACGCCGCGCAGCTGGCCGATGGCAGCGTGCTCGCTGGCTACGGCCCCGAGTGCCCGCTGCGCCGCGCGCTGGTCTCCGGGGCCGACGAGTTCTCGGGCAGCTGGCAGGCCAGCGGTGCCGACTGGGTGCGCAGCGTGCCGGCAGGCACGCCGAAGATCAGCCAGCTCTTCATCAACGGCCTGCCGCTGCGCACCGCGCAATGGCCCGATGCGGCCAGCAACGGCCGCGACACGGCCCTGGCCGCCGGCAGCAACGCGGCGCGCACGCGGCTTCTGATGCAGGCCGAAGACACGCGCGCGCTGGCCGGCCGCGAGCTCATCGGCGCCACGGTGCAGATACGCAGCAAACCCTGGATGGTGGAAACGCGCCGCGTCGTGGCGGCGGGCAGCGGCTGGCTCGACCTCGACCGCGCGCTCGATTGGCCGCTGGATGCCGGCGAGGGCTATGTGCTGCAGGACAAGGCGTGGATGCTGGACGCGCCCGGCGAGTTCTTCCACGACAGCGCCACGCAGCGCCTGCAGCTGCGCGGCCCGGTGCCGGGCGTGCCGGCCGACCTGAACACGGCGCAGGTGGAAGGCAGCGTGCGCGATGTGGCGCTGGCACTTTCGCAGCGCAGCGGCCTGGTGCTGCGCGACCTGGCCTTCCATGCCGCGCGTGAAGACGGGCTGCGCCTGATCGACGCTCCACAGGCCGAGTTGCAGCGCCTGGATGCCCGCAACAACGGCGGCACCGGCCTTTTGCTGGCGCAATGGGTGCCTCTGGCGGCCAGCGTGCCGGGCCCCAACGTCACCGACAGCCTGCTGGCCGGCAATGGCCTGCGCGGCATCGATGCCGTGCACGTGGAGCGCGCCTTCATCAGCCGCAACCGCGCTTACGCCACCGGCTCGCTGCCGCACCACCAGGCGCACACCGCGGCGGGCATCGCCGGTGGGCCGGGCGCCCGCATCACCCACAACCTCATCGACGGCGCCGGTTATGTGGGCATCGCCTTTTCGGCCCTGGGCGGCAGCGAGATCAGCCACAACACCGTGCAGGGCTACTGCCTGCGCCTGAGCGACTGCGGCGGCATCTACACCTGGCAGGGCCGGGCGCTGGCCACGGCCGCGCAGGCCGCCAGCGTGCAGAACAACCGCGTGCTCGGCGCCCAGGCGCAGACCACCGGCACCACCGAGGCCGGCAACGACGTGGTGGCCGGCATCTACATCGACGACTTCACGCGCAACGTCGCCGTGCGCCAGAACCTGCTGGTGGGCATGCCGCGCGGGGTGTTCGCGCACAACGCCTCCGACCTGAGCATCGAAGACAACCGCATCTGGCTGGCCACCCAGGCCGGCCTGTGGGGCAGCATGGGCCAGACCGACGCCGACTGGATGCGCGGCAACGTCTGGCGCAACAACCAGATCGTGCCGCTGGTGCAGGTGCAGGCGCAGCCTGGCGCCCTGCCCAGCTTCACGGTCTCGCAGGCGGTGTGGTTCTGGCATGTGCTGGATGGCGAGGCGGCGCTGGCCGCCGGCCGCAACAGCTTCAGCGGCAACCAGGTGCTGCAGCTGCAGGGCCCGCTGGCGGCCCACGTGCAGCTGCGCGGACCGGGCGGTGAAAGGTACATCGACCCCCTGGCCTGGCAGGCCCTGAACCCGGGCGAACCGCTGCCGCAAAGGCCGCTGCACTTCGAAGCACTGCAGCCCCAGCTGGGCCCGGAACTGGTGAACAACGGCGGCTTCGAGGCCGGGCTGAGCGGCTGGCTGGCCTACCGCAACCCCGCTGGCAGCGGCCACGAGGTGCGCGCCCTACCCAGCCTGGCCGGCTGCACCGGGGGCTGCGCCAGCTTCACCGCCGGCTTCTCCGACGACCTGCTGGGCAGCAGCGCCTTCGTGCTGCGCCCGGGTGTGCCGCATGTCTTCCGCTGGACGGCGGTGCTGCCCGGCCCGGCCGCCACGGTGGCGGCGCCCTACATCAGCCGCGACGCCAGCCCCTGGGATTCCATGGCCGACGAGCGCGGCTACACCAGCATCGGCCCGCGCCGCGCCGCCGTGGCCGGCGCCCTGCCCTTCGAGGCCTACTTCATGCCCAAGGCCGCCAACCCCGCCCGCGTGAACCTGCAGCTGGAAACCCTGCGCCAGGCGGTGGCCTTCGACAACGTCTCGGTGCGTGAAGTGACGGGCTACACCGCAGCCCGCCCCGCCGACTGGGTGGCCCTGGCCTTCGCCCCCAGCGACAGTGCGCGCAGCGTGGGCTGCGCCGAGCTGGGCTGGCCCGCGGGCTGCAGCGCCGTGGGCCTGGACGGCCAGCCGGTGCCGCTGCCGCTGGCCCTGCCGGCCGGCAGCGAACGGCTGCTGATGCGCGCCGATTCCGGTTTCAGGCGTTAGGCCAGCGCGGGCCGCGCAGGCACGGCCTGCGGCTCCGGCTTGTCAGCCGCAAGCCGTCGGCTTCAAGCCAGCGGCTTGTGCACCAGCGCCATCACCCAGGGGTTGAAACCCGTGCCGTGCAGCGCCTTGGGCAGGCGGTCGACATAGGCCTGCACCAGCGGCCGCACCGCCCCCGGCACGCGCGAGCAGCTGAGGAAACCCGCCAGCGCCTGCGGCTCCAGCCGATAGTGCAGGCCTTCGAGGTAGGCGCGCACATCGTCGTAGGCCCAAAGGAAGTTGTCGCCCCAGGTCTTGTGCACCGAGACCTTCAGCCGCGCCGACAGCCAGCGCTCCAGCGCCGAAGCGCGGCTGTCCAGCCCGTGGGCCACGTCCACCGGGAACTGCCGGTTGGGCCCGGCAATCAGCATCGCCCCGCCCGGGCGCACCACGCGGAACAGCTCGCGCAGCCACTGCCGGCGCAGCGCGTGGTAGTTGGGCAGGCGGTCTGATTGCCCGTCGGTCGTGGCCACGTGCTCGATGACGCCGAAGGTGTAGACGAAGTCGATGCCGCCATCTTCGAAAGGCAGGCGCAGCTCGCCAGGGTCGACGATGAACATCTGCTCGGGCGGCAGGCGGTTGCGCGTCCAGTGCGTGTGCAGGCCGGGCAGGTCCACGCCATAGGCGTCGAAGCCGAGGTCGAGGAAGGTGCGCACCATGGCGCCCACGCCGCAGCCCACGTCCAGCACCGAACGCGCGCCGATGGCCTGCACGCGCGGCAGCAGGTAGTCGCGCACCTTGCCGGCGTTCACCTGCTCTTGCGCGGTGGCGTAGGCGTCGGTGGTGGTGTCGGGCGCGTCTTCGGCCACGCCGCCGTAGAGGCTGCGGTAGCCGCCGATGGTCTGCTGGATGCCGGAAAGGTCCAGCTCGGCGCGGCCGGGCGTGGGTGCGGTGCGGGTGTTCATGTTGTTCTTCCTTGCTCGCTGGCGGCGCAGATGACGTAGTACGACTTGCTCAGCCCCGCCACGCGTTCGGTCTCGATGCGGGCGCCGGGAAAAAGGCGCTGCACTTCGCTGCGCCCCAGCAGCTGCGTGCCCCACCAGTAGGCGTGTATCTCTTCGGCCGAGGGCCGCGCCAGCAGCCGCCAGGGGCTGATCTTGGCCAGCTGGTAGCCCCAGCTTCGCGGCAGCCAGTGCACGAAGGGCATCAGGAAATGCGGCTCGATGGGAAAGCTGCGTGCCGGCGTCTGGCAGAACACGGCGCGCGCCACGCGCTGCATCTCGCGCGCCAGCGCGGCGCGCTGCGCGGGCGGCACGTGCTCCAGCACCGAGTTGCACACCAGCAGGTCGAAAGCCTGGTCGGGCACGGGCAGGTGCTGGCCGTCGTACACCAGCACGCGGATGCCGCCTTCGGCCTGGGGGTCCATGCCCTCGGTGGTGACGTCCTGGCTGATGTTGTAGATGGTGATCTGCTGCTCGGGTATGCCCAATGCCAGCTTCTGCCAGAAGTGGCGCGAACCGCCCAGGTCGCAGATGCGCGCCTGCCGGATGTGCGGAAAGTGCCGCAGCAGCACCTGCCCGCGGCGGCGCCGAAAGTGCTGCGTGATGGGGTGGATGACGCGGTGCCACAGGCTCATGGTGCGCCCCCCGGGATAGCCACGCGCTTCATGCCTGCCAGGGCCGCCGCAGCAGCGCTTCGTAGGCCGCCAGCACGTGCGGCCAGGTGAAGGCCGCCTCGAAGCGCTGGCGCGCCGCTGCGCGCAGCGCCGCCAGCCGCGGCGGGTCTTGCAGCAGGTTGTTCAGCAGCGCATCCAGCGCGTCGGCGCTGGCGAAGTAGCAGCCGGCACCGCTGTCACCGTTCCCTTCGCCTGCATCCAGCACCCAGCGGTTGAAGCGGTTGTCATGCGCGATGACGGCATTGCCCGCGCCCAGCGCTTCCACCAGCGAAGGGTTGGTGCCGCCTACCTGGTGCCCGTGCACGTAGGCCAGGCTGTGCAGGCGCAGGGCCTGCACCACGGGCTTGTCGTAGATGGCGCCGAGGAAGCACACCTCGGGGCCGGCCGCGGCGCGCACGGCCCGGTGGTAGGGGTGGCTGTCGTGGTACGCCCCCAGCACCGCCAGCTTCAGCCCGCGCGGGCGGCGGGAGAAGGCCTGCACCACTTCCAGCACCGAGTTCTCGGGCTCGGGCCGGGCAATCAGGCTGAGGTAGCGTCCCGGCTCCAGGCCCAGCGCCTGCACGGGCGCGGCCGGCAGGCCGGCCAGGGCATCGGCGCCGTAGGGAATCATCGTGATCTTCGCGGCCGGCGCCGCGCGGCCCAGGTGGCGCGCGATCTCGGGGTGGTCGGCCACCAGGTGGTTGCCCAGCCGGCTGCCCAGGTGTTCGTTCAGCCAGAACCAGGCCTTGGCCAGCGGCCCCCACTTCGCGCGCTGCCACTCGATGCCGTCCATGTTGATGAGGTTGGGCACGCGCGCCAGGCGCAGCAGCGCGCAGAACAGCGCCGTGTTGTAGCCCAGCGTGAGGCACAGGCCGGGCGAACGCGCGGCGTGGCGCGTGGCCTTCCAGTCGAAGACGATGGTGCCGGCCGGCCCGGTGTTGGCCACGGGAATGCGCACACGCTGCACGCCCTGCCATTCGTCGTGCACCCAGGGGCCGCTGCCTTCTTCCTGGCCGTAAACGGTGACGCGCCAGCCGCGCTGCACCAGGTACAGCGCCAGGTGCTCGGCAAAGGTCTCGAAGCCCCCATGCGCGGCGGGCACGCCGCGCGTACCCAGGATGCGCAGCACCGGGCTGCCGGGGGCTGCAGCGCTGCCGGCTTCAACGGTTTTCATGCGGGGCCTTGCAGGTTTTCAGCGCCTCGCGCAGCAGGCGGAAGGCGGGCTCGCTGTCGTTGCGGTGGAACACGCGCTGGTTGGGGCCCATCTCGGCGTCCCAGCCCTGCCATTCGCGCCAGGCGTGGTAGGTCCAGCTCCAGCCCCATTCGTTGAACAGCGAGAGCAGGTCGCCCAGGTAGCGTTCACGCGAACCATCGGGCGCCCAGCGCGGTGCGCCGAACTCGCCGACGTAGATCTCCACCCCGTGCTTCTGGCCGAACTGCTGCACCGGCGCCATCTCGGCACGCAGGCGCTCGCGGTCCCAGTAACCCTGGTCGGGCACCAGGCCGGGGTAGCCCACCACGCCGGTGAAGCGCGGGTCGCCCACGCGCTGGTGCGTGAACTCGAAGGGCTCGTACATGTGCACGCTGTAGACCACGTTGTCGAAGGGCAGGCGGCTGGCGGTGGGAAAGCCCATGGGCCGCGCACCCGGCGATGGTTCGATGACGATGGTGCGCGTGGGGTCCACCTCGCGCACGCTGCGCAGCAGGCGTTCGGCCAGGCGCTCCCAGCGCGCCTGCTTCATGGCGAAGGTGAGGCCCGGCGGGTGGGCTTCGTTCACCAGGTCGAAGGCCGCCACCTCGGGCCGGCCGCGCAGCTGCTGGGCCAGCGTGCGCCACAGCGCGTCCAGGCTGTCCTGCAAGGCAGGCCGGGCCCACAGGGGCGATTCGGGGTAGGGCTCGGGGCGCAGCACGGGCACCAGCTTCAGGCCGGTGGCGCGGGCGTAGTCGAGCTGGCGCATCAGCTCGGGCAAGGCCGGGGGCAGTGTCTGGTAGCGCTGGCCGGTCTTGTCCACCACCAGCTCGATGCCGAAGCGCACTAGCGTGGCCCCAGTGGCGGCGATGAGGCGGAAGTCTTCCAGCGTGCGGCCGAACACGTTGCCGAGGTGGAAACCGCGGCCCAGGCCCGGGTGGCCCTGGCCCTGGCAGCCGCCCAACGTGGCCGCGTCGGCCACCGGGTTGGGCGGCGAGCAGGCCGAAGCCAGCGCCGCCGGCAGCAGCAGGCCCTGGCGGCGGTTCATGCCGCCGCCCCGCCCGGTGTGGCCAGCTGGCGGTACAGCGCGGCGAAGCGGTCGATGAAGACCTCGCGCGTGAACAGCGCCTGCAGCCTTTGCTGCCCGGCCTGGCCCATGCGCTGGCGCAGCTCGGGCGCGGCCACCAGGCGTGCCAGCGCCGCCGCCATCTCGGCCGGCGCGCCGGGCGTGCACAGCAGGCCGCTGACGCCGTCTTCCACCATCTCGCACACGCCGCCGTGGCGGTAGGCCACGATGGGCTTGCCGGCGGCCATGGCCTCCAGCACCACGGTGGGGAAGGGGTCGGGCTCGGTGGAGGGCAGCACGAAGATGTCGATGTCGGCCAGCACGTTGCCGATGTCGGGGCGGAAGTCCTGCACCACCACCACGCCCTGCAGCCGGTGGCGTTCGATGCCGGCGAGCAGCTCGTCGCGCACGCGGTTGTCGCCCTCGTAAGTGCCGCCCACCATCAGGAAGCGTAGCGCCGGGTGCCGGGGTGCCAGCTGCACGGCGCATTCCAGCAGGCTGGTCTGCCCCTTCCACCAGTTGATGCGGCCGATCATGCCCACCACGGGCGCGCCGGCCTCCCAGCCGCATTCACGCCGCAGCACGCCGGGCTGGCCGGCCAGCGCGCGCGTGGTGTCGATGCCGTTGTGGATGACCAGCGCCTTCGCGCGCAAGCCCTCGTTCAGGCGGCACATGTGCTCGCGCGTGGCCTCGGAAACGAAGACCGCGCGCTGCGACAGCCGCGCCACGCAGGCGGCCACCGCACGCGCGAACCACAGCGGGCGCGTGGTGATCTCGTGCACGTGCCACACGTGGGGCACGCCAGACAGCCGCGCCGCCAGCACGCCCGCGAACACCGCGGTGGTGTTGCTGTGCACGACGGCGATGTGCTGCTCGCGGATCAGGCGCCGCAGGTAGCGCACCGCCGAAAGCAGCCGGCAGCCGCGGTTCAGCAGGCCGCGCAGGTTGAAGTAGCGGCGGCGCAGCACGCCCAGGTTGCGCCGCTGCGAGGGCACGCCGATGCGGGCCAGTTCTTCGTGCAGCGGCCCTGGGCCCGGCAGCACCACCTGCAGCGCGTGGCCGCGCTGGCGCAGGCCCTCGGCCAGTTCCAGCAGGATGCGGTCGGCACCGTAAAGCTCGGCCCCGGCGTGCACGAACAGCACGCCAGGTGGGGCAGCACGGTTCACGGCTGGCGGGCCGCTTCGGCGGCGCGCAGGGCCGTCAGGGCCATGCCGACGGCCAGGCCCAGGTTGCACCAGATGACGATGAGGAAGGGCCCCTTCAGCAGCAGCGGGTTGAGCGAGAAGGTGACCAGGGCCGTCACCTGGAAGAAGCGCACGCTCACGAAGTAGGCGTTCAGCAGCGGCTGGTCCAGCGTGGCCTTCACGGCGCGGTGCAACAGCAGGAAGATCTTCCAGTAGCCAAAGGCGAAGAGCGCCAGGCCGATGAGGCCGCCGTGCTTCAGGATGTCGAGCACGTCGCTGTGCGTGGGGATGTAGAGGGCCTGGAAGGCACCGCGGTAGACCTCGCCCGAGCCGTCGATGAAGCCGCTGCCCCAGATGGGCGACTGGTAGAACTGGCGCAGCGCGGCGTCGTACTGCGCCAGGCGCACCTCGGGGTTGCCGCTGGGCAGGAACTCGCGGAACTCGAAGTACAGCAGCGCCAGTGCCGTGGACACCACCACCGTGAAGACCACCGCGCCCGAGCCGTACAGGCCGCGCCAGCTGGGCAGCAGCCGCCGCCAGCCGGCTGCCGTCAGGATGTGCAGCAGCGCCATGGCCAGGATGATGTAGCCGGTGAGCTTCTGGTTGATGACCGAGGCCGCCACCATCATCACCAGTGCCAGCACCTTCAGGCCCTTGTTGCGCACGGCGTAGTACATCGCGAAGAAGCCCGCCGCCACGAGGTATTCGATCTCGTGCAGCGTGGCCGCGATGTTGAAGCGCACCGATTCGCCGATCAGCGCCGCCGTGGAAGACAGCACCCAGATGAAGAGCAGCGCCACTGCCCAGGCCTGCAGCCGCTCGGCACGCTGGGGCACTGCCGCCGCGTAGAAGGGCAGCAGCATCAGGTAGGTGCCGAAGGAGATGTAGCTGTCGATGCGGTCGAATTCCCACTTCGCCACGGCCGAGCCCACCAGCGCCCAGCCGGCCAGCAGGATCAGTGGCCAGCACACGCCCAGCACGGGCTGCGCCGGCTGCATCTGGCGGTTCAGCAGCAGGCCCGCCAGGTGCAGCGCCAGCACCGGGCCCAGCAGCACCAGGGCCGCGTGGTTGAGGAAGGTGCGGTGGAAGGGAATGCCGAAGAGCGGCATCGACAGGCTCAGGAAGTAGGCCAGCAGCAGCACGCCCAGCAGCAGGCACTCGGTGAAGCGCAGGCCTCCGTCGGCCACCAGCATGGGCCGCGCCAGGCGGCTGGCGGGCGCCTGCTTGGGCGCGCGGATGCGACGCCTGAAGCTCAGGTTTTGCGGCAGGCGTGGCAGCAGGGAGTTCATGTCGTGGTCTCGGTGGGGCCGGCGGGGCCGGGCGCCGGGGGGGGCGCCATGGTGGGCAGTCGCTCGGCGCGGCCTTCGGTGTCCTGCAGCGAATAGCGGCCGCCGAGGCCGCGCACGGCGTAGTCGGCGTAGTGCGGCACTTCGTCCAGCGCGTAACGGTAGCGCAGGTCGGTGGCGCGGTAGGCGCCCCGCCACAGGCGTTCGAGACGGCGACCGGCCAGCGCGGCGGCGCGCAGGGGCCGCCAGCGGAAGCCGCCATGGGCCAGGCGGATGGCTTCGGCCTCCTGCGCCATGCCGCTGTGGGTGCTGAGGTTGCTGCCGTCCACCCCGAAGACGGAAAGCACCTCGGGCAGGTGGTGGAAGCGCACGCCGTGGTCCAGCAGGTGCAGCACCAGGGCCTTGTCGGCGGCGTAGCGGAAGCGGCTGTCCAGCTTCAGCAGCCCGCGGTCCCAGAGTTCACGGCGGTAGAACAGCGTGCACGACTGCGCGTTCAGGAAGCTGTTCACCACGTACCAGCGGCGCAGCGGAATCTCGCGCCGCAGCGCCACCGCGCGGCCTTGAGGATCGGCCACCAGGTAGTCAGCGAAGATCACGTCCACCTGCGGGTGGGCTTCGAAGAAAGCCTGCACGCGGGCCAGCGTGCCGGGCAGGTATTGCTCGTCGGCGTTCAGCCATGACAGGTAGCGCCCGCGCGCGCGGCCCCAGGCGCGGTTGATGGCGTCGTACATGCCGCCGTCGGGCTCGCTCACGCCTTGCAGCTGCGGCCCTTGCTGGGCGGCCAGCCAGGCAGCGCTGCCGTCGCTGGAGCAGGCGTCCTGCACCAGGTGCTCGAAGCTCGCCCCCTGCTGCCCGCGCACCGAACCCACGCAGCGGCGCAGCTTGTCCAGCGCGTTGCGCGTGGGCGTGGCCACGGAGAAGGTGGGGGCATTCATGGGGCGTTGCGTGCGAAACCCGGCATTTTCAGGCCGCGGCCGGGGTGTCGTGCGGCACGGAGGCCGCACCTTCCACCAAAAGCACACGCTTGAACCAGCGCCGGCGCCGCAACAGGCGCTGCGCCCAGCCCATGGTGTGGCTGAAGCTGTAGACCTCGGTGGCCTGCAGGTGGAAGGGGGCGAGCCGCAGGTCGAGGTAGCGGAAATCGCCATCGGCGATGTCGCGGTTGACGGTGGGGCCGCGCGGGTTCACGCAGTTGGTCAGCAGCGCGTAGCGGTAGCGCGAGAGATGGGGCAGGAAGCGGGCAACGGCGCTGTCCGACAGGTGCTGCAGCACATCTTTCACGATGAGCAGCTCGGCCGCCGGCAACTCGGCCGGGTCGCCCGAATACAGGTGGAAGCTCACGCCCTCGCGCGCATGCTGCGCCTGGTTGGCCGCAATGACCGAGCGCACGACATCGTAGCCCTGGTAGCGGGCCCCGCCCCAGCGCACGTGCTTGGAGAACTGCCAGTCGCCACAGCCCATCTCCACCACGCTGGTGATGCCACGCGCTTGCAGGAAGCGCTCGAGGAAGCTGACATAGCCGCGCGTGTGTTCGGCCAGCGAGCCCTCGCCCGAGCCGTGTTTCCACTCGTTGGTGGCGTAGATTTCTTCGAAGCGCTGGTTCATGCGGGTTCTCGGTTCAGGGTGGGCGCTCGGCAGGCGCCTTCAGGCCGGCGGGGCCGGTGGCGAACGGCGCTTCTGCAGTTCATGGTCTGCCGTCACACCGGGCGTGGACCCAAGCATGACCCATGCCGCCACCAGCCGGCACAGGCGCCGCTTGAGCAGCAGCTTCAGCAGCGCCAGCTGCCATGCACGGGCGGCGCCCGGCTTCAGGAAAAGCGTGAACTCGCCGCTCAGCAGCAAGGTGTAGCCCTGCTGCTGAGCCACCAGGGCCAGGGCCTGCGGGCTGTAGAAGAACACGTGCTGGCCGCTTTCAGGCGCCAGGTAGGGCCAGTCAGGCCCCTGCCCCGTGTAGAGCTCGGTGCTGATCAGCACCGCCTGCGGGCCGCTGGCGAAGAAGGCCGGCAGTTCCACGGCGGGCTGGGGCAGGTGCTCGAAGACCTCGAAGGCCATCACCATCTCGGGCCGGTCGAAATCGGGTTCGTCGAAGCCCTGGGCGTAGGTGGGGCGCGCGTACTTGTCGCGCACGTAGCAGTTCAGGCCGCGGTCGCGCAGCAGGCGGCACAGCAGGCCGTCGCCACCACCGATGTCGAGCAGGCGCTGCAGCCCCAGCACGCGCGCCACGGCGTAGCAGGCGGCCAGGTTGCGCAGGTTGCGCTGCGCGGCACCGGTGTCCAGGTTCGAGAGGTTCTGGCCGTAGGCCTCTTCCAGCCAGTGCGGTGTTTCGGTCTGGAGTGAGCCGCAGTGGCCGCAGACGTAGTAGGCCACCTCGTGCCGCTGCAGCAGGCGCTGGCGGAAGCGCGGCTGCAGCGGGCCGGCGCACAGCCGGCAGGTGCCCACCGCCAGGGCTGCGGGCAGGGTGGACGGCAACGCTGCGCCCATCACGCGGCCCCGCCTTTCAGGCTGCCGAGCAGGCGCCGTGCGCCGGCCTTGGCCACACGCTGCAACTGGCGGCTGAAGCGCAGGTGCTCGGCGTGCTCGGCAATGCCGGCATTGACCATGGCCGGGTTGATGAAGAGGCGGTGCTGGCGCGCGCGCATGACCGCATGCAGCGCCACGTGCTCGCAGACTTCGGCGCCCTCGTCGTCGAGGCCGTGGTAGCGCACGCCTTCCAGCGCGGCGCGCTGGTACAGCGCCAGGCCGCCGAAGGCGGAATCCACCTCCACCCAGTCGGCCGTGGGCGGCAGCGTGACCATGCGGCCCAGCACGGCCACCTGCAGGGCACGTTCGTCCGACAGGCCATGACGATGCAGGAAACGCTGCATCGCGAAGCAGTCGTTCGGCGACCACAACGGGTGGCGCAGGGCCCAGATGTCGTAGTAGGGGCCGGCCTGGTTGGCGGCACACATGGCCCAGCCACCGCGCTGCCAGCACGACATCACGCCCGCTTCGGTGATGTGGGTGTTGACGCCGTCGAAATCGGACACCACCACCAGTTCCACGTCGCGGTACAGCGGGTTGCCCTGCAGTTCTTCGAGATAGGCGTTGCGGCAGTGGGCCAGGCGGTCGGTGCGCAGGGGCAGGCGTTCGCGCAGCGCGCCCAGCGAGAGGAAGCGGAAGTTCTCGTGCTCGTGGCACAGCGCCTGCAACGTGGCCACGCTGTCGTCGGCGCTGTCGGATTCGACCAGCAGCCAGTGCCGTTGCGGGAAGGCGCGCAGCGCTGCCTGCAGCCGCTGCAGGTCGGTGCGGATGCCGGCGGCGCAGTTGCGCACCAGGCCCGTCACCAGCACCTGCTGCGGCAGCTTGCCGGCCGACGCGAGGGCGGCACTCATGGCGCGGTGCCCGCGGCCGGCGGGTGCGGCGGACGTGGCTGCCGCCAGGTGCGCGGCAACCACAGCACCAGCGGCAGCAGCGTGAAGGCGAGGTAGGCCGCGGCGGTGGCCAGCGGGGCCCCCACCACGCCCCACGCCTGCACCATCAGGGGCTTGGCCACCAGCGCGGCCGCCGCCGTGACGCAGGCGGTGACGAGCTGCAGCCGGATGATGCCGGCCCCGTTCAGGTACATGGCCAGCGCCAGGCCCGCGCCTTCCAGCACCTTCCACACGCCCAGCGCCACCAGCAGCACCCAGGGCACCTGCACGGCGTCGCCCACCCACAGCCGCATGAGGGCGGGCCCGCCCACCACCAGCAGCAGGGCGCCGGCCATCGACACGCCGGTGGCCATCCACAGCGAGCGTTTCAGCGTGCGCCGCACCCAGGCCGTGTCTTGCCGGGCGATGGCCTCGCCGTAGGCGGGCCACAGCGGAATGAGCAAGGTGGCCAGCAGCACCGAGATGATGCTGAACAGCTTTTCCGGCACCGCATAGGTGGCCACATGGCTGGCGCCCAGCACCGAGGCGATGACGAGGCTGTCGGAATACACCAGCACCGCCACCGCGAGCTGCAGCACGAGGAACTGCCCGCCGGTGCCCAGCAGCTGCCGGACGGCTGGTGCGGTGACCACGCGCGGCGACGGGCGCAGGCCACGCTCGGCCACGCCGAAGAACCACAGGCCGTTGATCAGTGCCGTGAGCAGCGGCGCCGCCAGCAAGGCCAGCACCAGCCAGGCCAGGCCCAGCTGCCACTGCGTGGCCAGCCAGATGGCCAGCAGGCTCAGCAGGTTGGCTGCGCACTGCCACAGGCTGGCCACGAAGCCTTGCTGCAGGCCGATCTGCACGCGCTGCACCACCCCCAATGGAATGGCCAACGCCAGGCAGGCCGCAAAGGCCGCCACGGCCGTGCCCACTTCGGCGATGGCCACCGCGTCCTGCAGACGCAGCAGCTGCGGCCAGGGCACCCAGAACACCGCGGCGGGTATCAGCAGGCCTACCAGGCCCGCTACCACCAGCAAGGCCAAAAGGCCGCTGGAGAGGTAGCGGCGTATCGTCTCGCGGTCGCCGCGGCCATGGGCTTCGGCCACGCGGTTGATGAGGCCGTTGCCGATGCCCAGGTCGGCGAACTGCAGCGCCACCATCAGCGAGCTCAGCGTGGACCAGATGCCGAAGCGCTCGGCACCCAGGTAGCCCAGCGCCAGCGGTATGGAGACCAGCGCCGTCACCATGCCCAGCACCTTCGACAGGGCCGAGGCCGCCGCGCTCAGCGCAATGCGCCGATGGCGCTCGTTGCTGCGCCCGTCGGGGGTGTTTTCTTCGAAGGGCTTGAAACTCAGCCAGCGCAGGCGGTGCCGCACCGCCGCCGGCCACACTCCCAGGGCGGGCACGGTCGAGGCTCAGCTGGCTTTTCCGGCGCCGAAATAGCGGGTTCGCACCTCGGCGGGCACGGCGGCGTACATCTGCTCCAGGAAGCGCTGCTGCATCGCGAACGCCTCATCGTTGGAGGTGGAGATGCTGGAGACGCGCACCAGCATGCCGTCGGGAATCTGACCCATCAGGCCGTAGCGGATCTGCTGCAGCTTGCGGCCGAAGCCCGGCAGCGTGGCGGCTTCGTCCAGCGTCACCCAGTAGGTGATGGGCTCGACGCGGCGGCCGAGCTGGCCCACCAGCCGGGCCACGGGCACCGAGGTGTTGTCGATGGTGAGGCGGCTGCTTTCCAGTGTCTTCACGCGGAAGCCCTGGGCCGAGTAGCAGAACTCGGGGCGGTGCACGGCCGTGGCTTCGTTGCTCTGGTCGCTGCCGTAGGCGATGGACAGCATCACGCGCTCGCCCTTGGCATTGATGTAGGTGCGCGCCAGCGTCTGCGAGTACAGCGCGTCCAGCATGGCCTGCAGGCCGGGGTCGGGCACCACCGGGGCCACGCTGCGGTCCAGGCGCCATTCGCCGAAGGCCTCGGGCACCTGCTGTTCCAGCTTGATGGCCGGCTTGTGCTCGGCCAGGCGGTAGGTGGGGCGCAACCACTCGCCCGCCGCGGCGGCCAGCACCATCAGGGCCACCATCAGCAGCACCCGCTTGATGGGCAGCGGCGCCGGCGCCGGCGAGGCTTGTTCGACCGTGCTCGTGTTCATGACTGACGCGCTCCGTGCTTGCGGCCCAGCACGCGGCCGAGGATGTTGTCGGTGCCCAGCATCATGACCAGGCCCACGCCGAACAGCAGCATGCCCGCGAAGGTGTGCACGAAGCCCTGGCCGGCTTCATCACCGAAGTGGAAGGTGACGAGGATGAGCACCATCACGCGCACCACGTTGGCGATGAAGGCGATGGGGATCACCAGGATGGCCAGCAGCACGTTGCGCAGCTTGCTGGTGTAGCCCAGCAGGTTCATGTACAGCAGCCCCAGCGCTTCCAGCGTGAACATCGAGTTGAGGCCGGCACAGGCGTCGGCCACCAGCAGCTGGTAGGGGCCGACGATGAGGATCACGCCGGTGCGGCCGACGGGGTAGCCGGCGTAATGCATCAGCACCTCGGCCACGTACGACACCGCCGTCTTCAGCGGAATGGTCATGGCCTGCACCAGCACGCCCGGCAGCGGTACCAGGAACAGCAGGAACAGCAGCGGGAAGGCCACCGCACGCAGCCCCTGGCGGCCGCGCAGCAGCAACAGCATGGCCACGGCGGCGAGGATGAGGCCGATGACCTCGCCTTGCAGGATCTTCTGCGAACGGCCCAGCGCGTAGGAAGCCATCGCCAGCACGAACAGCACGCCACCGGCCACGTTGGCGGGCTGGTAGGGGGCGTCGATGACGGCCCGGCGCGCGCGCCACATCAGCCACAGGCTGACGGCGCCGATGATGGGCCCGTGGCCCTGTTCGTCGGTCTGCCAGATGTCGCTGGCCAGTTCCATCACCGTGGGCACAGCCAGCAGCAGGAAGCCGGCGGCCAGGGCCGCCAGCATCCAGGTGTTGTGCTGCACCGGGCCGGGGCTCGTGCTGCGGGGTAGAACGCTGGACATGAGGGTGCCCTTCCCTGGCTCAGAACTCGTTATAGACGACACCGGCCATCTTGACCGGCGCCCCCTGCAGCGATGCCACCAATTCGCGCAGTGCGTGCACGCGCGAGCTGTCTTTACGCGCCACCAGCAATGCCGAGCCACAACGAGAGGCGATCACCGCCGCGTCGGCACCGTACACCGCCGCCGGCGTGTCGACCACCACATGATCGAATTTTCCTGCCAGCTCGCGCATCAGCAAACCAAAGGCCGGACGCTCGACCAGTTCAAGCGGGTTCGGCGGTGTGGTACCCACCGGTAGCACGAACAGGCCCGGCAGCCCCGGCACCTGCTGGATGACCTGCTTGTCGGCACGCCCCGAGAGGATGCTGGACAGGCCCGACTGGTTCTTCAGCAGGAAGATTTCGTGAATGCGCGGGCTGCGCATGTCGGCGTCCACCAGCAGCGTGCGGCCGCCCAGCTGGGCCAGCGCCACGGCCAGGTTGCTGGCGGTGTAGCTCTTGCCGTCGCCGGCGTCAGGGCTGATGACGGCCACCGCGCGCGGGGTTTCGCCTTCGCCGTACAGCCGCATCATCAGCTGGCTGCGCAGCGCACGGAAGCTCTCGGCGCGCGGCGAGAAGGGCTCGTTCAGGGCCACCAGGTCGGGGCTGAGCTTGCGCTTCTCTTCCGGGGCGTAGGGGTAGTGGAACTGCTGCGACAGCGCGTAGAGCACGTCGTCCTTGCTGGCCAGCCCCAGCGCCACGGCGGCTTCGCCGAAGCGCACGCCGGTCTCGGTCTGGTGCTTCAGCACCTTGGCCACCTGGTCGGCATTGAGGTTGCGCAGCTCGGCAATGATGTCGCCGATGCTGCGCTCGACCACCGTGGTGTCGCCGCCGTCGGTGGCGCCAGCGCCTGCGGCCGACGAGGCTGCTTCGTGCACGACCTGGTCGTCGGGCTGGGAATCTCTGAACTTGGCCATCAGGCGCCCTTGCCAGGTTGGGGCAGCGGCGCCAGCAGGCGCTGCTGCATCAGGGAATGTTTGCTGCCCAGCGCCAGCTTCGAGCCGGGCTTGGGCAAGGCCACGATCACGGGCAGGCCCAGGGCCGTGACCACGTCATCAGCGCTGCGCACGCGGCGGTCGCGCAGCTCCAGGCCGAGCGCGGTGCCGGCGGCCAGCAGCAAGCCCAGCAAGGTGGCCAGCAGGGTGTTCAGCAGCACGCGCGGCGAAGCGGGCTTCAGCGGCACGTCGGCCTGCGCCAGCTCGTTGATGTTGATCTGTGTGGTCTGGCTTTCCAGGCTGGTGGCCGTCAGGCGCTGCAGGATGGCGTCGTAGGTGCGCTGGGCGTTCTCCACTTCGCGGATGAGCACCACGCCTTCGTCGCGCACCTGCTTGAGCTCCAGCACGCGGGCGCGCTGCGCCGCCAGGGCGCGTGCGACTTCGGCCTCGCGCTGGCGGTTGATGGTGGCGCTGATGCCCACGCCGCCGGTGACCTTGCGCGTCTCGGCTTCCATGCGCTGGCGCAGTTCGGCCAGGTTGGCCCGAGCTTCCTGCACCGCCGGATGGTTGTCGCCCAGGCGCGTGCCCAGTTCCCGCAGCCGCGCTTCACCGCGCGAGATGTCGGCCTTCAGGCCGCCGATGAGCGCGTTGTTCAGCACCTCGGGCATGCGGTCGCCCTGCGCGCCCTGGGCCTGCGTCTGGCGGCTGGCCGATTCGGCCGAGATGGCCTGCAGCCCCGTCAGCTGGCTGGACAGCTCGTTCAGGCGCGCGTTCTCGATGTCCAGGCGCTCGTCGCTGGCGATGATGCCCTTCTCGCGCTGGTAGGTGCTGAGCCGGTTCTGGGCCACCTCGAGGGCTTCGCGCGCTTCCTTGGAGCGCGTTTCGAAGAAGGCCGAGTACTGCCGCGCGGGGTCGACGCGCAGGTCGATGGCGGTGTCGATGTAGGCGCGCACGAAGGCGTTGGCCAGCGCCGCGGCAAAGCGCGGGTCGGGGGCGCGGTAGCTGATCTCGATGACGCTGCTCTCGCGCGAGGGCGTCACTTCCATCTGGCGCTGGAACACGGTGCCCAGCCAGATCTCGATGCTGCCTTCGCCGCCCGTGTCGTCCAGCCATTGCTGGCGGATCTGCGGGTTCTCGTTCAGCTTGAGGTTGCGCACCACGCGCTGGGCCACGCGGTCGCTCTTGATGATGTCGACCTGCGTGGCCATGAAGGCCGGCGACTGCATGCCGCCCAGCATCACGGCAGACAGCGGGTCGGGCTTGAAGTCGGCCACCACGCTGGCGGTGGCCTTGTACTGGTTGGGCATCAGCAGGTTCACTGCCAGCGTGCCCAGCACGACGACGGCCAAGACCGCCAACGCGGCCATCCAGCGCGCACGCAGGATGGCGACAAACTGCCCGAAGGTCATCAGCTCACTCCGTGGAAATCAGAACAGGCTCTCGCGCACGAAGACGACATCGCCCTCGCGCAGCTTGTCGGTCATGCCGGGCGTCATCACCGTCACGCTGCCGTCTGCGGCCTTGCGGTGCACGCGCACACCCTTTTCGGTGCCGCGCGGCGTCAGGCCGCCCCCTGTGGCCAAGGCCTGCAGGAGGGTCATGTCGCGCTCGAGCCGCATCGGGCCCGGGCGCTGCACTTCGCCGTAGATGTAGACGAGCGGCTGGCGGTCGATCCAGACCGTGTCGCCGTTCAGCACCACGGGGTCCTTGTCGCGGCTGCCTTCGCCGAACAGCGTGGGCAGGTCGACTTCCAGGCGGAAAGGCTTGCCGTCGCGCACACCGGTCAGCACGACGAGGTCGGTGCCCGAACCGGCCACGCCGCCGGCCGCAGCCAGCACCTCGGTGAGCCGGGTGTCGGCGGTTTCCAGCGGGTAGCGGCCGGGGCGGTTCACCTGGCCCAGCACGCTGACCTGGTGGCCACGCACCTGCAGCAGCGCCACCGTCACCTGGGGCTGGCGCACGAAGTTTCCATTGCGCAGACCATCGGCGATGAGCTTTTCGATGTCGGTGATGGTGAGCCCGCCCAGGCGCAGGCTGCCCAGCAGGGGGTAGGACACCAGGCCGGCGTCGGTGACACGGGTTTCCAGCGAGAGATCGGGGTTCTGGAAGACGACGATGCGCAGCACGTCGCCCGCGCCCACGCGGTACTCGGCGGAGGGGGTGGCTGCAGGCGTGCCGGCGGCCGTCTGGGCCTGCGCCAGCGGGGCCAGCAGGCCCGTCACCAAGGCGGCCAGGGCCGCCAGCCATTTCAGGGACAGAGGTTTCATCACTTCAGACCCATGCCCTTGCTGATGTCGGTGGCCGACAGGCCGCCGCTGGCCGCAGGAGCAGCCGGTGCCGCCGGCGCGGCCGCGGGTGCGCCGCCCGCCGGTGCCGAAGCCGCGGGCTCCGCGAACTTGCCCAGGTACTCGATCTTGGCGGCTGCGCGCAGGGCCTTGAGCTCGTCGTCGACCAGCTTGCGCTTGCGCTCGTTCAGCAGGTACTGCTCGATGGCCGGACGGGCCTGCTCTTCACTGACCGGCTGGCTGCGCGAGCCGGCCAGCAGCACCACCTGCACGCCGGTGGGGTTGGGCACCAGCATGGCCTGGCCGTCCTGCATGCGGGCGAAGGCGTCCAGGCTGTTCAGCGGCAGTTGCTCGGCAGCGCGCACGGCCTGGTTGCCCGAGAAGCGGTAGCCCTCGGTCTTCAGGTATTCCACGAACTCGTTGATGTTCTTCGCGGCAGCCAGGCGCTCGCGCAGCACGTTCACCTGCTCGGGCTTGGCCTCGATGGCAATTTCCTGCAGGCTGTAGACGCGGCGCTCGCGGAACAGCGCGGGCTTCTCGTCGTAGTACTTCTTGATCTCTTCGGGCGTGGGCCGGGGCGCGGCCTCGCCCACCTTCTCGAGGTAGGCGCGCGACAGGATCTCGCGGCGCGCAGCTTCCAGCTGCTGCACCACGCGCGGGTCGCGGTCGATCTTCAGCTCGTCGGCCTTCTGCAGCGTGAGCTGCTGGTCGACCAGGCGCTCCAGGATCTGGCGGCTGGCGGCGTCGGTCTGCTCGGGTCGCAGGCCGCGCTGCTGCTGCAGCACGAAGTTGATCTGGTGGACGGTGACCTCGTCCTTGTTGACCTTGGCCGCCGTCTGGGTGGCGGGCTTGTCCTTCTTCTCGCCGCAACCGGCCAGCAGCACGGCGCTGGCCAACACACCGAGGGCCAGCACATGGCCACTGCGGCGAACCAGGCGAGAGGGGGCGAACTTCGTGAGCATCATGCAGTCTGTCCTTGGGGGTTCTCGACGTGGCCCGGGCGCCGTGCGCACCAAGCCTGCCCGACGGTCACGCACAGGCCTGGACCCATGCGAAAAGCGGGCCAGTGTAAACGCGTTCCCTGGGCGGTTTTGTGAGGGCGGGCCCCCCTACCCGGGGCCTCTGCGCGGCAGAAGTTCACGCGCTGGAAGGCGGCACCCAGGCCCAGGCCGGGGCGGGTTCAGGAAAGGGCCTGCACCCGGGCCAGCTTCCACCCGGGCCCGGCGGCCTTCACGCTGGCCAGCATCCACAGTTCGCGAAAGGGCGTGGCAGCACCCTGCTGCTCTTCACGGATGAGGCCGCTGAATTCGACGCTGGCCAGCAGGGCCTCCTGCAGGTCGTCCAGCGACAGCAGGCGGGCGTCGAGCTGCAGCACTTCGGTGCGGTGCGGGCCGGGGCCGCGTTGCTCGAGCTGGAACCGCAGGTCGTCCAGCAGGGAGGCGGTGGCCAGGTCGCGCATGCAGGCCAGGTCGGCGCTGTCCCAGGCCGCCTGCAGGCGCAGGAAGCTCATGCGCGCCAGCCGCAGGAACTCTTCCACCTGGGCCTGCTGGTACTTCTGCGCGCGCCGGCGTTGCTGCCAGCGCGCCGCGCGATGCTTCAGGCGGTTCAGCACTTGATGCCCACGTGCAAGGCGACGATGCCGCCGGCCAGGTTGTGCACGTCGACATGGCCGAAACCGGCCTCCTGCATCAGGCCCTTGAGCGTGGCCTGGTCGGGGTGCATGCGGATGCTCTCGGCCAGGTAGCGGTAGCTCTGCTCGTCGTTGGCGATGAGCTTGCCCATCAGCGGCATGAAGCTGAAGGAATACCAGTCGTAGGGCTTCTGCAGCGCCGGCGCGGGCTTGCTGAACTCCAGCACGAGCAGGCGGCCGCCGGGCTTCAGCACCCGGCCCATCTCGGCCAGCGCACGGTCTTTGTGCGTCATGTTGCGCAGGCCGAAGGCCACGCTCACGAGGTCGAAGCTGCTGTCGGCGAAAGGCAGGTGCTCGGCATCGCAGGCTGCCGTGGGCAGCACCACGCCTTCGTCGAGCAGGCGGTCGCGGCCCACGCGCAGCATGGCTTCGTTGATGTCGGTCAGCACCACGCGGCCGGTGGGGCCGGCAGCCTTGGCGAAAGCACGTGCCAGGTCGCCGGTGCCGCCGGCGATGTCGAGCACCTGCATGCCCGGCTGCACGTTGGCCACGGCCACCGCGTAGGCCTTCCAGGCACGGTGCAGTCCCATCGACAGCACGTCGTTCATCAGGTCGTACTTCGAGGCCACCGAGTCGAAGACGCCGCGCACATGGCGAGCCTTCTCGTGCTCGTCGACCGTCTGGTAACCGAAGTGGGTCTGGGCCATGGCTTGCGGCTTCCAGGGTTCAGTGGCTGCTGCAGGCGCTGCCGGCCTTGGCGGACATGGGCGCGTCGCGGTCGACCCCGGCGGCACGCAGGCGCTCTTCGTACAGGGCCCAGCGCTCTGCCTGCTGGCTGCCCAGCTGGTGCAGGTAGGCCCAGCTGAAGATGCCGCTGTCGTGGCCGTCGCTGAACACCGGCTTCACGGCGTAGTGGCCCACGGGGCTGATGTCGACGATGGTGACTTCGCGCTTGCCGGTCTGCAGCACCTCCTGCCCCGGGCCGTGGCCCTGCACCTCGGCGGAAGGCGAATAAATGCGCAGCAACTCGAAGGGCAGGCGGAAGGTGCAGCCGTCGTCGAACCCCACCTCGAGTACACGCGAGGTCTGGTGCACCGTCAGGTGGGTGGGTTGGGGGCCTGCGTTGCTCATGGCTGCATTAAACCAGCACGCGTTCGATGCCGCCTGCATTGGCCCTTGCGACGTAAGCCTGAAGCCAGTCTTCCCCCAGCATCACGCGGGCCATTTCGACGACGATGTAGTCGGCCTCCAGCAGGCCGCTGTTCATGTCGTCTTCATAGCGCTTCAGGCCCTGCAGGCAGCTCGGGCAGCTGGTGAGGATCTTCACGTTGGCCTGGGCCGCGGTGCTGAGGCCGGGCGTGGCGGCCATCATCTGGCGCAGCGCCTTCTCGCCCTTTTGCAGCTCTTCTTCCTTGCGAAAGCGCACCTGGGTGCTGATGTCGGGGCGCGTCACGCCCAGGGTGCCGCTTTCACCGCAGCAGCGCTCGTTCTTCAGCACGTTGGGGCCGACCAGCGCCTTCACGGTCTTCATCGGCTCCTGCAGCTTCATGGGGCTGTGGCAGGGGTCGTGGTACAGGTAGCCGGCCTGCGCGCTGGCGTCCAGCATGATGCCTTTTTCGAGCAGGTATTCGTGGATGTCGACGATGCGGCAACCGGGGAAGATTTCCTCGAACTTGTAGCCCTGCAGCTGGTCGTAGCAGGTGCCGCAGCTCACCACCACGGTCTTGATGTCCAGGTAGTTCAGCGTGTTGGCCACGCGGTGGAAGAGCACGCGGTTGTCGGTGATGAGCTTCTCGGCCTTGTCGGCCTGCCCGGCACCGCGCTGCGGGTAGCCGCAGCACAGATAGCCGGGCGGCAGCACCGTCTGCACGCCCGCGTGCCACAGCATGGCCTGCGTGGCCAGGCCCACCTGGCTGAACAGGCGCTCGCTGCCGCAGCCCGGGAAATAGAACACCGCTTCCGTCTCGGCCGTGGTGGTGGCCGGGTTGCGGATGATGGGCACGTAGTCCTTGTCTTCGATGTCCAGCAGCGCACGCGCGCTGCGCTTGGGCAGGCCGCCGGGCATCTTCTTGTTGATGAAGTGGATGACCTGCTCTTTCAGCGGCGCCGTGCCCAGGGTGGCCGGCGGTGCGGCCGTCTGCTGGCGCGCCAGCGGCTTGAGCAGCCCGTTCATGAAGCGCTGGGCCTTGAAGCCGACGTCGACCATCGCGCTGCGCATGAACTTGATGGTCTGCGGGTTGGTCGCGTTCAGGAAGGTCATGGCCACGGCCTTGCCGGGGCGGAAGCTCTGCTTGCCCATCTTGCGCAGCAGGTTGCGCATGTTCATGGTGACGTCGCCGAAGTCGATCTTCACCGGGCACGGGCTCTCGCACTTGTGGCACACGGTGCAGTGGTCGGCCACGTCCTCGAAGTCTTCCCAGTGCTTCACGCTGACGCCGCGGCGCGTCTGCTCTTCGTAGAGGAAAGCCTCGATCAGCAGCGAGGTCGCCAGGATCTTGTTGCGCGGGCTGTACAGCAGGTTGGCGCGCGGCACGTGGGTGGCGCACACCGGCTTGCACTTGCCGCAGCGCAGGCAGTCCTTGATGCTGTCGCTGATGGCGCCGATGTCGCTCTGCTGCATGATGAGCGACTCATGCCCCATGAGCCCGAAGCTGGGCGTGTAGGCGGCGCTGAGGTCGGCGGCGCGCAGCTCGCCCTGCTGGCCGGGCTGGCCTTGCGCAGGGGTACGCATCAGCTTGCCGCGGTTGAAACGGCCTTCGGGGTCGACGCGCTGCTTGTAGCCGGCAAAAGGCGCCAGTTCGGCATCGGTCAGGAATTCGAGCTTGGTGATGCCGATGCCGTGTTCGCCGCTGATCACGCCGCCCAGCCGGCGCGCCAGCGCCATCACGCGGGCCACGGCCTCGTGGGCCGTCTGCAGCATGGCGTAGTTGTCGCTGTTGACGGGAATGTTGGTGTGCACGTTGCCGTCACCGGCATGCATGTGCAGCGCAATCCACACACGCCCGCGCAACACTTCCTGGTGGATGCGGCGGCATTCGTCCAGCAGGGGCTTGAAGGCATCGCCGGCGAAAAGCGCCTGCAGCGGCTTGAGCACCTGCTGCTTCCAGCTGGCACGCCAGCGCCAGTCCTGCAGCATGGCGAAGCAGGTTTCGCCAGCGCTCTGGCCGGGTTCGGCGGGCTGCACCACGTCGAGTTCGTCCAGCCAGTGCTGCCACAGGGCGCGCACCTCGGCCAGCAAGGCCAGGGCCTGCTGCACGCGGTCTTCCAGCAGCTCGGCGCCGGGAATGTCGCCGGCATCGTCGCTGCGCCCCAGCGGCAGCGCGCCGCGCTGGAAGAAGGCCTGCAAGGCCGCTACCAGCTCCAGCTTGTTGCGCAGGCTCAGTTCGACGTTGATGCGCTCCACACCCTCGGTGTACTCGCCCATGCGCGGCAGCGGAATCACCACGTCTTCGTTGATCTTGAAGGCGTTGGTGTGCTTGGCGATGGCGGCCGTGCGCTTGCGGTCGAGCCAGAACTTCTTGCGCGCGTCGGCGCTGACGGCGGTGAAACCTTCGCCGCCGCGCGAATTGGCGATGCGCACCACCTCGCTGGCCGCACGGGCCACGGCGTTTTCATCATCGCCGACGATGTCGCCGATCAGCACCATCTTCGGCAAGCCGCTGCCTTGCAGCGCGCGCTTGCTCTTGGTGGCGTAGCCCACGGCCTTGAGATAGCGGTCGTCCAGGTGCTCCAGGCCGGCCAGCAGCACCTGCTGCGCTTTCAGGCCGAAGAGATAGTCCTTGATCTCGACGATGCTGGGCACCGCGTCCTTCGGGTTGCCGAAAAATTCGAGGCACACCGTGCGGGTGTGCGCCGGCATGCGGTGCAGCACCCAGCGCGCGCTGGTGATGAGGCCGTCGCAGCCTTCCTTCTGGATGCCGGGCAGCCCGGCCAGGAACTTGTCGGTGACGTCCTTGCCCAGGCCTTCCTTGCGGAACACGCCGCCGGGAATCTCCAGCGTTTCGGTGCGCTCCAACACCTTGCCGCTGGCGTCGAAGTACTTCAGCTCGAAGGTGGCCAGCGGGGCGTCGTGGATCTTGCCCAGGTTGTGGTTCAGGCGCGTGACTTCCAGCCACTTCGCATCGGGAGTCACCATGCGCCAGCTGGCGAGGTTGTCGAGCGCGGTGCCCCACAGCACGGCCTTCTTGCCGCCCGCGTTCATGGCGATGTTGCCGCCGATGCAGCTGGCTTCGGCGCTGGTGGGGTCCACCGCGAACACGAAGCCTGCCCTTTCGGCGGCGTCGGCCACGCGCTGCGTGACGACGCCCGCCTCGCTGGTGATGGTGGCCACGGGCTCGCTCAGGCCCGGCAGCAGCTTCATCTCCACCTCGCCCAGCGCTTCCAGCTTCTCGGTGTTGATGACGGCGCTTTTCCAGGTGAGCGGCACGGCGCCGCCGTTGTAGCCGGTGCCGCCGCCACGCGGGATGATGGTCAGGCCCAGCTCGATGCAGCCCTTCACCAGCGCCGCCATCTCGGCTTCGCTGTCGGGCGTGAGCACGACGAAGGGGTACTCCACGCGCCAGTCGGTGGCATCCGTCACATGGCTCACGCGGCTCAGGCCGTCGAACTTGATGTTGTCCTTCGCGGTGGCGCGGCCCAGGGCGCGGCGCGTGGCCTTGCGCAGGTCCCACACGGCGCGGAAGCGCTCGGCAAAGGCCTTCACGGCGCGGCGCGCGGCTTCGAGCAGCTCGCCCACGAGGGCGTCGCGCTGGGCATCGGCGGCGGGGTCTCGGCGCTTGGCTACCTCGTTCAGGCGGTGGTTCAGCGCCTCGATCAGCATCGCCCGGCGCTTGGGGTTGTCGAGCAGGTCGTCTTCCAGGTAGGGGTTGCGCTGCACCACCCAGATGTCGCCCAGCACCTCGTACAGCATGCGCGCGCTGCGGCCGGTGCGGCGCTCTTCACGCAGCAGGTTCAGGATTTCCCAGGCCCGCGTGCCCAGCAGGCGCAGCACGATCTCACGGTCCGAGAACGAGGTGTAGTTGTAGGGAATCTCGCGCAGGCGCACCGCGCTGTCGGCACCCTCGCCGGCGGGGGCGTGCAGGGCTGCCACGGTGGCGTTCAGGGGCGCGGTGAGGGGCAGCGGTGCGTTCATGGGGCTTTCGGAAGAGCAGCCGGGATTGTCCCAAAACCCACCACACCGCGGGCAAGCGGCGCCACAAGCCCACGCAGGGCCACACCCGAGCACCGCGCCGGGCCGGGGGCAGACCTCAGGCCGTCGGGTTGCGGACGTCGGCCTCCAGCCCCAGCCACTCGGATTCACGCTCCTGCTCGGGCAGGTGCTTCAGCTGGCGTATCAGCGGCAGCCGCCAGGCCACCAGCACCAGCAGCATCGACACTCCGCCGGCAAAACCCAGGGCGGCGCGCAGGCCGGCGTGTTCACCCAGCCAGCCGCCCAGCAAGGCGCCGGGCGCGGCGGCCAGCAGCGTGATCCAGCGCATGGTGCTGGTCATGCGGCCCAGCAGCGGCTCGGGCGTGACGGCCTGGCGCAAGGCGAGGAAGTTGATGAAGATGAACACGGCGCCCATCGTGAAAGACATCAGCATCAGGGCGAAGGCCGCCACGCCCCAGGCATTGGCCGGCGCCACCGCCAGCAGCAGCCAGCCCGCGCCACAGATGGCGTAGCCCAGCACCAGGCAGGGCCCCGGCCCGATGCGGTGGCTGACGCGCCGGCCCAGCACGCTGCCGGCGATGGTGCCCACGCCCATGCCCATGTAGCAAAGGCCCACGGCATGTTCGCTCAGGCCCAGCGTGCGGGTGGCGAAGAGGATCTGCACCGTGGCCGCGGCGTAGTGGCACATCTGCCAGACCGCCATCAGCACCCCCAGCGTGATGAGCAGCCGGTGGCTCACCACGAAGCGCAGGCCCACGCCCATGTCGCGCCAGAAGTGGCCGGGCGGCCGCGCTTCACGCCTTTCGTGGACGTTGATGCCGCGCAGGATGAGCGCCGAACCCAGCAACAGCGCCGCGTTCACCAGCAGCGCCACCGGCGCCCCGAACACCTTGATCAGCGCCCCCGCCAGGCCCGGGCCGGCCACCTCGGCGCCCGAGGTGGCGAGCGCGTTCTTTGCATGCGCTTCCACCAGGCGTTCGCGCGCCACCACCTGCGTCAGCACCACCTGCGCGGCGGTGCCCGAGACGGTGTGCACCGTGCCCAGCATGAAGCCCACGACGTAGAGCCAGTTCATCGTCAGCCAGCCCAGCCACCAGGCCAGCGGCACGCTGAGCGCGGCCACCGCGATGAGGCTTTCGCCCACCGCGTACACCGGCAGCTTGCGCACGCGGTCCAGCCACACGCCGGCCGGCAGGCTGAGCAGCACGAAAGGCAGCAGCTCGATGGCCGTGAGGATGCCCATCTGCGTGGGCGTGGCCTGCAGCAGCACCGCCGCCGTGAGTGGCAGCGCCAGCATCATCACCTGGTTGCCGAAGGAGCTGGTGAGGATGGAGGTCCACAGCCGCCGGTAGGCGACGTCACGCAGCAGGTCGCCCTCGGGCAACCTCGGCAAGGCGGCCAGCAAGCGGCCGGAAAGACGCTTCAGCAGGGCAGGCTCAGGAGCGGTAGTCGGCGTTGATGGTCACGTACTCGTGCGAGAAATCGCAGGTCCAGACGGTGGCCTCGGCCTCGCCCCGGTGCAGGTGCACACGCACGGTGATCTCGGCCTTCTTCATCACGCGCTGGCCGTCTTCCTCGCGGTAGCTGGGCAGGCGGCCGCCGTGCTGCACCACGTGCACCTCATCCAGGAACAGGTCGATGAGGCCCTGGTCGAGGTCGGCAATGCCGGCATAACCCACGGCGGCGAGGATGCGGCCCAGGTTGGGGTCGCTGGCGAAGAACGCCGTCTTCACCAGCGGCGAATGGGCGATGGCATAGGCGGCCAGCCGGCATTCGGCTTCCGTGCGCCCGCCCTGCACCTGCACGGTGATGAACTTGGTGGCGCCCTCGCCGTCGCGCACGATGGCCTGGGCCAGCTGCTGCGCCAGCGCCACCACGGCTGCACTCAGCGCCTGGCCTTCGGCCGAGCTCAGCGTGTCGATGCGTGCGTGGCCGGCCTGCTGCGTGGCCACGAGCACGAAGCTGTCGTTCGTGGAGGTGTCGCCATCGATGGTGATGCGGTTGAAGCTGGCATCGGCCGCGTGCCGCGCCAGCGCCTGCAGCGCGGCCGGGGCGATGACGGCGTCGGTGGCCAGGAAGCCCAGCATGGTGGCCATGTTCGGGCGGATCATCCCCGCGCCCTTGCTGATGCCGGTGAGCGTGACCGTGCGCCCGCCGATCTGCACCTGGCGCGAGGCCGCCTTGGGCAGGGTGTCGGTCGTCATGATGCCGGTGGCGGCTTCGCCCCAGCCGGCCGGCTGCAGGGCGGCCAGCGCAGCGGGCAGGCCGGCTTCGATGCGTTCGACCGGCAGCGTTTCCATGATCACGCCCGTTGAGAAGGGCAGCACCTGGGCCGGCTGCAGGCCCATCAGCGCGGCCAGGGCGCTGCAACTGCGGCGCGCACGCTGCAACCCGTCGGCGCCGGTGCCGGCGTTGGCATTGCCGGTGTTGATGAGCAGCGCGCGGATGCCGCTGCCGGGAGCGCCGGCGCCCTGCCCCGCAGCCGCGGCCAGATGCTCGCGGCACACCTGCACCGGCGCAGCGCAGAAACGGTTCTGCGTGAAGACGCCGGCGACCTCGGTGCCTTCATCCAGCGCAAAAACGACCAGATCGCGCCGGTTCGCCTTGCGCACGCCCGCCATGGCCACGCCGATGCGCACGCCCGGCACGGGCAGCAGGGTCTGGGGGTCCGGGGCCGAAAGATTGACGGACATGGCGGCTGGGAAAAACGGCACTGGGCGGGCGGCGAATTGTAGTGAGGCCGCCCGCCGCGGCTGCAGGGGTCCGGCGGCCCGCTGGCCCGCTGGCTCTCTCCTGGGCAGCCTAGGCCCCGGGCGGCGGTTCGCCTGCTTCGGCCCCCAGGGCCGGCCCGGCCTCCATGCGCCCCTGGCGGCTGCGCGCCTGGCGGCGGTAGGTGCTGCGGTCGGCGGCGTGGTCGAAGAACCACTGGCGCAGATCCTCGTGCATCTGCCGGGCCTCGGGCTCGTGGCCTTGCAGCACCTCGAGTTCACAGCGCCGCATCTGGCGTTCGATGAACATCAGCTGCGCGATGACCTCGCCGCGCCGCACGTGCAAGGCGCCGCTGGCCGGGCGGTTCACCACCAGGTTCACGGGGTGGGCGTACCAGTCGGTCTCCACCAGGCCGTCCAGCAGCGCCAGCGGCGCGGGGCGGTTCAGGGGCCGGGTGAAGAGCGTGTCGATGCCTTCGGGCGTCTTCAGCACCCAGGGCAGGTGCAGCTTGAAGTGGCCGGCCTGGTCGGGCCGGTCCATGAAGCTGATGCCGGGCTGGCGCGGGCGCAACTCCTTCGGCAGCCCCTGTGCATCGGTGAAGCGCAGCGGCGTGGCCGCGAAGGCATTGCCCTCGAAGCGGCTGCCGGGGTGGTCGACGACGTAGAACCAGCGCCGGTCGCCCGGCGGGCGCGCCACTTCGGGGGCTTCGAAAGCGCGGCCCTCGGGCGGCACCTCCTCGGGTAGGCAGAGGCCGAAGTCGAAAGGTGCCGGCACCAGCAGGCCCAGCGCGCAAGCGGCGGTGAAGGGCAGGCATTGCTCCTGCACACCGTAGCCGCGCGGCACCTCGGTGCGCAAGGCCGCCGGCGCGCGCCAGGGCAAAGGCAGGTCGGGCACCAGGGGCAAAAGGCTGAGCTTCATGCCCGCAGTGTGCCCTGGGCACCGCGGCCGCGGCCTGCCCCCTCAGTTGCGGGGTAGAGGCTTCACTGAGATTGGCACGAACCCTGCGCCATGCAGCTTGTGAGGTCAGCCGGTGGCCGAGATCATCCGACCCCTGTGCTTTCCTTCGGGCCTGGCTCCTGCCGGGCAGGGCCTGTTTTTCGCGCCGACGCTCGCCCTGGCGAGTCTGGCCGTCCAAGACTTCAACTTTGATGGTGGGGTACCTCTCGTGAAAATGGTTTCAGCTTCTTCTTCCGCCGTGCAGCGCCCGCAGCGCGGCCAACGCCCGATGACCGCGCCCACCCTGCTGGCCGCGGCCTGCCTGATGGCCCTGGGCGGCGTCGCCCATGCGCAGGCCGACCGCAGCAGCAAGGCCGCGCCCAGTGCCGCATGGCGGCTGGCACAGCAGCCTGAAGCCAACAGCATCTCTTCCACGCCCGTGGCGGGCGACCCGTCCATGGTGGTCGGGGCCGACGGCAAGGTGCGCGCCATCGTGCAGTTCACCGAACCGGCGGCGGTGGCCTCACGCGCCGGCCTGCGCGCCAACAACCTGGCCCACCGGGCCGAAATGGCCCAGTACAGCCAGCGCCTGCGCGCTGCCAAGGCACCGCGCCTGCAGGCCATGGCCGCGCTGGGTGCGCGTGTGCAGAACACCACCGAGTACGCCTTCAACGGCGCCATCATCGACATCGAGCCCTCGCGCATGGCCGAGATCGCCCGCCTGCGCGGCGTGAAGGCGGTGGGCCCGGCCGGCATCTACCGCATGAGCCAGTCGGCGCCGCCGACCATTCCGCAGCTGCTGGGCACGCTGCCCGTCAACGTGGGCGGCAACACCGGCCAGGGCGTCGCGCTGGCCGTCATCGACTCGGGCCTGGACTACACCCACGCCTCGTTCCAGGGCCCGGGCACCGTGGCCTACTACCAGGCCGCCGTGGCCGGCACCGGCCCCACCACCATCGGCGACACCCCCGGCGTCTTCCCTGACGGCCCGCGCGTGAAGGGCGGCTACGACTGGCTGGGTGAGACCTGGAACGGCAGCACCAACCTGGCGGTCGTGCCCGATGCCGACCCCATCGACAACAAGCAGCAGGCCAGCGACTTCGCCGGCCACGGCACCAACTCGGCCAGCGCCGCGGCAGGCTCGGCCGTGCCGGGCTCGAACATCCAGCCGGGCTCGGCACCGGGCGCCATGCTGCTGGGCTACCGCGGTTGCAGCCGCCTCAGCTCGGCCTGCGAAGGCAGCGCGCTGCTGAACTCCATCGAGTCGATCGTGCAGTACGCCGCCGGCAACCCCAACGGCAACAACCAGGTGGGTTCGCAGAACCCGGCACTGCCTGCGGGCACACGCTTCGTCATCAACATGTCGCTGGGCGCGGCCTACGGCAACCCGTTCACCAACAGCCTGGCCGAAGCGTCGCGCAACGCCGTGCGCGCGGGCATCACCGTGGTGGCCTCGGCGGGCAACAGCAACGACATTCCCTTCATCGTGGGCACGCCCTCGGCGGCAGACACCGTCATCAGCGTGGCCGCCACCGAGCCCGCCTCGCTGACCGGCCCGACGCTGACCGTGGGCGCCCCGCTGAACAAGACCTACGCCATGATCGGCGGCGCCTTCGGCGTGCCCTTCACGGCACCGCGCACGGCCGCGCTGGCGCTGGCGGGCGTGAACAACACGCTGGCCAACAACGTGAACCTGGCCTGCTCGCCCACCATCAACCAGCCCGTGCCCCTGGCACCGAACCCGGCCATCCCGGCCTTGAACGGCGCCTTCGGCATCGCCGACCGCGGCACCTGCGAGTTCAGCGAGAAGGCCTTCAACACGCACCGCGCTGGTGGCAACACGCGCGGCGGCGGTGCATCGGCGGCCATCATCGTGAACAACGCGGCCGGGGCCGGCCCCTTCGGCATGGCCGCCGGCGCGGCCGCGCCGCTGGTCACGCGCCCGGCCTACTCCATCGGCACCGGCGAAGGCGCCGAGATCAAGGCCGCCCTCATCAACAACCCCGGCCTGCAGGGCACGATCACGCCGCTGGGCGACGCGCCCAACCTGGCAGGGGGCGTGAACCTCGTCGACCAGTTGTCGGGCTTCACCTCACGCGGGCCCTCGATGGCCGGCATGGCCCTGAAACCCGACATCGCTGCCCCAGGCACCAACATCTGGATGGCCAACGTCGGCACCGGCAGCGGTGGTGTGGCCAACAGCGGCACCAGCTTCTCGGGCCCGCTGACGGCGGGTATTGCCGCGCTGGTGCTGTCGGCCCGGCCGACCTTCCAGCCCTGGCAGGTGAAGGCCGCCATCATGAACACCGCCGACACCGATGTATTCAGCTCGAAGGCCAGCAACACGCTGGCCCCGCTGACGCGCATGGGCGCGGGGCGCGCGCGCGCCGACCGCGCGGTGGCCACCGGCACCATCGCCTACGACAACCAGGACGTCGATCCGAGCGCCGGCACCTACTTCAACACCGCCGTGTCCTTCGGCGCCCAGGCCTTCACGGGCAATGGCAGCGCCTCGCGCACGGTGGTCGTGCAGAACCTCGGGCCGGGTGCCAAGACCTACACGCTGTCGGCCGCACCGCGCTTTGCCGATGACGCGGCACGCGGCGTCACCTTCGCGCCCTCGGTCAGCACGCTCACGGTGCCCGGTAACTCCACCGGCACCTTCCAGCTGGTGGCCACGGCCACTGCCTCGGCCCTGCCCGTGGAAGCCGCCAGCGGCCTGCCGCGCAAGCTGACCAACGACGACACCTGCACCACCACCACCAACCCGCCCGGGCCGGTGGCGGCCTGCACCGCGAAGTTCACCGAGCTGGAGCAGGACGGCTTCGTCACCATCGACGGCGGCCCGGGCGACACCGTGCGGGTGCCCTACCTGATGCTGCCGCGCGTGGCCTCCAACGTGGTGCCCGTGCTCAGCGGCACCACGGTGCAGACCGACAACAGCGGTGCCGCGCGCACCGCGGTGGAGGCCTTCACGCTGGTGGGCGGCGAAGACGCGCAAGACCAGCCGGCCCTGGTGCCGGGCTCGAACGTGCTGCCGGTCGACCTGCGCGGCGTGGGCGTGCGCTTCGTGCCCAACGGCTTCACGGGCACGCTGCCGGCCGGCATCACCAGCGGCAACCTGCTGCAGGTGGGGGTTTCGTTCTGGAACCCGCTGGACACGCTGCGTTCGGCCACCGTCAACGTGGAGATCGACACCAACAACGACGGTGTCACCGACTTCACGGTGCGCAACCTGAACACCAGCGAAAACCGCAACGCGGTGTTCATCGCGCCCGGCCTCACCGGGGCCAACGGCAATGCGTTCTTCCGGCCCGACTTCACGCTGGGCTCGAACCGCATGGTGATGACGGCATTCGCCTCGCCGATGTCCATCACCGCCAGCAGCCGCATCGGCCTGCGCGTGACCACGAGCAACGGCAGCAATGCCACGGCAGCGATCCTGGACACCCTGGGCACCGGGGGCTTCCAGTACGTCACGCTGGACCAGCTGGTGAACGTGCCCAGCGCCATCAGCTACCTGGTGAACCCTGGGGCGTCGGGTTCGTTCAGCGTCACCAGCAACCCGGCCAACGCCGCCACGGCATCGCCTGGCGACAAGGGCCTGCTGGTGATCAGCACCGAAAACGCCAACGCGAATTCGGCGGCGCTGATTCCGCTGCCTTGAGCCCATGCGGGCCCTGCGCCGCCACCGCCCGTGGGCTGAGGGCCAGCATGCTGCTGGCCCTGGCTGCTGCCGGGCTGGCGGCGTGCAGCACGCCCGGCACGGCGGGCGCTGAGCGGCCTGCCGTGCCGGCCGCCGAAGCGCCGGGGCCTGGCGCGGCCGAGCAGGCGCGCTGGCTGCTCACCTTCACGGCGCCGCCGGTGGCCACCCGCTTTGCCGGCGGGGCCGACACCGGCACCGAAGGCAGCCGCGAAGACCGCATGCGCGCTTACGCGGAGAGCCTGAAGCGCGCCCGCCTGCCCAGCCTGCAGGCCCTGCGCCTGCAAGGCTGGTTGGTGATGAGCACCAGCGAGTACAGCGCCAACACCGTGGTCATCGAAGCGGTGGCACCCCGCACGCCGGCCGATATCGAGGCCTTGCGACGGCTGCCGGGCGTGGCCAGCGTGCAGCCGGCCGGGCTGTACCGTGCAGATGCCGGCGCTTCGGCGCCGAACCCGGCACCCTCGGCGCCCCCAACGCCGCGTTGAGTTTCAGGCCAGCCTGCCGTGGCAGGCCTTGTACTTCTTGCCGCTGCCGCAGGGGCAGGGGTCGTTGCGGCCGACCTTGGGCACTTCCTGCGCCAGCGTGGCGGGGTCGGCCTCCTGCGAGACGCTGCCGTCCTCGTTGGGGTGGGTGTAGGTCACGTTGGCCAGCTGCCCGGCCTGGGCCTCCAGCGCCTGCGCGGCGGCCGCCACCTGGTCCTGGCTCTGGATGCGCACGGTCATCAGCACGCGCGTGACTTCCATCTTCACCACGTCCAGCAACTGGCTGAACAGCTCGAAAGCCTCGCGCTTGTATTCCTGCTTGGGGTTCTTCTGCGCGTAGCCGCGCAGGTGGATGCCCTGGCGCAGGTAGTCCAGCGCAGCCAGGTGCTCGCGCCAGTGGCTGTCGATGGCCTGCAGCAACACCATGCGCATGAAAGGCGTGAACTGCTCGGCGCCGACGATCTGCACCTTGGCCTGGAAGTGCGCATCCGCGGCCGCCGTGACCTTCTCGACGATGTCTTCGTCGGTGATCGACTCGCTGTTCTCCACCTCGGCCTTGAGCGACAGTTCCAGCTGCCATTCGTCGCGCAGCGCGCGCTCCAGGGCTTCCAGGTCCCACTGCTCTTCCAGCGACTGCGGCGGCACGTGCGCATGCACCACGGCCGTCATCGCACTGCGGCGCAGGTTGGCAATCTGCTCGTCGAGGTTCTGTGCTTCCAGGATCTCGTTGCGCTGCTGGTAGATGACCTTGCGCTGGTCGTTGCTGACGTCGTCGTACTCCAGCAGCTGCTTGCGGATGTCGAAGTTGCGCGCTTCCACCTTGCGCTGCGCGCTCTCGATGCTGCGGTTGACGATGCCGGCCTCGATGGCCTCGCCCTCGGGCATCTTCAGGCGGTCCATGATGGAACGCACGCGGTCGCCCGCGAAGATGCGCATCAGCGGGTCGTCCAGGCTCAGGTAGAAGCGGCTGGCACCCGGATCGCCCTGGCGGCCAGAACGGCCGCGCAGCTGGTTGTCGATGCGCCGGCTTTCATGGCGCTCGGTGGCCACGATGCGCAGGCCGCCGGCGGCCTTCACCTGCTCGTGCAGGGCCTTCCACTCGTCCTTCAGCTTCTGCGCGCGCGTGGCCTTCTCTTCGGGCGAGAGGCTCTCGTCTTCTTCCAGGAACTGGATCTGCTTCTCGACGTTGCCGCCCAGCACGATGTCGGTACCGCGGCCGGCCATGTTGGTGGCGATGGTGATGACGCCCGGCCGCCCGGCCTGGGCCACGATCTCGGCCTCCTTGGCGTGCTGCTTGGCGTTGAGCACCTGGTGCGGCAGCTTGGCCTTCTTCAGCAGTTCGCTGATGAGTTCGCTGTTCTCGATGCTGGTGGTGCCCACCAGCACCGGCTGGCCGCGCTCGTGGCAATCGCGGATGTCGCGCGTGACGGCGTCGTATTTCTCCTTGGCCGTCTTGTAGATGAGGTCGTTGTCGTCCTTGCGGATGGTGGGCCGGTTGGGCGGAATCACCACCGTTTCCAGGCCGTAGATCTCCTGGAATTCGTAGGCCTCGGTGTCGGCCGTGCCCGTCATGCCGCCGAGCTTGCCGTACATGCGGAAGTAGTTCTGGAAGGTGACCGAGGCCAGCGTCTGGTTCTCGCTCTGGATCTGCACGCCTTCCTTGGCTTCCACGGCCTGGTGCAGGCCGTCGCTCCAGCGCCGGCCCGTCATCAGGCGGCCGGTGAATTCGTCGACGATCACCACCTCGCCGTTCTGCACCACGTAGTGCTGGTCGCGGTTGTACAGGTGGTTGGCGCGCAGCGCGGCGTACACGTGGTGCATCAGCGCGATGTTGGCCGGGTCGTACAGGCTGGCGCCTTCGGCCAGCAGGCCGGCTTCGGTGAGCAGGCGCTCGGCGTTCTCGTGGCCGGCTTCGGTGAGAAAGACCTGGTGCGTCTTCTCGTCGACGGTGAAGTCACCCGCCTCGATGACGCCTTCGCCCGTGCGCAGGTTGGCCTCGCCGATCTGTTTCTTCAGGCCCGGCACGATGGCGTTGATGCGCACATACATGTCGGTGTGGTCTTCGGCCTGGCCGCTGATGATGAGCGGCGTGCGCGCCTCGTCGATGAGGATGGAGTCGACCTCGTCGACGATGGCGTAGTTCAGGCCCCGCGCGACACGTTCGCGCAGGTCTTGCACCATGTTGTCGCGCAGGTAGTCGAAGCCGAACTCGTTGTTCGTGCCGTAGGTGACATCGGCGGCATAGGCGGCCTGCTTTTCCTCGCGGCCCATGCCGGGCACGTTCACGCCCACCGTCAGGCCCAGGAAGGTGTAGAGCCTGCCCATCCACTCGGCGTCGCGCCGGGCCAGATAGTCGTTCACCGTGACCACGTGCACGCCCTTGCCGGCCAGTGCATTCAGGTAGACCGGCAGCGTCGCCATCAGCGTCTTGCCCTCGCCGGTGCGCATCTCGGCGATCTTGCCCTGGTGCAGCGCCATGCCGCCGATGAGCTGCACATCGAAGTGCCGCATCTTCAGCGTGCGCTTGCCGCCTTCGCGCACCACCGCGAAGGCCTCGGGGAGGATGTCGTCCAGCGTGGTGCCAGCGGCCACGCGCTGGCGGAATTCATCGGTCTTGGCACGCAGTTCGGCATCGCTCAGATTCTCGAGCTGGGGCTCGAGCGCGTTCACCTTGTCCACGATGCGCCGGTACGTCTTCAGCAGACGCTCGTTCCGGCTGCCGAAAATCTGGGTCAGGATCTTGGGAAACATGCGGCGTCGGGTCTCGTGGTTCGGCGGCGCGCCGCGGGCCCGTGGTTCAGGCGGGCGGGCGGGGCCCATCAGGGGGACATTCGGGGGCGGAAAACTGCGCGGTTTCAGGCATCTGGGGGCGGCGCAAAGGCTTGCAAGCCATGTGCTGCACCGCAGACGGCCTGGCTGCTATCGCGGCCGGGCAAAGCACACGAGTTTATCACCCGCCCCCTGGGGCCCTGGCCTTCGCCGCAGCGCGCGGCGCAGGGCCCGCAGCCAGAAAACGCGCAGGGTTTTGCGGCACGCCGTTGACCAGCACTTCGAAGTGCAGGTGGGGTCCGGTCGAGCGCCCGGTGTTGCCCACGCGGCCCACCAGTTGCCCACGCTGCACCAGCGCGCCCACCGGCACTTCGAAAGCCGAGAGGTGGGCATAGCGGGTGCCCAGACCGTTGCCGTGGTCGATTTCCAGCAACTGGCCGTATTCGGGGTGGCTTTCACGCAGGCTCACCAGCCCGCTGGCCGCGGCCTGGACCGGGGTGCCCACCTCGGCAGGGAAATCCAGCCCGGCATGCAGGGCAGCGCGCCCGGTGAAGGGGTCGGCGCGAAAGCCGAAACCCGAGCCCATGGGCCCGACCACCGGTGCGGCGCTGGGAATCAGCAAAGCCTGCAGGCGCGTTTCCAGCAGGCGGGATTCGGCCAGGGTGAAGTAGTCGAGGTGGAAATCAGCCAGCGCTTCGAGACCGGTGACGGCCTGGCGCAGTTGCTCGAGGCTGGGCTGCGCCAGAGGCAGGTAAGGGCCGCCACGCCCGCCCGCAGTTGGAGCGGCGCCGGCGGGAACCGGCGGGCCCGCAGCGCTTGCAGCCTGGCCCGCAGAGGCCGGCGGCGCCCCGGGGCGTGCGCTGCGCAGTTCGTCCAGCGGCACGCCGGCCAGGCCTTGCAGCCGCTCGCCCATGGCTTCCAGGCGCAGCAGCTTGGCCTGCATGTCGCCGACCTTCTTCGCGATGGCATCGAGGTTGTCGCGCATGAAGCGCTCCTGCTGCTGCACCTCATCGCGCACGATCAGCCGCACCAGCGGGCTGAGCACCGGCCAGCCCTCGCGGGCCGCCTTCAACAGGATGGAGTGGTACACCACCCCAGAGAGCAGCAACAGCCCGCCGCCCAGCAGCAGTGCCGCCAGCACCAGCTGCCAGCGCTGAAGTTCGAGCACCCGCGTGCGCGCCAGGCGGCCATGCGTGATCAGCACCTGCATGCTTCAGCCGCCGGGCCGGTGCTGCCGGCCCTTCAAAACCTGGAGTGACACGTAGACTTCCCTCTTCATGACCAGCCCTGCACCTCCCGCCCAGGCCCTGGCCCGCGCACTCGAACACCACCAGCCGCTGGTGGGGCTGCTGCAGCGGGTGCAGCAAAGCCGCGAGCGGCTGGCTGCGGTGAAAGCGCTGCTGCCGGCAGGGCTGCAAGGCGAGGTGCGTGCCGGCCCCTTGGATGATGCCTCCTGGGTGCTGCTGGTGTCCAACGCCGCGGCGGCCGCCAAGCTGCGACAGTTGCTGCCAGCGGTGACAAGCACCTTGCAGCAGGCGGGCTGGGCCGCGGTGGAGGTGAAGGTGAAGGTGCTGCCCCGCAGCTGAACGGCGGGTGGTGCCGGCTTTCGGAATCGAACCGAAGACCTTCCGCTTACAAGGCGGGTGCTCTACCAACTGAGCTAAGCCGGCACGCCGGAAATTGTAGGTGGCGCCCGCTGCGGGCCCTGCGCTACTTCACGCGCTTCAGCGCCGGCCGCCCGCTGGGGGAGGTGCCGGGCGGCTCGGGTGGCGGCTCTTCGGCGGGCGGGGCTACGGCCACCGGCGCCAGCGGCCCGCGGGGGGCGGGCTCGCTTTCACCTTCCGTGCTGGCCAGGCGCAGGCCGCGCACGGGGGCGGGTTCGCTGGCGGGGGAATCCGCGGGGCGCGCACCCACGTCGGTAGGCACCGGGAAAGCCATGCCCTGACCGTTTTCGCGCGCGTAGATGGCCACCACATGGGTGACGGGCACCTTGATCTCGCGCGCCACGCCGCCGAAGCGTGCCTTGAACTCGATGAATTCGTTGCCGAGCTGCAGGCTCGACGTGGCGTCGAAGCCGACGTTGAGCACGATCTCGTTGTTCTTCACGTACTCCATCGGCACCTGCACGCCCGGGCCTACGAAAACGGCGATATAGGGCGTGAAGCCGTTGTCGGTGCACCAGTCGTGCAGGGCGCGCAGCAGGTAGGGCCGCGTCGAGCTGCCCTGGTTGTCGCCGCCCAGGCCTTCGGCCATCTCAGCCCACCCCTCGGGCACCGCCTGCGCCCGGGGCGCAGGGCGTGCGGCCAGGCCGCACCGCGGGGCTCATTTGCGCATCACCTTTTCAGAAGGCGTCAGCGCCTCGATGTAGGCCGGGCGCGAGAAGATGCGCTCGGCGTACTTCAGCAGCGGCACGGCGTTCTTGCTGAGGTCGATGCCGTAGTAATCAAGGCGCCACAGCAGCGGCGCGATGGCCACGTCGAGCATGCTGAAGTCGTCACCCAGCATGTACTTGTTCTTCAGGAAGATGGGCGCCAGCTGCGTGAGGCGGTCACGGATCTGCTCGCGCGCCTTCTCCAACTGCTTCTCGGTGGCCTTCACGCCACGGCCTTCCAGCAGGTTGACGTTGCTGAACAGTTCCTTCTCGAAGTTGAAGAGGAACAGCCGCACGCGTGCACGCGCCACGGGGTCGCCAGGCATCAGCTGCGGGTGCGGGAAGCGCTCGTCGATGTACTCGTTGATGATGTGGCTCTCGTACAGGATGAGGTCGCGCTCCACCAGGATGGGCACCTCGTTGTACGGGTTCATGAGCGCGATGTCTTCGGGCTTGGCGAAGATGTCGACGTCACGGATCTCGAAATCCATGCCCTTCTCGAACAGCACGAAACGGCAGCGGTGCGAGTAGGGGCAGGTGGTTCCGGAATACAGCACCATCATGGCGTGGGGCCTTTCTTGTCTCTTCAGAAAACGAAAACGCAGTGGGCGCATTCTGCCCCCACTGCGCGACCGGCCCGGCGCGGCGGCCGGACCCAGCTTCGGACTACCTGATGTCCTTCCAGTACACCGCGTTCAGGCGCCAGGCGATGACGGTGAACACGCCCAGGAAGATGAGCACCCAGACGCCCAGCCGCACGCGACTTTTCTGATTCGGCTCGCCCATCCACTGCAGGTAGGCCACGAGGTCAGCCACCGCCTCGTTGTACTGGGCCGGTGTCATGGTGCCCGGGGTGATCAGCTCGAAGCCCTTGAGCTCCTGGATCTTCATGCCGGGGTTGGCAGGGTCGGGCTTCTCTTCGTAGATGGCACGCTGCTGGCCTTGCAGTTCCCACAGCACGTGGGGCATGCCCACGCCAGGAAACGCCGCGTTGTTCCAGCCGGTGGCCTTGGTCTCGTCGCGGTAGTAGGTGCGCAGGTAGGTGTAGAGGTAGTCGGCACCGCTGTCGGCACCCTTGCCGAAGCCGGCCCGCGAGCGGGCGATCAGCGTCAGGTCGGGAGGCACGCCACCGAACCAGTCCTTGGCGTCCTTCGGGTCCATCGACACCTTCATCACGTCACCGACCTTGGCGCCGGTGAAGATGAGGTTCTGCTGGATCTGCTCTTCCGTCAGGCCGATGTCACGCAGGCGGTTGTAGCGCATGAAGGCCGCAGCGTGACAGTTCAGGCAGTAGTTCGCGAAAAGCTTGGCGCCGTTCTGCAAGGCAGCCATGTCGGTGATGCGCTTTTCAGGGAACTTGTCCCATTCGATGCCGCCGCCTGCAGCATGGGCAGAGCCCATCAGCACCACCGAGGCCGTCAGCGACGCAGCCACCGCCCGCAACATCTTTTGGAGAAGGTTCTTCATCTTGTAAAGGCTCGCGAGTAGCTGGCGCTCAATGGGCCGCGAAGACAACCCGGTCGGGCACCGGCTTGAATTCACCCAGACGGCTCCACCACGGCATCAGCAGGAAGAAGCCGAAGTAGAACAGGGTGCCGATCTGAGACACCAGCGTGCCGGCCACGGAGGGCGGCTTGATGCCCAGGTAGCCGAGCACAAAGAAGTTGACGACGAAGATGCCGTACAGCCACTTGTTCCAGCTCGGGCGGTAGCGGATGCTGCGCACCGGGCTGCGGTCCAGCCAGGGCAGCGGGAACATGATCATCACCGCCAAGCCCATCACCACCACGCCCCAGAACTTGGCATCGAACACCAGCAGCAGCGCTGCGGTGAAGATGGCAGCCACCAAGGGCATGAACTTCCAGACGCCGCGGAAGCCGCCGAACAGCGTGGCCAGCACGCCGGCCACACCGATGAGCACCACCAGCACCATCACGAAGGGGTCGGTGACGGCGCGCAGCATCGAGTAGTAGGGCGTGAAGTACCACACCGGGGCGATGTGCGCGGGTGTCTTCAGCGGGTCGGCCGGAATGAAGTTGTTGAACTCCAGGAAGAAGCCGCCCATCGTCGGCGCGAAGAACACCACCGCCGAGAACAGCAGCAGGAAGACCGAGACGCCCAGGATGTCGTGGACGGTGTAGTAGGGGTGGAAGGGAATGCCGTCCAGCGGCACGCCATTGGCGTCTTTCTTGGCCTTGATTTCCACGCCGTCGGGGTTGTTCGAACCCACGTCATGCAGCGCCAGCAGGTGGGCCACCACCAGGCCCAGCAGCACCAGCGGCACGGCAATCACGTGCAGCGCGAAGAACCGGTTCAGCGTGGCATCGCCCACCACGAAGTCGCCGCGAATCAGCAGCGCCAGGTCTTCACCGACGAAGGGAATGGCGGCGAAGAGGTTGATGATGACCTGGGCGCCCCAGTACGACATCTGGCCCCAGGGCAGCAGGTAGCCCATGAAGGCTTCAGCCATCAGGCACAGGAAGATGGCGCAGCCGAAGATCCAGACCAGTTCACGCGGCTTCTGGTAGCTGCCGTAGATCAGGCCGCGGAACATGTGCAGGTACACGCAGACGAAGAAGGCACTGGCGCCCGTGCTGTGCATGTAGCGCACCAGCCAGCCCCAGGGCACGTCGCGCATGATGTACTCGACCGACTCGAAGGCTTTCGCCGCGTCGGGCTTGTAGTGCATGGTCAGGAAGATGCCGGTCACGATCTGGATCACCAGCACCAGCATCGACAAGGCACCGAAGAAGTACCAGAAGTTGAAGTTCTTCGGCGCGTAGTACTCCGACAGGTGCTGCCGGTAACCCGCGAACGCGCTGGGGAACCGGTTCTCTAGCCACACCGTCGTCTGCGTCATCGCCGACGAACCGGCAGGCGCTTCCTTGAATTCAGCCATCTTGACCTCGATCTTCGGGGGTTACTGCTGGATGTCCGGGCCGGTCAGGCCTGCTTGTCTTCGCCGATCAACAGCGTGGTGTCCGACACATACATGTGGGGCGGCACTTCCAGGTTGTCGGGCGCCGGCTTGTTCTTGAACACGCGGCCTGCCAGGTCGAAGGTGGAACCGTGGCAGGGGCAGAGGAAGCCGCCCATCCAGTTGTCGGGCAGCGAAGGCTGTGCGCCCGTCTGGAAGCGGTCGGAGGGCGAGCAGCCCAGGTGGGAACAGATGCCGACACCGACGAAGAACTCGGGCTTGATCGAGCGGTGCTGGTTCTTCGCATACTCGGGCGTGGGGTAGGCCGTGCGGTCGCTCTTGGGGTCGGCCAGTTCGCCTTCCACCTTGGCCAGCGTGGCCAGCTGCTCGGGCGTGCGGCGGATGATCCACACCGGCTTGCCACGCCATTCGACGGTGATCTTCTCGCCGGGCTGCAGGGCGCTGATGTCGACCTGCACGGGCGCGCCGGCGGCGCGGGCGCGCTCGGAAGGCGCGAAGGTGCTCACGAAGGGCACCGCCACCGCGGCACCGCCGACCGCGCCAGCACCGCAGGTGATGGCGATCCAGGTTCGGCGGCCCTGGTCGACGGAGCCGTCACTGGCCTTGCGGAAGGACTCTCCCCCAGTGTTCCGGACGGTGGCGTCACTCATGAAGTTCCTCAGGTGCTGCAGTGTTCAGATGAACTCGGAATTCTATCCGAGCGGCCTTCGCCGGGCTGACGGGCCCGGATGGCCGACCTCGGCCCACGGCCATTGACGCCCCAGGGGGCGCCCACTACCGTTCGCCGGCCGGCCGGCAGCAGCCTGCATCCAGCAGGCTGTGCACGGTTATCGGCACTACAACGAACCACAGGAGTGATGAAGATGGGTTTCAGCTCGGAATTCAAGGAGTTCGCCCTCAAAGGCAACGTGATGGACCTCGCCGTCGGCGTGATCATCGGGGGCGCCTTCGGCAAGATCGTCGACTCATTGGTCGGCGACATCATCATGCCCGTGGTCGGAAAGATCTTCGGCGGCCTGGACTTCAGCAACTACTTCCTGCCGCTGTCGGGGCAGACGGCCACCACGCTGGTCGAGGCCAAGAAGGCCGGCGCGGTGTTCGCCTACGGCAGCTTCATCACCATCGCCATCAACTTCATCATCCTGGCGTTCATCATCTTCCTGATGGTCAAGCAGATGAACCGGCTGAAGCGTGAGGCCCCGCCGCCGCCGCCCGCGCCGCCGGCCCCCACCCCTGAAGACGTGCTGCTGCTGCGTGAGATTCGCGACGCCCTGGCGCGCGGAGCCAAGACGCCCTGAGCACGCGCTTGCAAGGCCGGCCGGCCTTGCACGGCTGGCAAAGGCCCGAACACGATTTCGCGCGTCAGGGCCAGGCCGACTTGAACCCCTTGTGACGGGGTGTTGCAAAGGCAGGCCCCAGGGCGATGCCGCATACTTGGTGGTTGCCTCGCGGCCTGGCTGCGGGCTGCCAGACCACCCATGAAGCCCAACCCCGTCCACCGCCTGCCTGCACCGCTGGAAGCGGCCGTGCAGCGCCTGAAGCTGGCGGCGCGCGAGGCGGCCGAGCGCACCATTGAAAGCCTCGGCCTGGCCGCACTGGCCGCCACCAGCGCCTACCAGCGCGACGGCCTGCTCGGCGCCCAGTTCGAGCTGAACCGCAAATCGGCCATCTTTGCGCTGCATTTCAACGACGCCCTCGACGAACGGGTGCTGCGCGAGCTCGGCCCGCTGGGCGGGCCGGCGGCCAGCGGCGGCGCCAGCACGTCTGGCAGCCTGGGGGCACGGTCCAGCGCAGCCCCGAGCGGCCTGACCGACTGGGCCAGCCTCAGCCTGGTCGAAGACAAGGAAGTCGAGGCGCAGATCTCCGCCGAACGCTTCGGCATGGACGTGGCCAACGCCTGCGAATGGGAACTGCGCGAGCTCGATGGCTACATCAGTGCCATGCTGGGTGCCGCCGGGGGTGAACGCGACCGCAACCCCTTGAAGCCCGACTTGGTGGGCCACGCCATGCTGCGCGGCATCGAGACGGTGTCCGAACGCGCCGACGTGCGCAAGGTGCTCACCGCCGAAATCAGCCGTTCGCTCAGCGGCCTGCTGCGCGGCTGCTACGCCGACATCCTGGCCGACCTGCGCCACGCCGGCGTGCAGCCGGCCGGCCTGACGGTGCGCAACCGGGTGCCTCGCGGCCTGGGCGGTGGCGGCGGGGGTGGCGTGCCGGGCGGCAACGCGGCCGCCTTCGCGCCCTCGGGCCAGGGCGGCGAGGGCGAGCCGAGCAGCCACTCCAGCCACGGCCACTTCGGCCGGGGCGGCCCTGGCGCGGGCGGCGTACCCGACAGCGCGCGCCGCACGGGCGGCTTCGGAAGTTCCACCCGCGCGGGCAGCTACCCGGGGCGCGGCGGCGTGGCGGCGCACCCGGGCAACTCCTTCGGCCATGTCGACCCGGCGATGATGACGCTCATCCGCCGCCTGGTTTATGTCGACGGCGGCGCAGCCACTGGGGGCTATGCCAGCGGCTACGGTGACGAAGAAGGCGGCGGCGGGGCCCTGCCCGCCAACGTCATACGCGCCCACCGGGACGAACTGCGGCAGGCCTCCAAGGGCGCGCTCGATCACATGGTGATCGACGTCATCGGCTTCCTCTTCGACCAGATCCTGGCCGACCCCAAGGTGCCGCCGCAGATGGCGCGCCTGATCGCCCGCCTGCAGCTGCCCGTGCTGCGCGCGGCGCTGGGTGACCCGAGCTTCTTCTCGTCGCGCCGGCACCCGGTGCGGCGCTTCATCAACCGCATCGCCTCGCTGGGTGCGGCCTTCGAAGACTTCGACGAAGAGAACGCCAGGCAGTTTCTGGCCAAGGTGAAGGCGCTGATCCACGAGGTGGTGGAAGGTGACTTCGAGCAGATCGAGGTCTACGAGCAGAAGCTGGCGGCGCTGGAAGCGTTCACGACCGATTACGTCACCGGTTCCGGCGCTGAACAGGCCACGGCGGCGCTGCTCTCCGAGAAGGAAGACCAGCTGCGCCTGCGCCAGCTGTACGCGCAGCGCCTGCAGGGCGAGTTGAAGGACGTGCAGGCACCGCCTTTCCTGCGCGACTTCATCAGCAAGGTCTGGAGCCAGGTGCTGATGCGTGCGGCCGAGCAGGGCGGCGCCGACGGCGCCCTCGTGCAGCGCCTGCGCACGGTGGCGCGCGACCTCTTCCTCAGCGTGCAGCCCAAGGCCACGCCCGTCCTGCGCAAGGCCTTCCTGACGCAGCTGCCGCGGCTGATGCAGGACCTGACCGAGGGCATGAACCTCATCCAGTGGCCTGAAGAAGCCAGACGCCAGTTCTTCGGCCAGCTGATGCCGGCGCATGCCGAGGCGCTGAAGCAGGCGCCGGCGCGCCAGCTCGACATCAACCTCATGGCGCATGAGGTCGAGATCGCGCTGAAGCGGCCCCTGCCCTCGCGTTCGGAGCTGAAGCACAGCACCGTGCTGCCGGTGCTCACCGAAGAACTGCAGACGCCGCAGTTCAGCGCCGAGGAAGCGCAGCAGGTGGGCCTGGTGGCCGAGTCGGCGGTGAACTGGAACGGCCAGGTCGACATCGACCTCACGGCCGAGCCCGAGCCGCCGCCCGACAACACCCCGGTGGCCCCGGGCCTGCCGGCACCGGCCGAGCCGGCCGAGCCCACGCAGGGTGCCGGCCTGCTGCAGCACCTGGAGATCGGCTTTGCCTACCAGATGCACCTCGATGGCGACTGGAAGAAGGTACGCCTTTCGCACGTGAGCCCGGCCAAGAGCTTCTACCTCTTCACGCACGGCGGCCGCCACCGCAAGACCATCTCGCTCACCCAGCGCATGCTGTCGCGCCTGTGCGAAACCGGGCGCCTGAAGGCCTTCGAAAGCGCCTACCTCATCGAACGCGCCACCGCGCGCGCGCGGCGGCAGTTGTCGGCGCTGGCCGGCGGCGCCAGCGCGGGCGCTCCGGCCACGCGTTAGCGCCTCACGCGGCGACGCCGGTGCTCAGGCGCCGCGCCATCTGCAGCGCTGCCAAAAGACTGGAAGGGTCGGCCCGGCCCTGGCCAGCGATGTCGAAGGCGGTGCCGTGGTCGGGGCTGGTGCGCACGAAGGGCAGGCCCAGCGTGACGTTGACGCCGTGCTCCACGCCGAGGTACTTTACCGGTATGAGGCCGTGGTCGTGGGTCATGGCCACGACGAGATCGAAGGCGCCGCGTCGCGCGCGCATGAACACCGTGTCGGGTGCATGCGGGCCGCTCGCGGCGATGCCTTCGGCACGGGCCGCCTGCACGGCCGGGCCGATGATGCGCAGTTCTTCATCACCGAACAGCCCGCCTTCGCCGGCATGCGGGTTCAGGCCCGCCACGGCGATGCGCGGCGCCGTCTGCCCCCAACCGGCCGCAGCCCGGTGGGCGATGCGCAGCGTGTGCAGCACGGCCTCGAAGGTGATGGCGTCGATGGCGCGGCGCAGCGACAGGTGGATGGTGACGAGCACCACGCGCAGCTCTTCGTTGGCCAGCATCATGCGCACCGGCGGCAGGGGCTGGCCCAGCGTGGCGGCCAGGGCCTGCAGCATCTCGGTGTGGCCGGGGTAGGGCACGCCAGCAGCGGCCAGCGCTTCCTTGTGCAAAGGGGCCGTCACGAGCCCGGCGCCCTGCCCCGCCTGCACCAGCGCCACGGCGTGTTCGATGCAGCGCGCGGCAGCGGCACCGTTGTCGGCATGCACCTGGCCGGGCAGCCGCCGCGCCAGCCCCTCGGGCAGGCCGGGGGGCACCAGCACGGGCAGGCAGCCCGGGGGCACGGCCGCCAGGTCTTCCGGCGAGGTGATCAGCGCTGTCATGGGGCTGCCGGCGCGGCGCATCACGGCCGGGTCGGCCAGCACCACGGCATCGGCCAGCGCGCCGGCCCGGAAGGCCTTCACGATGATCTCTGGGCCGATGCCGGCAGCATCACCCATGGTCACCAGCAGCGGCTTCATGCCGGCCCTCCCTGAGCTCGGGCCCGGCATGCAGCGCGCATCTGCGCGCAGGCGCAGCTGCGCGTCCTCATGCCGGATTGTGGATGTCGATGAACTCGTGATCGAGTCCGAAATGCGCCGCCAGGTGCGAGGCCACCGCCGGCGCACCGTAGCGTTCGGTGGCGTGGTGGCCACAGGCGATGAAGGCCACGCCGGTTTCGCGGGCCAGGTGCGCCTGGGGCTCGGAGATCTCGCCAGTGACGAAGGCATCGGCACCTGCGGCGATGGCTTCTTCGAAGTAGCCCTGGGCCCCGCCCGTGCACCAGGCGATGCGGCGCAACGGGCGGCCGTCGCCCGGCACCACCACGGCCTCACGGCCCAGCTGGGCCTGCGTGGTGCGCAGCAACGCGGGCAGCGTCTGCAGGCCCATGGTGGCCCAGCCGATGAAGCCCAGCGCCTGCTCGCCGAAGCGCGCATCGGCCTGCAGCCCCAGCAGCATGCCCAGCTGGGCGTTGTTGCCCAGCTCGGCATGGGCGTCCAGCGGCAGGTGGTAGGCAAAGAGGTTCACGTTCGCCTGCATCAGGCGCCGCACCCGGGTGCCCAGCCAGCCGGTGAGGCGGCCGTCCTGCCCGCGCCAGAACAGGCCGTGGTGCACCAGCAGCGTGTCGGCACCCGCGGCGATGGCCGCGTCGATGAAAGCCAGGCTGGCCGTGACGCCCGAGGCCACGCGGCGCACCTCGGGCGCGCCCTCGACCTGCAGACCGTTCGGCCCATAATCCTTGAAGGCTTGCGGCTGCAGCAGTTGCTGCAGGAACTCTTCGACTTGAACCCGATCGGCCATGGCGTGCATTGTCGGGCACGCGTGAGAACAACCCCTGATGTGGCGTAGAACTTGGCTCGTCTTCTCGCAGGCCGTGACGGTGGCGGTGGCGGTGCTCTTCGTGGTGATCACGCTGAAGCCCGAGTGGCTGCCCGGCGGCCAGGGCAGCATGGCGGCGCGCCTGCTGCCTGCGGCCACCCTGTTTCAGCTGGCCCCGGCCCCCGGCACGGCCGCCAGCGGCGCCGGGGGCAATCTGGGCTATGCCACGGCGGCACGGCGCGCGGCGCCGGCGGTGGTGAGCATCAGCGCCACCAAGATGGCGAGCAACAACCCGCACACCGACCCGCGCTTCCGCTTCTTCTTCGGCGACGGCCCGGTCACGCCCCAGGTGGGCCTGGGCTCGGGCGTCATCGTCTCGCCCGAGGGCTACCTGCTCACCAACCACCACGTGGTGGAAGGCGCCACCGAGATCGAGGTGCAGCTGGCCGACGGCCGCCAGACGCGCGCCCGCCTCGTGGGCAGCGACCCCGAAACCGACATCGCCGTGCTGAAGATCGACCTCGCCGAGCTGCCCGTGGTGGTGCTGGGCGATGTGCGCGCGCTACAGGTGGGCGACGCCGTGCTGGCCATCGGCAACCCCTTCAACGTGGGCCAGACCGTCACCGCCGGCATCGTCAGCGCGCTCGACCGCAACGAGGCCGGCGCCTCGCGCTTCCAGAACTTCATCCAGACCGACGCCGCCATCAACCCCGGCAACTCGGGCGGCGCGCTGGTCGATGCCAACGGCGCGTTGGTGGGCATCAACACCGCCATCTTCAGCCGCAGCGGCGGCAGCCTGGGCATCGGTTTCGCCGTGCCTGCCGACACCGCCCGGCAGGTGATGGAGCAGCTGCTGCGCGACGGCAAGGTGCGCCGCGGCTGGATAGGCGTGGAGCCGCGCGACCTGAGCGCCGAGCTGGCCGAAAGCCTGAACCTGCCCGTGCGCCAGGGCGTGCTGATCACCGGCGTGCTGCAGAACGGGCCGGCGGCACTGGGCGGCCTGCGCCCGGGCGACGTGGTCGTGCAGGTGGGCGACAAGCCCGTGCGCAACGTGGGTGAACTCTTCGGCGCGGTGGCAGCCCTGCCGCCTGAGCAAGAGGCCCTCATCGTGGCGCAGCGCGGCGACGAGCAGCTGCGCCTGAAGGTGAAGGTGGGCGAGCGCCGCAGTGGCGCGCAGCCGGCGGGGCGCTGAGAGCCCTATGACGGCCCTCTGACGGCCCGCCGCGGCCGCTACAGCATCAGCGCCAGCCGCTCCAGGATGAGCACGGCGAAGAAACCCAGCGCGGCCAGCACCGTCCACTTCAGCACCACCAGGCCGCGCTGCCGCCACACCGCCTGGCCGGTGCCGATGTAGACGGCAAAACACAGCAGCCCGCTGACGAGCAGCAGCGCGAAGACGAGGCGGAAAACCATCATAGCGGGTATTTCCTGCAGTGGGCCTGGGCCGGGCTACCAGGCCGGTGCCAGTTCGGCGAAGCCACGGGGCGCTTCGGCATCGCGTTCGAAGGTGACCACCTCGAACGCCGTCTCGTCGGCCAGCAGCGCGCGCAGCAGCTTGTTGTTCAGCGCGTGGCCGCTCTTGTAGGCCACATAGCTGGCCAGCAAGGGCTTGCCGGCGATGTGCAGGTCGCCGATGGCGTCGAGGATCTTGTGCTTCACGAACTCGTCGTCGTAGCGCAGGCCTTCGCTGTTCAGCACCTTGTGGTCGTCGATGACGATCACGTTGTCCATATTGCCCCCCAGGCCCAGGCCGCGCGATCGCATCAGCTCAACGTCTTTCGTGAAGCCGAAGGTGCGGGCGCGCGCGATGTCACGCTTGTACTGGCCGCCGCCGAAATCGAATTCGACGCGCCGGCCGGTGGCATCGACCGCCGGGTGGTTGAACTCGATCTCGAAGCTGAGCTTGTAGCCGTGGAAGGGCTCCAACCGCGCCCACTTCAGGCTGCGGCCCTCGCCTTCGCGCACTTCCACGGGCTTGAGCACCTTCAGGAAGCGCTTGGGCGCGTTCTGCAGCTGGATGCCCGCGCTTTGCAACAGGAAGACGAAGCTGGCGGCGCTGCCATCGAGGATGGGCACCTCTTCGGCGGTGATGTCGATGCAAAGGTTGTCCAGGCCCAGCCCGGCGCAGGCCGACATCAGGTGTTCGATGGTCTGCACTTTGGGTGCGTCGGGGTTGCCGCCGGGGCTGATGGTGCTGGCCATGCGCGTGTCGCTCACGGCATAGGCGTTGACGGGAATGTCCACGGGCTCGGGCAGGTCGACGCGGCGGAAGACGACGCCGGTGTCGGGCGGGGCCGGGCGCAGCGTGAGCTCAACCTTCTGGCCGCTGTGCACGCCCACGCCCACGGCGCGGGTGAGCGACTGGAGGGTGCGCTGCTGGATCATGGACCGCATTGTCCGCGAAGCCGCCTCGGTCGGCTGGGCGCCAGGCATCTTCCACAACCCGCCTCTGGCCGGCAGCCGCCCAACTGTGGCCTAATCGCGGGTTCGACCCCAATTTCCTTGAAAGCCAATCATGGCCCAGAAGATCCGTACCGAAGCCGACAAGCGCGCCACGCCCCGCCCCCCTGCCCCCGCCGGCGTGACCGTGACGGTGCACCGCGGCCAGAAGAGCAGCCTCGAGCGCGGCTCGCACACGCGCAGCAAGAAGAACCCCGGCAAGCGCCCCAAGAAGGGCGGCTGAAGCCCACCGCACCCAGCCCGGCGCCTTGCGCTGCCCGGGGCTGGGGCGGGCTGAAGCCCTGTCGGGCCTGACGACAGGGCCGGGTGCAGCGCACCAGACACCCTGCTGAGTGCCATGCTGCGCATCACCGAACTTCGATTGCCTCTGAACCACGCGGAAGCCGAGCTTCGCGCGGCGGTCTTGTCGCGCCTGGGCATTGCCAGCAGCGCGCTGAAGGCCTTCACGGTGTTCCGCCGCGCCTGGGACGCGCGCAAGAAGAGCGCCATCGTGCTGAGCTACACCGTCGACTGCGAAGTCGACGGCGAAGCTGCCGTGCTGGCGCGCTTCCAGGGCGACGCCCATGTGCGCGTGGCGCCCGACACCCGCTACAAGCTCGTCGGCCACGCCCAGGACACCCTGCGTACGCACGCGCCGGCCGACTTCGCCGCCCCGGCGGCCCCGCGCCCGCTGGTCATCGGCTTCGGGCCCTGTGGCATCTTCGCGGCGCTGATCCTGGCGCAGATGGGCCTGCGGCCGCTGGTGCTGGAGCGTGGCAAGCCCGTGCGCGAGCGCACCAAGGACACCTGGGGCTTGTGGCGCAAGAGCGTGCTGAACCCGGAATCGAACGTGCAGTTCGGCGAAGGCGGCGCCGGCACCTTCAGCGACGGCAAGCTCTGGAGCCAGATCTCCGACCCGCGCCACCTCACGCGCAAGGTGCTGACCGAGTTCGTGAAGGCCGGCGCGCCCGAAGAGATCCTGTATGTCGCCAAGCCCCACATCGGCACCTTCCGGCTGGTGAGCATGGTGGAGAAGCTGCGCGCCGACATCGAGGCGCTGGGCGGCGAAATCCGCTTCCAGCAGCATGTCACGGACGTGCTGGTGGAAGAAGCCACCGTGCGCGGCGAGGCACAGCCCCAGCGGCGCATCCGCGGCGTGGTGCTGGCCAGCGGCGAGCAGATCGAAGCCGACCACGTGGTGCTGGCCCTGGGCCACAGCGCGCGCGACACCTTCGCCATGCTGCAGCAGCGCGGTGTCTACCTCGAAGCCAAGCCCTTCTCGGTGGGCTTCCGCATCGAGCACCCGCAAAGCGTCATCGACCGTGCGCGTTTCGGCCCCAGCGCCGGCCACCCCATCCTGGGCGCGGCCGACTACAAGATCGTGCACCACGCCAGCAACGGCCGCGGCGTCTACAGCTTCTGCATGTGCCCGGGCGGCACCGTGGTGGCGGCCACTTCCGAGCCGAACCGCGTGGTCACCAACGGCATGAGCCAGTACAGCCGCAACGAACGCAACGCCAACGCCGGCATCGTGGTGGGCATCAACCCGCAGGACTACCGGCAGGACGGCAAGACTGAGGGACCGGTGAACCCTCTGGACGGCGTGGCCTTCCAGCGCATCTGGGAAAGCCGCGCCTTCGAGCTGGGCGGCGGCGGCTACCTGGCGCCGGGCCAGCTGGTGGGCGATTTCATCAAGCGCCAGAAGAGCGCGGTGTTCGGCAACGTGCTGCCCAGCTACAAGCCCGGCGTGCACCTCACCGACCTGGCCGACCCGCAGCAGCCCAGCCTGCCCACCTACGCGCTGGACGCCATCCGCGAAGCGCTGCCGGCCTTCGAGAAACAGATTCCCGGCTTCTCCATGCCCGACGCCGTGCTCACCGGCGTGGAGACGCGCACCAGCTCGCCGCTGCGCATCACGCGCGGGCGCGACCATCAAAGCCTGAATACGCACGGCCTCTACCCGGCCGGGGAAGGCGCCGGTTATGCCGGCGGCATCATGTCGGCCGGGGTGGATGGCATCGAGGTGGCCGAATCGGTGGGCCGCTCGATGCTGGCGCAGCTGGCCGCCCGCGCCGCGCACTGAGGCGGCTTGCCGAGACCGCTCACTCCGCCGGCGCTTCGCTCTCGTGCCAGCCGGCCAGCGCCCAGCGCGACAGCCCGGCCATCAACGCAAACAGCAGCACGCCAGCCACGGCAATGAGGAACAGCGCCGCGAACATGCGCGGAATGTTCAGCTGGTAGCCGGCATACAAGATCTGGAAGGCCAGCCCCACGCCCGTGCCACCGCCACCGGCCACGAACTCGGCCACCACCGCGCCGATGAGCGCCAGCCCGCTGCTGATGCGCAGCCCACCAAAGAAAAACGGTAGCGCCGAAGGCACGCGCAGCCGCCACAGCGTCTGCCAGCGCGTGGCGCCCTGCAGGCGGAAGTAGGCCAGCAGCCCGGGGTCGACGCTGCGCAGGCCCAGCGTGGTGTTGCTGATGATGGGAAACAGCGCCACCAGCGCCGCACACACCACGAGCGAGGCCGTGGGGTCTTTCACCCAGATGATGATGAGCGGCGCAATGGCCACGATGGGCGTCACCTGCAGCAGCACGGCATAGGGAAAGAAGGCCGTCTCGATGGCGCGGCTTTGCACGAAGGCAAACGCGATGGCGGTGCCCAGCAGCACGGCCAGCACGAAGGCCAGGGCCGTGATCCACAGCGTGTTCAGCAAGGCGGGGAACAAGAGGCCCGCGTCTTCCGCCAGGGCCTGCGCCACGCGCAGCGGCGAGGGCAGCAGCACGGGCCGCACCTCGAAGAACACCACCGCGCCCTGCCACAGCGCCAGCAGCGCCACGGCCACGACCAGCGGCCATACCACCTTGCGCGCCGCCTCTTTCATGCCGTGCTGGCCCCCAACAGGCTGGCCTGCAAGCGCGCAGCCAGCTGCGCAAAGCCGGTGCTCACGCGGAAGGCCGCCTCGCGTGGGTAGGGTTCGTCGATGCACACCTCGTCCACCACGCGCCCCGGGCGCGCGGCCATCACCAGCACTCGCTGGCTCAGGAACACCGCTTCGTGGATGGAATGGGTGACGAACACCACCGTCAGCCCCTGCTGCTGCCACAGCTGGAGCAGGTCGCTGTCGAGCCGGTAGCGCGTGATCTCGTCCAGCGCGCCGAAGGGTTCGTCCATCAGCAGCAGGCGCGGGCGCGTGACCAGGCTGCGCGCGATGGACACGCGCATCTTCATGCCGCCACTCAGTTCACGCGGCAGGCTCTGTTCGAAGCCGGCCAGGCCCACGCGCTGCAGGGCCTCGAGCACGCGCGCCTGGGCTTCGGCGCGCGGCACGCCGGCCAGATCGAGCGGCAGGCGCACGTTGTCGGCCACACACGCCCAGGGCATCAGCGTGGGCTCCTGGAACACGAAGCCCAGTTCGCTTCCGGCCGCCGTGCCCGCAACCACGGGCTGCCCCCAGCGCTGCACCGTGCCGGCGGTGGGCGCCAGCAGGCCGGCCACCATCTTCAGCAGCGTGCTCTTGCCGCAGCCGCTGGGGCCCAGCAGCGTGAGGAACTCGCCGCGCGCCACCTCCAGCTGCACGGGCAACAGGGCCTGCGTGCCGTTGGCATAGGTCTTTTCAACGCCCAGCAGCTGGATGGCCGGGCCAGAGGCCGCGCTCACGCCGCGCGCTTCAGGGCATGACCTTCAGGTCCTTCACGAACTGCGTCGTGTAGGTGCGCTGCAGGTTCACCTTCTGCGGGTCGACCTGCTTGAGCTGCACCATCAGGTCGAAGGTCTGCTGCATGCGCTGCGCGGTGATGATGCCGGCGCCCAGCCGGGCCGCGTCACCACCGAAGACCATGCCGCTCTGGTTCATCAGGCGTATGCCTTCGGCCAGGCGGTCGTCGGTCATGGCGGGGTTGTCTTTTTTGATGAGCGCGTTGCCGGCGCTCGGGTCGCCCTGCAGGTAGCGCTTGTAGCCCAGCATCGTGGCCTTCACGAAGGCGGCCACGGCCTGCGGGCGTTCCTTCACCGTCTTTTCCATGCAGACGATGGTCTGGCTGTAGGGCGGCCAGCCGTGGTCGGCCAGCAGAATGGCCGTGGGCTTGAAGCCGGCTTCCTTCTCGATGGCGTAGGGCTCGCTGCTGAGGTAGCCCTGCTGCACCACGTTCTTGTCGGCGATGAAGGGCTGGATGCTGAAGTTGTAGGGACGGCGCTGGCGGTCGTCCAGCCCGTACTTCTGCTTCAGCCAGGGCCACTGCACCGTGAAGCCGGCCGGCGAGATGAGGATGGTCTTGCCCTTCAGGTCTTCCATGCGACGGAAGTTCTCGGGGTGGCCGATGAGCACCAGCGGGTCTTTCTGGAAGGTGGCGGCCACCGTCACCGCGTTCACGCCCTGCTGCCAGGCGGCCAGGGTCTGCATGTCGTAGCCCATCACGCAGTCGGTCTGGCCGGCGGCCAGCAGCTGCATGATGTTGAGCTGCGGGCCGCCCATCTTCAGCGTGACATCCAGGCCCTGCTGCTTGTACAGCCCCGAGGCCAGGGCCTCGTAGAAGCCGCCGTGTTCGGCCTGGGCGTACCAGTTGGTCGTGAAGACGAACTTCTGCTGGGCCTGGGCGGGCAGCAGCGCCGCGGCCAGCAGGGCCAGTGCAGCGCCGCGGCGCAGGGCAGGAAGACACGAGATGGATCGCATGCGGGGGCCTCGGCCAAGCTGGAGGGCGGTGGCGCCGATGGTAGCGAGGCTCAGGAAGACCCGCCGTGGCCGGCCGAAGCCTCCGGCCACTGGTTCCAGCCGCAGCCTCAGGCCGCAGCCCCGTGCCTCGGCTTCAAGCCGTCACGGTGGCCGCTGCAGACGGCGCAGCCGCCGAAGGCTGCAGGCTACGCCAGCGGCGTTCCAGCACGACCAGGGTGCCGGCATACACCGCCACGATGACCAGCGGCACGGCCACGAAGCGGTGCTCGGGGAAAGCCAGCCAGGCTACCAGCACACCCCCCACGCGCAAGCCGGCGTGCCACAGGCCCACCGGATGCCGCAGCACCCACGACAGCGGCAGCCACATCAGCCCGGTGAGGATGCCCACGCTCAGCGGCAGGGAGGTGGCGTCCTGCATGAAGAACGGGATGGCGATGGCATACACGCCCAGCGACATGGCCACCGTGTGCATGAAGAGCGCATCGAAGGCGTTCTTGGGGCGCGAGCGGTCGGTGAAGTTCTCGCCCGTCAGCTTGGACAGACCGATGCCCAGGTAGACGATGCTGCCCGTGGCCACGAACAAGGCCATGGCGGCACCGAAGGTGTTCAGCGTGGCCCCGGCGACGGCCACCGCCAGCCAGGCCAGCAGGCCCGCCAGCGGCATGGCCAGCAGGCGGCGGCGGCTGTATTCGAGACGTTGTTCTTCGAGGCTGCGTTCCATGTTCAGGCTCCTTGGAAAGAAAGGGGGCTGCAATGGCACGCAGATTAGGGCGCGGGGCCGGCGCTGGCGGCCGGCCGGCGACGAAGCGCCAGCCGGGGCGCCAGCTGGCAAGCCCGCGGCGTGAACGGCCGGGCGGCTCAGCCCGTCGGCAGCTTCACGCGCTGCGGCGCCGCCAGGCCAGCAGGCCGGCAGCACCGGCCAGCATCAGCCAGCCGGCGGCGGGCTCGGGCACCGCGGAAACGCCGAAATCGAACCGGTAGTTCGCCACGCCGGTGCCCGTGTCCTGGATCCAGAAGGCATAGCTCCCCGCCGGCAGCGAGCCGGTGAAGCCGATGGCCCCGCCGCCGAAGCCCATGATCTGCAGGATGTCGGTGCCGACGTCGTTCTCGCCATAGTGCATCCAGCCCAGCAGGCCGGCGGCGCTGCCACCGGTGGGGCTCACCGTCACCTGGCTGCCCGCCTGCACGGCGATGAAGGACAAGCCCGAGGTGCCCACCGCCGTGGTGCCGGGCAGCACCGACAAGGTGTCGAGCTGCCAGCCCTCGGGCAGCGTGAAGCTGAAGTAGTCGCGGTCGACGACACCGGCCGTGCGGCCGGTGCGGCCGATGAGCAGGTTGCTGCCCAGGCCCAGCGCCAGTACCGTGGGGCTGGTGCCTGAGTTGGCCAGGTCGCCAGCCACTTCTTCGTTCCAGACCGTGCCGGCGCGTTCATCGGCCGCGGCCAGGGCGCTGCTTGCATAGGCAGCGCAAAGCAGGAGTGGCAATACACGCAGTCGGGTCATGAGGGCTTTCCAGAAGAAGGGGCTCGTTGCATCCTAGGCCACGGCACCGCCCGGCGGCTTCTGGTTTTTCTGAGGGCCTAACCCCGCGCTTGAGGGGTTGTCCGAGAGGCAGCCGGATGTAACCGTCACGCTGTCACTCGGTAGACATCTATTGCAGGTTAACGACCGCTGCCGTCAAGGCCGTTGTCGGTGGCCAAGGGGACGGTGCCGGGGTCTCAGATCAGGTTCAACCCTGGTTGAATGCAGAGGAGAGGGATAGTTTCAGGCGCTGGGGCCTTCCTCCAGCACGTAACGTCAATCGTTAGAACAACGGGAGTCGAGATGCAACTTTTCTCAGTGGATTCTTCTAGCCTGCGTCGCACCGCCATTGCCCTGGCGGCCGGTGCCGGTCTCATGATGGTGGCGTCGCAAGCGTCCGCCGTGATCGTCTGGAGTGGCCCGGTCAACCTGACCATCCCGACCACCACCAACGGTCTGTACCTGAACGTCGTGAACGGTGCCACCAACCTGCCGGCCGGCGGCACGGGCACCACCGTGCCGGGTTGGGACATCAACCCCTGGAGCGCCACGGGCCTGGCCTTCTTCAGCCCGGCCACCCCGTCGGGCGGTGCCTACGTGATCTCGGCCACCTCCACGGTGGCCAACCTCGCGTTGGGTTCCTCCATCGGTGCGGGCAGCACCTTCGGTTCGGGCATTGCGGCCAACACGGCGCAGTTCAACCTGAACAGCAGCAACAACGTGATCGGCTTCCGCTTCATCAACGAGGGCGGCGGTACCACGCACTATGGCTGGGCACGGCTGCGGCTGGGCGCCAGCACCATCGACCCGAGCCGCGCCGTCGTCGAGTACGCCTTCGAAAGCACCCCGGGCCTGGCCATCCAGGCCGGCGTGGTGCCTGAGCCGGGCACCTACGCGCTGATGGGTCTGGGCATTGCCGGCGTGCTGCTGGCCGCGCGCCGCCGCAAGCAAGAAGCCTGATCCAGGCCACCCGGTCTGAACGGCAGCCCCCCGCACTGCGGGGGGCTTTTTTTCGTCGGTGCGCCTGCTTGCGCACGCGAGCCGACTTCAGTCGGCTTGCTTCCTGAGGAAAGCCGGGATCTCGATCTCGTCCATGCCGTTGCTGGCCAGCGCGTCCACCTTGGCCGCGGCCTGACTGCGCGCGCTGCGCCACACGCTGGGCGTGTTCATCGCTTCGTAGCTGTGCTGCTGCGGAGCGTGCGCCTGCACCACCGGCTGGCCGCCGCCCACCTGGGCCACCGTGTTCAGGATGGGCAGGTTGTCGGTGCCGGTGCGCAGCGCGGGCATGGCCGGCTGCTGCACCACCGTCAGCGGCGGCTGGGCCTGCGCCTTGCGCGCGCTGGAAAGACCCGTGGCGATCACCGTCACGCGCAGTTGGTCGCCCAGGCTTTCGTCGTAGGCAGTGCCGAAGATCACGTGCGCGTCATCGGCCGCGTAGCGCTTGATGGCGTTCATCGCGTTGCGGCTTTCGGCCAGCTTGAAGGTCTGCTTGCTCGCCGCAATCAGCACCAGCACGCCGCGCGCGCCGCTCAGGTCGATGCCTTCCAGCAGCGGGCAGGCCACGGCCGCTTCGGCCGCCTTGGTGGCACGGTCCGGGCCGCCGGCCACGGCCGTGCCCATCATGGCCTTGCCGGGCTCGCTCATCACCGTCTTCACGTCTTCGAAGTCGACGTTCACGAGGCCGGGAATGTGGATGATGTCGCTGATGCCGCCCACGGCGTTCTTCAGCACGTCGTTGGCGTGCGCGAAGGCCTGCTCTTGCGTGACGTCGTCGCCCATCACCTCGAGCAGCTTCTCGTTCAGCACCACGATCAGGCTGTCGACATTGGCTTCGAGCTCGGCCACGCCGTCGTCGGCCTGCTTGCCGCGGCGCTTGCCTTCGAACTCGAAGGGCTTGGTGACCACGCCCACGGTGAGGATGCCCATCTCCTTGGCCACGCGCGCGATCACCGGCGCCGCGCCCGTGCCCGTGCCGCCGCCCATGCCGGCGGTGATGAAGAGCATGTGCGCGCCTTCGATGGCCTGCTTGATGCTCTGCACCGCCTCTTCGGCGGCCAGCCGGCCCATCTCGGGCTTGCTGCCCGCGCCCAGGCCCGTCTTGCCCAGTTGCACCAGCGTGCCGGCGGCGCTGCGGTGCAGCGCCTGCGCGTCGGTGTTGGCGCAGATGAACTCCACGCCCTGCACGCCCTGGGAAATCATGTGTTCGACGGCATTGCCGCCGCCGCCGCCGACACCGATCACCTTGATCTGCGTACCTTCGTCGAACTCGTCGATCATTTCGATGGGCATGTGAGCCTCCTAGCTTCGTTGAATTGCAGTTGCCTGTGTGTTGAAAAAACGGGGTGGCTTTTTTTCGCCGGTCTATGCCGTGTCATGCATGCACCCCTCCTAGAAATTCCCAAGGAACCAGTCTTTGGCGCGCCCCACCAGGTTCTTCACCGAACCTGCCTGTGCCGCCGCCTTGAAACCGCGTGCGCGTGCCACGCGGGCTTCTTCCAGCAAACCCATCACGGTGGCGCTGCGCGGGTTGGCCACCATGTCGTAGAGCGCGCCGTGGTAGAGCGGCAGGCCCTTGCGCACCGGCTTCAGGAAGATGTCTTCGCCCAGCTCCACCATGCCGGGCATCACCGCGCTGCCGCCGGTGATGACGACGCCGCTGCTGAGCAGTTCCTCGAAGCCGCTTTCGCGGATGACCTGGTGCACCAGGCTGAAGATCTCTTCCACGCGCGGCTCGATCACGCCGGCCAGCGCCTGGCGGCTCAGCAGCCGCGGCGCGCGGTCGCCCAGGCCGGGCACCTCGATCTGGTCGCCGGGGTCGGCCAGCAGCTGCTTGGCCACGCCGTGCTCGACCTTGATCTCCTCCGCGTCTTTCGTGGGCGTGCGCAGCGCCATCGCGATGTCGCTGGTGATCAGGTCACCAGCGATGGGAATCACGGCGGTGTGGCGCACGCTGCCGTCGGTGTAGATCTGCACGTCGGTGGTGCCGGCGCCGATGTCGACCACGGCCACGCCCAGCGACTTTTCGTCGTCGCTCAGCACCGCGGCGGCGCTGGCGCTGGGGTTCAGCACCAGGCGCTCCACCTCCAGGCCGCAGCGGCGCACGCACTTGAGGATGTTCTCGGCCGCGCTCTGCGCGCCAGTGACGATGTGCACCTTCACCTCGAGCCGGCTGCCGCTCATGCCGATGGGCTCTTTCACCTCGTGCCCGTCGATGACGAACTCCTGCGGCTCCACCAGCAGCAGGCGCTGGTCGTTCGGGATGCTGATGGCCTTGGCGGTTTCCACCACGCGGCCCACGTCGGTGGTGGTGACCTCCCGGTTGTCGCGCACGATGACCATGCCGGTGCTGTTCTGGCCGCGGATGTGGCTGCCGGTGATGCCGGTGTAGACGCTGGTGATCTTGCAGGCGGCCATCATCTCGGCCTCTTTCAGCGCCTGCTGGATGCTCTGCACGGTGGCGTCGATGTTCACCACCACGCCGCGCTTCAGGCCGTGCGTGGGCGCCACCCCCAGGCCGGCGACGCGCAGCTCGCCACTGGGCAGCACCTCGGCGGCCACCACCATCACCTTGGCGGTGCCGATGTCCAGCGCGAACACCATGTCCTTGAATTCTTTGGCCATGTGCTGTCTTTCAGTTGTTTCTGGCCGCTGCGGGTGCGCTGCCCGTCGGCAAGGTGGTGCTCACGCCGCGCAGGCGCACGGCATAACCGTCGGTGTGGCGCAGGTCGGCGTATTCCAGCGGCTGCTGCCACTGCGCCGCCACCTGCGTGTAGGTGCGCACGAAACGCTCGCTGCGCGCCACCAGTTCTTCTTCGCTGCCGCGGCCCAGTTCCAGCGCGGCGCCGCTGTCCAGTTCCACGCGCCAGCTCCCACGGCCGCTGAGCTGCACGCGGGCCACATTCATCTCCAGCCGCGCCAGCGCGGGCTGCACACGCTGCAGCAGCGCCAGCATGGCCGCGGCGCTGCCCTCGGGGCCGGCCAGCACGGGCAGGCTGTCGTCTTCCACATCGCCCACGTTGGCTTCGAAAACCTCGCCAAAGCTGTTCACCAGGCGTTCGGCGCCCGTGCCTTCTTCGCCGCCCGGCCCTTCCCACAGCGCAGCGGCGCGGTGCTCTTCCAGGTGCACCGCCAGCACGTCGGGCCAGACGCGGCGCACCACGGCACGGCGCACCCAGGGCACGGCCTCGAAGGCGGCACGGCCGGCCTGCAGGTTGACGCTGAAGAAGTTGCCGGCCAGCTGCGGCGCGGCGTTGGCGCGGATGGTGGGCACGCTGTTGCGCGCCACATCGCCCTGCACCTGGATGGCGCGGATGGGGAACAGCGGGCTGCGCATCAGCCACAGCACGCTGGCCACGGCCGCACCCAGCGCCGCCAGCACGAAGACGACGGTGGCCACGCCGTTCATCAGGCGCACGTCGGCCGGCAGCACCAGCGGCGGGGCGCTGGCGGCGGGGCGGGCGGCGGGGCTGCGCGGCATGGGGTGGTTCAGACGGCCGGGGTTTCAGAGGCAGCCGCGGCCGCGGCCGGCGGCGTGTCCAGCGCCGCCGCCTGCAGCAACTGCACGCACAGGGCTTCGTAGTTGATGCCGGCGGCACGCGCCGACATCGGCACCAGCGAGTGGCCGGTCATGCCCGGGCTGGTGTTCATCTCCAGCAGGAAGGGCTTGCGGTCGCGCGCGCGCAGCATCAGGTCGGCGCGGCCCCAGCCGCGGCAGCCCAGCGTGCGGTAGGCGGCCAGCGTGAGGCGCTGCACCTCGGCTTCTTCTTCAGGCGCCAGGCCGCTGGGCACGCGGTACTGCACGACGTCGGTGTAGTACTTGTTCTGGAAGTCGTACTTGCCCTCGGGCGCCTCGATGGCGATGACCGGCAGCGCGCGGGCGCTGGTGCCTTCGCCCAGCACCGGGCAGGTGAGCTCGATGCCCTCGATGAACTCTTCGCAGAGCACGTCGCGGTCGTACTGCGCGGCCAGGGCCACGGCATCCTGCATCTGGCTGTAGCCGGCCACCTTGGTGATGCCGATGCTGCTGCCCTCGCGCGGCGGCTTCACGATCAGCGGCAGGCCGATGGCATCGGGCACGGCCATCAGGTCTTCGCGCGCCTGGCGTTCGGGCGCCAGCCACTGCCAGCGCGGCGTGGGCAGGCCTTCGGCCACCCACACGCGCTTGGTCATCACCTTGTCCATGGCGATGGCGCTGGCCATCACGCCGCTGCCGGTGTACGGGATGCCCAGCAGTTCCAGCGCGCCCTGCACCGTGCCGTCTTCGCCGTGGCGGCCGTGAAGGGCGATGAAGACGCGCTGGAAACCATCGCGCTTCAGTTCCGACAGGTCGCGCGCGGCGGGGTCGAAGGCGTGCGCGTCCACGCCCTGGCTGCGCAGGGCGGCCAGCACGCCGGTGCCCGACATCAGCGAGACCTCGCGCTCGGCGCTGCGGCCGCCCATCAAGACAGCGACCTTGCCCAGGGATGGGATCTCGGCCTTCATGCAGCGGCCCCCTCTTGCATCAGTTGTCGCGGCAGGCCGCCGATGGAGCCGGCGCCCATGGTGATGAGCACGTCGCCGCCGCGCAGCGTGGCGTGCAGCGCGGCCGGCAGTTCGGAGAGGTCGCCCACGTGCTTCGCGCGCGGCACCGCCGCCGCCAGCGCCGCGCTGCTGATGCCCGCGATGGGCGCCTCGCCCGCGGCATAGATGTCAGCCAGCAGCACGGCGTCGAAGCCCTGCAGCACGGTGGCGAAATCTGCAAAGCAGTCGCGCGTGCGGGTGTGGCGGTGCGGCTGGAAGGCCAGCACCAGGCGGCGGCCCGGGAAGGCGCCGCGTGCGGCGGCCAGCACGGCGGCCATCTCCACGGGGTGGTGGCCGTAGTCGTCGATCAGCAGCGCGCGGCCGCCATCGGCCGTGGCCAGTTCGCCGTGGCGCTGGAAACGCCGGCCGACGCCGGCGAAAGCCGCCAGCGCGGCAGCGATGGGCGCATCGGCCACTTCCAGTTCCCGCGCCACGGCGATGGCCGCCAGCGCGTTGCGCACGTTGTGCAGGCCGGCGAGGTTCAGCGTCACGGCCAGGTCGGCATGGCCGGCCTGTTGCGCGGTGAAGGCCATCTGGCCGCCGGCCAAGGCCTGCACGTTCACGGCGCGCAGCTCTGCACCGTCGTCGGTGCCGTAGGTGAGCATCGGGCGCTGCAGGCGCGGCAGGATGTTGCGCACGCCGGCGTCGTCGCTGCACAGCACGGCGCGGCCGTAGAAGGGCAGGCGGTGCAGAAAGTCGACGAAGGCCGTGTGCAGCCGATCGAGGCTGTGGCCGTAGGTCTCCATGTGGTCGGCGTCGATGTTGGTGACGACGCTGATCACGGGGGTCAGGAACAGGAAGCTGGCGTCGCTCTCGTCGGCCTCGACGACGATGAAATCGCCCGTGCCGAGTTTCGAGTTCGAGCCCGCGGCCAGCAGCTGCCCGCCAATGACGAAGGTCGGGTCCAGCCCGCCCTCGGCCAGCACGCTGGCGGTGAGCGAGGTGGTGGTGGTCTTGCCGTGCGTGCCGGCGATGGCGATGCCCTGCTTCAGGCGCATCAGCTCGGCCAGCAGCACGGCGCGCGGCACCACCGGCACGCGGGCTTCGCGCGCGGCCAGCACCTCGGGGTTGTCGGCCTTCACCGCGGTGCTGGTGACCACGGCCTGCGCGCCGGCGATGTGCGCCGCGGCATGGCCGATGTGCACCTGCACGCCCAGCGTGGCCAGGCGGCGCGTGATGGGGCTTTCGGCCTGGTCGGAGCCGCTGACGCGGTAGCCCTGCTGCTGCAGCACCTCGGCGATGGCGCTCATGCCGGCGCCGCCCACGCCGACGAAGTGGATGTGCTTCAGCACGTGTTTCATGCGGCACGCCCCGGCTTCTTCACCAGCGCCTCGATCTCGTCGGCCACGCGCGCCGCAGCGCGCGGCTGGGCCAGCGCGCGGGCCTTCTCGGCCATGGCCAGCAGGCCTTCGCGCGTCTGCCCGGCCAGGGCATCGGCCAGGGCCTGCGGCGTGAGTTCGGCCTGCGGCAGGTGCAGCGCCGCGCCCTGCCCGGCCATCCAGGCGGCGTTGTCGCGCTGGTGGGCCGTGGTGCTGGCGATGAAGGGCACCAGCACGGCGGGCACGCCAGCAGCGCAGAGTTCGCTGACGGTGACGGCACCCGCGCGGCACACCATCAGGTCGCAGGCGGCCAGCTGCGCCGGCATGTCGTCGATGAAGGGCCGCACCTCGGCCTGCAGGCCGTGCTGCGCGTAGGCGGCACGCACCTCGTCAGACTGCTGGGCGCCGGTTTGATGCACCACCACCGGCCGCTGCGCCGCAGGCAGCAGCGCCAGCGCCGCCGGCAGCGTGCGGTTCAGCACCTGCGCACCCAGACTGCCGCCCACCACCAGCAGGCGCAGCGGGCCGCTGCGGCCCGCCCAGCGTTCGGCCGGCGCGGGCAGCGCCTCGATCTCGGCGCGTACGGCATTGCCGGTGACCACCGCGTTCTTCACGCCCTGCACCGCGGGCCCGCTGAAGCCGAAGGCCACGCGGTCGGCCACGGGCAGCAGGCTGCGGTTGCTGAGCAGCAGCGCGGCATCGGCGTTCACCAGCACCAGCGGCTTGTTCAGCAGGCTGGCCATCAGACCGCCCGGAAAACACACATAGCCGCCCATGCCCAGCACGGCATCGGCGCCGCGGCGGCGCAGGATGCCCAGGCAGTCCCAGAAGGCCTTCATCAGCCGCAGCCCGCCCGTGGCGGTGTGCAGCAGGCCCTTGCCGCGCAGGCCGCTGAAGGTGATGGTGTCCATCGCCAAACCCGACGGCGGGACCAGCTTGTTTTCCATGCCGTGCGAGGTGCCCAGCCAGCTGACCGTCCAGCCGCGGCTTTGCATCTCGCGCGCGATGGCCAGCCCCGGAATGATGTGCCCGCCCGTGCCCGCAGCCATGACGACCAGGTGGCTCATGCGCGGCCACCTCGCATCAGCGCACGGTTCTCGATGTCCACCCGCAGCACCATCGCCAGCGCCACCAGGTTCATCAGGATGGCGCTGCCGCCATAGCTCATCAGCGGCAGCGTCAGGCCCTTGGTGGGCAGCACGCCCAGGTTCACGCCCATGTTGATGAAGGCCTGGAAGCCGATCCAGATGCCGATGCCCTGGCACAGCAGGCCGGCGAACACGCGGTCCAGCGCGATGGCCTGGCGGCCGATGTGGAAGATGCGCCGCGTCATCCAGAAGAAGCTGACGATGACGGTGGCCACGCCCACGAAGCCCAGTTCCTCACCGATGACGGCGAGCAGGAAGTCGGTGTGCGCCTCGGGCAGGTAGTGCAGCTTCTCGACGCTGGCGCCCAGGCCCTGGCCGAAGATCTCGCCCCGGCCCAGGGCGATGAGGCTGTGCGTGAGCTGGTAGCCCTTGCCCTGCGCGTAGATGGGGTTCCAGGGGTCGAGGTAGGCCAGGATGCGCTCGCGCCGCAGGTCGTCGAAGTACAGGTACAGCGAGACGGTGGCGATGATCACCGCCGACATCAGGAAGAACATGCGCGCGTTCACGCCGCCCAGGAACAGGATGCCCAGGGCGATGGTGGCGATGACGATGAAGGCGCCCAGGTCGGGCTGGCGCATCAGCAGCACGCCCACGAAGGCCACCGCCACCACCATGGGCGAGACGGCGCGGAAGAAGTTCTCGCGCGCGTCCATGCGCCGCACCATGTAGTTGGCGGCGTACAGCGCGATGGCCAGCTTGCCCAGTTCACTGGGCTGGAAGTTCATGAAGCCCAGCGGGATCCAGCGGCGCGAGAAGTTCACCACCTTGCCGATGAAGGGCACGAGCACGATCACCAGCAGGATGAGCGCGATGAGGAAGATCACCGGCGCCTGCTTTTCCCACACGCGCATGGGTACCTGCACCACCGCCAGTGCGGCCACGAAGGCGATGCACAGCGCCAGCAGGTGGCGGCGCAGGAAGAAGGTTTGCGTGTAGTTCGCGAACTTGGGGTTGTCGGGCAGCGCCACGCTGGCCGAATAGACCATCACCACGCCCAGGGCGATGAGCGCAGCCACCACGGCCACGAGGGTCTGGTCGAAGGCCATCAGGCGCACCGGGCGGCTGCCGCCGATGTGGATGTGGTCGCGCACGGGCAAGGCGCCCGCGCCGGCCTCGCGCGGGGCGAACCAGCCGCGCAGCCGGCGCGGCCAGGCACCCAGCCTCTGGCCGAAGCTGGTGACGAAGCGGGTGGTGGAGGCGGTCACACCATCACCCCGCGTTCGGCCGCCTGCGCCTGCACCGCGGCGACGAAGACCTCGGCGCGGTGCACGTAGTTGCGGAACATGTCCAGGCTGGCGCAGGCCGGGCTCAGCAGCACGGCATCACCCGGCTCGGCCTGCGCGAAGCACCAGGCCACGGCGGCTTCCAGGCTGTCGTGGCGCTGCCAGGGCACGGGGCCCAGGTGGCCGATGAGCGCAGCCTCGATGGCCGCCGCATCGCGGCCCAGCATGGCCACGGCGCGGGCGTGCTGCGCCAAGGGCTGGCGCAGCGGCGTGAAGTCCTGCCCCTTGCCGTCGCCGCCGAGGATGACCACCAGCCGGCCCGGCGCCTGGTCGGCGCCCAGGCCGTTCAGCGCGGCCACGGTGGCGCCGACGTTGGTGCCCTTGCTGTCGTCGAAGGCTTCGACATCGAAGCTTCCGTTCGGGCCCTGCACGGGCACACGCGCGACGAAGGCCACGCGGTGCGGCTCGCCGGTGTATTCACGCAGGCCGTGCAGCATGGGCGCCAGCGGGCAGCCGATGGCCGTGGCCAGCGCCAGCGCGGCCAAGGCGTTGGCGGCGTTGTGGCGGCCGCGCACGCGCAGCGCGTCGGCCGGCATCAGGCGCTGCAGGTGGATTTCCTCTTCCTCGCCCTTCTTGCGCTTGACGGTTTCGTCGGCTGGCAAGGCCCGCACCAGCCAAGCCATGCCGTTTTCTTCCACCACGCCGAAATCACCCGGCCGCTGCGGCGCGCCCAGGCCGAAACGCCGCACGTCGCGCAGCACGGGCTTGGCCTTGGGGGCGGCCTTGGCGCCCTTGGCCTTCACCGGGGCCACGGGCTGCGGCACCAGGGCTTCTACCAGCGCGTCGTCGCGGTTGATGACCATCACCGCCTGCTGGCCGAAGATGCGCGCCTTGGCCGCGCCGTAGGCGGCCATGCTGCCGTGCCAGTCCAGGTGGTCTTGCGTGAGGTTCAGCACCGTGGCGGCGGCGGGCTCGAAGCCGCGCACGCCGGTGCCGCCGCCTTCGAGCTGGAAGCTGCTGAGTTCCAGCACCCAGACCTGCGGCAGGCTGTCGGCCGGGCCGGGTTCGGGTGCGGGTGCGGGTTTGGGTTCGGTCTCGGGCTCTGGCTGGGGCTCGGGTGCAGCGGCGGGCTCGCTTGAAGCATCAGGTTCGGCTTCAGCTTGGGCCGCGAGCGGTGGTTCTGCCTCGGGCTCAGCGGCCTGCACGGGCTCTGCCTCGGCGGCCGGCAGCGGGGCTTCCTCAGCATCGGCTGCAAGCAGCTGCGGCGGCTCAGGCAGCACCGCGATCTGCGCACTCAGCGTGTCCAGCAGCGTCGGGCCGATGTTGCCGGCCGTGGCCACGCGGCGGCCGGCGCGGGCCACCAGCAGCGCGGTCATGGCCGTGGTGGTGGTCTTGCCGTTGGTGCCGGTGATGGCCAGCACCTGCGGCGCATAGCCCCAGGCGGCCTTCAGGTCGGCCAGCGCGCGGGCAAAGAGGTCCAGCTCGCCCAGCACCGCAATGCCGATGGCACGCGCTTCATCCAGCAGCGGCGCCACGCGCGGGTCGGTGGGCGCCAGGCCCGGGCTCTTCAGCACCAGCTGCATGCCACTCAGTTCGGCGGGCAGCAGCTCACCGCGCAGGCGCTGCACGGCCAGGCCTTCGCTGGCCAGCGCGGCGTCGCCCGCGGTGTGCTCGCGGGAATCCCACACCCGCACCTGCGCGCCCAGGCGCACGCACCAGCGCACCATGGCCAGGCCGCTGTCGCCGAGGCCCAGCACGAGGACGGGGAGGTCTTTCAGGAAGAACATGTCTAGGTGTTCACCTGAGCTTCAGGCTGGCCAGGCCGATCAGGCACAGCAGCATGGTGATGATCCAGAAGCGCACCACCACCTGCGTCTCGGCCCAGCCCTTTTTCTCGAAGTGGTGGTGCAGCGGCGCCATGAGGAAGATGCGCCGGCCCGTGCCGTACTTCTTCTTCGTGTACTTGAACCAGCCCACCTGCAGCATCACGCTCAGCGCTTCGGCCACGAAGATGCCGCCCATGATGGCCAGCACGATTTCCTGCCGCGTGATGACGGCGATGGTGCCCAGGGCGCCGCCCAGCGCCAGCGCGCCCACGTCGCCCATGAACACCTGGGCCGGGCTGGTGTTGAACCACAGGAAGGCCAGGCCCGCGCCGGCCATGGCAGCGCAGAAGATCAGCAGTTCGCCCGCGCCGGGGATGTAGGGGAAGAGCAGGTAGCGGCTGAAGTTGATGTTGCCCACCACGTAGGCGAACACGCCCAGGGCGCTGCCCACCATCACCACCGGCATGATGGCCAGGCCGTCCAGCCCGTCGGTGAAGTTCACCGCGTTGCTGCAGCCCACGATGACGAACCAGCTCAGGAAGATGAAGCCAAACACGCCCAGCGGGTAGCTCACGGTCTTGAAGAAGGGCACCATCAGGTCGGCCTTGGGCGGCAGCGTGGCGCTGAAGCCGCTGGCCACCCAGTCGAAGAAGAGCTGCACCGTGCGCAGCGCGTTCGTCTCGCTGACGCTGAAAGCGAGGTAGAGCGCGGCGATGAGCCCGATCAGGCTTTGCCAGAAGAACTTCTCGCGGCTGCGCATGCCTTCCGGGTCTTTGTTGACGACCTTGCGGTAGTCGTCCACCCAGCCGATGGCGCCGAAGCCGAAGGTGACCAGCATCACCACCCAGACGAAGCGGTTGCTCCAGTCGAACCACAGCAGCGTGCTGACGCCGATGCCGATGAGCACCAGCACGCCGCCCATGGTGGGCGTGCCCTTCTTGCCCAGGTGGGCCTGCACGCCGTACTCGCGGATGGGCTGGCCGATCTTCATCTCGGTGAGCTTGCGGATGACCCAAGGGCCGAAGGCCAGGCCGATGAGCAGCGAGGTCATGGCCGCCAGCACCGCACGGAAGGTGAGGTACTGGAAGACGCGCAGGAAACCCAGCTCTTCCGGGTAGAGGTGCAGCAGCCATTGGGTCAGGCTCAGGAGCATGTGCCGGCCTCCTGCTGCAGTGCCTGCACCACCTGTTCCATCTTCATGAAGCGTGAACCCTTCACCAGCACCGAAGCCGCAGCAGGGCGCGACGCAGGCAGCGCGCTCAGCAGTTCAGCCACGGTGTCGAAATGACGATCAGCCCCGGCATGCGCGCAGGCGCTGCCGGCAGCCCAGAAAAACTCGATGCCGGCGGCGCGTGCCGCGGCACCCACCTCGGCGTGGAAGCGCGGGCCTTCTTCGCCCACCTCGCCCATGTCGCCCAGCACCAGCCAGCGCGGGCCGGGCAGTTCGGCCAGCACGCGGATGGCGGCCAGCACCGAATCGGGGTTGGCGTTGTAGCTGTCGTTGACCAGCGTGACGGCCTGCCCGCCCAGGGCCAGGCGCAGCAGCTGCGAGCGCCCGCCCACGGCCTGGAAACCCGCCAGCCCGCGCGCCACCGCCGCCAGCGGCAGGCCCGCAGCCAGCGCGCAAGCCGTGGCAGCCGCCGCGTTGGCCACGTTGTGGCGGCCGGCCAGGGCCAGCGTGGTGTCGGCACCGCCCACGGGCGTGTGCAGCTGCAGGTGCCATTCGCCAGCCACGCCGCTGCCCGCCTGCCAGGTGGCGCGCGCCCACACGTGATGGGAGGGATCGGACGCGGGCCCCACGCCTGCTTGAAGGCCGAAGGTGATGACGCGGCGCCGGCCCGTGGCTGCGGCCATCTCGCGCCACAGCGGCGTATAGGCATCGTCGGCGGGGATGACCACCGTGCCCTCGGCCGGCAGCGCGGCGATGACGCTGCCGTTCTCGCGCGCCACCGCTTCCACCGTGGCCATGAATTCCTGGTGCTCGCGCTGCGCGTTGTTCACCAGCGCCACCGTGGGCTGCGCCAGCGCGGCCAGCAGCGCGATCTCGCCCGGGTGGTTCATGCCCAGCTCCACCACTGCGGCGCGGTGGCTGTTCCGCAGGTGCAGCAGCGTCAGCGGCACGCCGATGTGGTTGTTCAGGTTACCGGCGGTGGCCAGCGCGGCTTCGCCGTGGGCGCTGCGCATCATCGCCGCCACCATCTGCGTGACGGTGGTCTTGCCGTTGCTGCCCGTCACGGCCACCACGGGCAGCGCATGTTGCGCGCGCCAGCCGCGCGCCAGCTGCTGCAGCGCGGCCAGGGTGTCGGGCACCTGCAGGCCGGCGAGGCCGGCTTCGGCCACGCCGTGCTCGGCCAGCGCAGCCACGGCACCGGCGGCACGCGCGGCGGCCAGGTGGTCGTGGCCGTCGAAACGTTCACCGCGCAGCGCCACGAACAGGTCGCCGGGCTGGGTGCTGCGGGTGTCGCTGTGCACGCGGGTGAAGGCCCGCTGCCCATCGCCCAGGAGCACGCTGCCCGGCAACAGCGCCTGGGCCTGGGCCAGCGTCATCAGCGGGGCCGTCATGCCACCACCCCTCGCGCCACCCCGGGCACCATCCCTGACGTACGGGCGCGCAGCGCGGCGCGGGCTTCCTGAAGGTCGGAGAAAGGGCGCCTGACGCCGGCCACCTCCTGGTAGTCCTCGTGCCCCTTGCCGGCGAGCAGCACCACGTCGCCCGGTGCAGCGCCTTGCACGGCGTGGGCGATGGCGGCACGGCGGTCTTCGATGACGGCCACTTCGTCGCGGCTTGCGGCATCGATGCCGGCCACCACCTGCGCCAGGATGGCCTGCGGGTCTTCGTCGCGCGGGTTGTCGCTGGTCACCACCACGCGGTCGGCCGCCGCGGCGGCAATGCCGCCCATCAGCGGGCGCTTGGTGGCGTCACGGTTGCCGCCGCAGCCGAAAACGCACCACAGCCGGCCATGGCGGGCGCTGGCCAGCGGGCGCAGCGCGCGCAGCACCTGGGCGAGGGCGTCGGGGGTGTGGGCGTAGTCCACCACCACTTCCACACCCGGGCCGGCTTCGTGCGGCGCCGGCTCGGCCGGCACGCGCTGCAGACGGCCGGGCACGGGCGTGAGCTGCGCGGCCACGGCCGCGGCATCGGTCAGCGGCACGCCCAGGGCACGCAAGCCGCCCAGCACCACCAGCAGGTTGCTGGCATTGAACTCGCCCACCAGGGTGCTGCGCACCAGGGCCTGCGCGCTGCCCTCGTGCACCGTGAAGGCCAGGCCCTGGGCTTCGTAGTGCAGGTCTTGCGCCTGCAGCCGGGCGGGGCCGTGCAGCGAGACCGTCCACACGTCGAGCGTGCCGCCCTGCAGCTCTTGCGCCCACTGCGCGCCGGTGGCGTCGTCGATGTTCAGCACCGCCGCGCGCAGCCCCGGCCAGCCGAAGAGCTGGCGCTTGGCAGCGCCATAGGCGGCCATGCTGCCGTGGTAATCAAGATGGTCGCGCGTGAGGTTGGTGAACAGCGCCACGTCGATGCGCGCCGCATTCAGGCGTTGCTCGACCAGGCCGATGCTGGAAGCTTCGAGCGCGCAGGCGGCAAAGCCCAGGTCGACGAAGCCGCGGAAGGCCTGGTGCAGCGTCACGGGGTCGGGCGTGGTCAGGCCGGTGGCGGCCACGCTGCCGGCCTCGGGCCCTGCACCCGGGCCGGCCTGCGGCGGCTCGCCGATGCCCAGCGTGCCGATGACGCCGCAGCGCCGGCCCAGCCGCGTGAGCGCCTGCGCCGTCCACCAGGCGGTGCTGGTCTTGCCGTTCGTGCCGGTGGTGGCCACCACGTCCAGCACGGCGCTGGGCTGGGCGAGGCAGAGGTCGGCGATGGCGCCCGTGGCCGCCTTCAGGTCAGGCAGCGCGGCAATGCGTTCGTCGTCGAAGGCAAAGGCCTCGGCGCCTTGCGCTTCCACCAGGCAGGCCGCAGCGCCGGCCGCCAGCGCGGCGGGCACGAAACGCCGGCCGTCGGTCGCCTGGCCGGGCCAGGCGATGAAGGCATCACCCGGCTGCAGCTGGCGGCTGTCGCAGCGCAGCCGGCTGCCGGCCTGCAGCGCCACGCGCGCGGCCAGCCAGGCGGCGGCGTCTTGGGGGGTGTGCAGCAGCGTGGCCACGGTCAGAAGCTCTCGGTCTCGCCGGCCACGGGCTTGGTGCTGATCTGCGCCTTCACGTCGATGTCGGGCGCCACGTTCATCATGCGCAGCGTCTGCTGCACCACCTGGCTGAACACCGGCGCGGCCACCTGGCCGCCGTAGAAGACGCCCTTGCCGGGCTCGTCCACCATCACCGCCACCACGATGCGCGGGTTGGCCACCGGCGCCAGCCCCACGAACCAGGCGCGGTACTTGTTGCCGTAGCCCTTGCCTTCCTGCTTGCGCGCGGTGCCACTCTTGCCGCCCACCGAATAGCCGATGGCCTGCGCCAGCGTGCCCGTGCCGCCGGGGCCGGTGGCCATCTGCAGCATCTCGCGCACCTGCTGCGCCGTCCTCGCACTCATCACGCGCTGGCCGGCCACGGGCACCACGGCGGCACCTTCTTCCACGGGCTGGTGCTGGATGGTCACCGGAATCAGCTCGCCATCGCGCGCGAACACGGTGTAGGCGCGCGCCAGCTGGAAAAGGCTGGCCGAGAGGCCGTAGCCGTAGCTCATGGTGGCGTGTTCGATGGGGCGCCAGGTCTTGTAGGGGCGCAGGCGGCCGGTCACGGCGCCGGGGAAATCGATGCGCGGCTTCTGGCCCAGGCCGATGGCGGTGTAGGTTTCCCACAGCTCGCGCGCCGGCATCGCCAGCGCCAGCTTCACGGTGCCCACGTTGCTGCTTTTCTGGATGACCTCGGCCACCGTCAGCACGCCGTGCGGGTGGGCGTCGTTGATGGTGCTGCCGGTGATGGTGATGCGGCCCGGCGCGGTGTTGATGGGCGTGGCGGGCGTGACGCGGCCCGTCTCCAGCGCCAGCGCAGCGACGAAGGGCTTCATCGTCGAGCCGGGCTCGAAGATGTCGGTGAGCGCGCGGTTGCGCAGCTGCGCGCCGCTGAGGTTGCGGCGGTTGGCGGGGTCGTAGCTGGGGTAGTTGGCCAGGGCCAGCACCTCGCCCGTTTGCACATCGAGCACCACCACGCTGCCGGCCTTGGCCTTGTGTTCGAGCACGGCGTCGCGCACGCGCTGGTAGGCGAAGAACTGCACCTTGCTGTCGATGCTGAGCGTGATGTCGCGGCCATGCACCGGCAGCGCGGCGTCGCCGATGTCTTCGACCACGCGGCCCAGGCGGTCGCGCACCACCTGGCGCTGGCCGGCCCGGCCCACCAGCTCTTTCTGGAAGCCGAGCTCGATGCCTTCCTGCCCCTTGCCGTCGATGTTGGTGAAGCCCACCACGTGCGCGGCGGCCTCGCCTTCGGGGTAGCGGCGCTGGTACTCGCGCACTTCCTGCACGCCGCGCAGGCCCAGGGTCTTGATGTCCTGCCAGACGGCTTCTTCCAGGTGCCGGCGCAGCACCACGGTGCCGCCGGCTTCCAGGCGGTCATTGAACTCGGCCAGGGGCATGCGCAGCTTCTGCGCCAGCAGCTTGCGCTGGGCCACGTCGGCGTTGAAGCTGCGCGTCTCCACCTGCACGGAAGGCAGGGCCACGCTGGTGGCCAGCACGAGGCCGTTGCGGTCGAGGATGCGCCCGCGGCTGGCCGGCAGCGGCTGCTTGTGCACGAAGCGCTTCTCGCCTTCGGCCTGGTAGAAATCGGTCGCGATGATCTGCAGGTAGACGGCACGCCCCAGCAGCACCAGGAAGGCCACGCCGACCAGCAGCACGACGAAGCGCGAACGCCAGGGCGGCGTCTTGCTGGCCAGCAGGGGGCTGGTGGCGTAGTTGACGCTGCGCACGCTGTTGGGGGCGTTCATCGCACGCTCCCTGTCGCGCGGGCCCCGGCGGCCGGGGCAGCGCCCGAAGCCTGGGCATCCACCACATAAGCCGTGACGGCCGGGGTGGCGGTGCGCATCTGCAGCTTTTCACGCGCCGTGCGTTCCACGCGCAGGTGCGTACCCTGGGCCTGGGCCTCGGCATCCAGGCGGCGGAACTCGGCATCCAGCTGGCGCTGCTCGGCCCGCGCGGCGTCGAGCTGCGCGAAGACCTGGCGCGATTCATAGCTGGTCTTCACCAGCAGCAGGCAGCTGGCCAGCAAGGCCAGCACCAGCACGGGTATGAGCAGCAAGTTCAGCTTCATGGGCGGTGCGCCGGTCTCTGCCGCTTCAGGCCGCCAGGCTGCGCTCGGCCACGCGCATCACCGCCGAGCGCGCGCGCGGGTTGGCTCGCACCTCTTCGGCCGAAGGCTTCACACGCGCCAGGGCGTTCAGGCGCATGGCCTTGGCCGGGGCGAAAGGCGCGCGGCGGTCCACCACCTCGCGGCTTTCACTGGCGATGAAGGTCTTCACGATGCGGTCTTCCAGCGAATGGAAGCTGATGACCACGAGCCGCCCGCCCGGCGCCAGCAGCGCCAGCGCCGCCTTCAGGCCTTGTTGCAGCGCCTCAAGCTCGGCGTTGACGTGAATCCGTAGAGCTTGAAACGTGCGCGTTGCAGGGTCCTGGCCTTGCTCGCGGGTCTTGACGGTGCGAGCCACGAGCGCGGAAAGCTCGCTGGTGCGCAAGACGGGATGGCCGCTTTCGCGGCGAGCGACAAGCGCCTTTGCAATCGGAGAAGCAAACCGTTCTTCGCCATAGTCACGTATCACCTCCGTGATTTCACGCACGTCGGCCCGTGCCAGGAATTCAGCCGCCGTCTCGCCGCGCGTGGTGTCCATGCGCATGTCCAGCGGGGCGTCAAACCGAAAGCTGAAGCCGCGTTCGCCGTTGTCGATCTGCGGCGAGCTGATGCCCAGGTCGAGCAGCACGCCCTGCACCTGCGTGATGCCGCGCGCCGCCAGCTCTTCGGCCATGCGGTCGAAGCTGGCGTGGCAGATGGCAAAGCGCGGGTCGGCAATGTCTTGCGCCGCGGCGATGGCCTCGGGGTCTTTGTCGAAGGCCAGCAGGCGGCCGGCCGGCCCCAGCAAAGCCAGCACCGCGCGGCTGTGCCCGCCACGGCCGAAGGTGCCGTCGACGTAGACACCGTCCGGTTGCGTCACGAGGGCCTGCACGGCCTCGGTCAACAACACGGTGGTGTGGCGCCATGCGGGGGCGGTGTTCACCGAATGACCAGGTTGCGCAGCGCTTCGGGGCGGCCCAGCGCCAGCGCCTCGGCTTCGCGGGCGTCGTGACGGGCGCTGTCCCAGAGCTCAAAATGCGAGCCCACGCCCATGAACTTCACCTTTTCCACCAGCCCCGCCCAGTCGCGCAGCTCGGGCGGAATCAGCACGCGGCCGGCGCCGTCGAGCTCGACCTCGGTGGCGCTGCCGATGAAGAAGCGACGCCAGGCGTCGTTCTCGGTGGCCAGAGACAGCACGCTGTTCTCGAAGTTCTCCCACACCGGCAGCGGGTACAGCGACAGGCAGCCGTCGGGGTTCTTGGCCACGACCATCTGGCCCTGCACGGTGGCCATCAGCACCTCACGCCAGCGGGTGGGCACGCCGAGGCGACCCTTCCCGTCCAACGTCAGTACCGGACCGCCGCGAAAAACCATGACTGACACTTTTCCCCACTAAACACCACCAAACTCCACTTTAACTGAGCTGGGATGCCAGGGTCAATGCCGCGCGGCAGAAAAATCAATCAAATCAACAACTTACAAGGCGTTTTTGCACCAGGTCTGCAGAGAAAACCTTTGTGAATGAATGACTTGGCGCGCTCACTGAAAGTCGTTTCTAAGGTCGAGAGCGGCGCAGCGCGGGCGGGACAGGAGCCCCGCCCGAGCCGCCGGTCAGGCGCCTGAAGGCGCAGCAGAAACGACAAGGCCCGGGTCTGGCCCGGGCCTCGGAGAGTGAGCGCTGGGTGCCGCGCCAGCGCGGCGCGGCAGGCGGGGTGGATCAGACGGGGTGAATCAGACGGATGCCGCGCGGCGCGACTGGCGCAGCAGCAAGGCGCCCAGGCCCAGGCCCATCAGCAGCCAAGTGCCGGGTTCCGGGACGACGCTGCCGACGGTGAAGTTGTCCATGCCGGCGTAGACACCGGTGGTCGAGGTGATCTGCAGGGAAAGAATCGGCACCGCCGTCGTGAAGCCACGGAAGCTGCCCACGGTTTCGCTGGCCGGGGTGAAGGTGGTCACAGTCCCGTTGCTGAGCGTCAGCGTGACCGGCACGGGCTGGAACACGTCGGAGATGTTCGTGGCCCAGAAGTTGCCCCCCAGCGCCGTGACGGGCGCGCCCGTGAAGGTGATGGTCAGGGCCTCGGTCGGCAGGTTGGTGCCGATCAACACGCCGTTGCCGTACAGGCCGCCCGGCGCAGACACGGTGTACGAAAACAGGCCCCCCGAGAAGCTGGCCGAAGGGTCTCCGCTGAAGAAGGGGTCGGCGAAGCCCTCGGTGTAGGAGCCGGGCGCCACGTTGGCGAAGAAGGCCGCCGGGCTCACGTAGGTGGTGGTCTGGGCGGAAGCAGCCGCCGAAGCAGCCAGCGCCAGGGCGGAGAAAGCGAAGTGGGCAAATCTCATGACGGCATCCGTTCTGAAGGGTTGAAGGCGCACATGCGCTGACCGATGGTGAAGAAGTTCACACCGAACGGTCACCCCGCACATCGGGGGGAGATCTGCCGCCGCGGGGGGTTTCAGCGTCGGGGCAAGGCCTCGAAGGCCAGGGTGATGAAGCGGCTGTCCCAGGCGTCGGGGCGGCCTTCGGCGGGACGCAGGTCCACGCCGCGCAGCAGCCAGTTCGCCGCCAGCGGCACGGGCACGCTGATGCGGCCTTCGGCATCGGTCTGCCGCCAGATGCCCAGCGGGCTGAGGTCGCTGCGCAGTTCCAGCGGCAGGCCTGCCAGGGGTTGGCCGTCACGCAGCAGCTGGGCGCGCAGCGTGTCGCCGGCGCGCAGCGGCAACGGGCTTTCCACGCGCAGGTCCAGCGCCAGGCCGGGCACGGCTTCTGGGCCACCGCTGGAAGGGGCGGCGGCGGCAGCGCCGGGCTCCAGCGCGTTCAGCTCCACGCGCGCCACCTTGGTGTAGGTTTCCTGGAAGCGCACGCCCCGCGCGCGCAGTGCCGCCCAGCGCTCACGCACGGCGGGCAAGGCGCTGATCTCGTTCAGATAGACCTCGACCGTGGCGTCGTCGATCTCGATAGGAATGGGGTGCAGCTGTGCCCAGCAAGTCAGCGCCGCCGTGGCGGGCACCGGGCGCGCCGAGCGCAGCACCAGGGCCACCGGCCGGTCGGCCACCCAGCGCATGGGCGCCACGCGCTGCCCCGGGCCCTGGCAACCGCTGCGCTGCAGTTGCGTCAGCGGGATGGTCACTTCCTGCACCGGAAACTGGTTGCCCGTGCCGAAGGCGAACACGGCCTCGCCGCGGTCGGTGCGCGGCAGCGGGGCGAACCAGCTGTCGTGGGCCCAGGCCGGGGCGGTGCCGCACAGCAGCAGCGTGGCCAGCGCCACAGCCCGGGTTGCGCCCCGGGGCCGGTTGAGCTTGCCGGCGCCCATCAGAAGCTGGCCTGCAGCGTCAGCCGCAGGTTGCGGGGTTCGGCCGGGTGCACATGGCGGTCGGCCACCGGGGCGGCTTCGCCGGGCAGCTGCGATTCGTAGAAGTACTGGATGTCGTTCACCTTCCGGTCGAAGAGGTTGAAGACGTCCAGCGTGACGCTGGCGCGGCTGCCGAACACCATGCCCAGGGCCTTGGTAACGCGAAGGTTGAAGGTGGACGAAGGGAAGGCGCGCACGCTGTTGTCTTCGGCCAGCGCGCCGGGGCCCAGGTAGCGCCATTGCAGGCTGGCGGTCCATCCCTGCAGGTCTTTCACGGTGCCAGCCACGCTGGCCACGCGGTCGATGGCGTTGGGGATGCGGCTGCCATCGTTCAGGCGCGCGTGGCTGAAGGCCAGGTCGGCATCGAACAGGAACCACGGCACCGGCTGCCAGCGGTTGCTGAACTCGATGCCGCGGCGGCGGCTGCCCAGGCTGGCTTCGGTGGCCCCGGCGTCGCCGATGTAGACCAGCTCGCTGGCCGAACGCAGGCTCCACAGCGACACCGAACTCTGCAGCCCGGCGATGGCCTCGGTGCGCAGGCCGATCTCGGCGCCCGTCAGCGGCACCAGCGCGGGCACGGGGTCGACGGGGTCGCCGCTCTTGGGGTCGACGCGCGCCGTCATGCCGCGCGCGTCGTTGCTGTGGAAGCCGCGGCCGGTGTTGAAGAAGAGCTCGGTCTTGGGCGTGGCCGCCCACACCAGCGTGAGCTTGGGCGAAAGCTGCGTGTCGCTGGCACTGCCGCCGTTGGCCGGCAGCGTGAGCGCGTTCACGCGCGCCTGCAGGCGGTCGGCGCGCAGGCCCAGCACGGCGCGCCACTCGGGCGTGAATTCCAGCGCCGTCTGCGCAAACAGGCCCAGCTGCGTCTGGCGCACCTGGTCTTCACGCACGGTGTTCGTGATGCGCCGCGCCACGCTGTCGTACAGGCCCACGCGGATGCGGTCGTGGCGCAGCTGCACGCCGGCCACGGTACGCGCGGGGAAGCTGCCCACGTCGTGGCTGACGGTGTGCTCGGCGTCCAGGCCGGCAACGGTGCGGCGGTCGGTCTGCTTGAACTGGTCGCCGTCGGCCGGGCGCTCCAGCGCATAGGTGAAGTTGGAATTGAGGTCGAGGTCGTAGCGGATGAGGTAGCCCGCAACCTGCGTGCGGCCGGCTGCGCCATCGGTGTGCCAGTCGCCCGAGAGGCTGGTGCGGTGGCTTTCGCCGCCGGTGGTGGGGTCCAGGCTGTCGAAGCGACCGAAAGGCCGGCCGTTGAAGCTGCCGGCGTCGATCAGGCGCTGCGGCACCTGGTCGGTGGCCGTCCAGCGCGAGCGGTAGGCCTGGGCCGAGACATGCCAGCCCTGCGCCCGCGTGCCGCCGCTGAGCGTGAACACGCCGTTGAGCTTGCGCACGCGCTCGGGCACGGTCCAGGGGCCGTCGGTGTTCATCAGCTCCAGCGCGCCCAGCGCGGTGACGCCCGGCGCCACCAGGCCCGAGCCCCCCGCCACGCCGCGGCGGTAGCCGTTTTCGCCCAGCGTCACCTGCGCGAAGGGCGCGGCCACGCTGTTCACGTACTGGATGTCGGCCGAGCCGGCGGCAGCGAAGTCGCCCACGGTCGCGAAGTAGGGGCCCTTGCGGTATTCCACGCGGTCCACCAGTTCGGGCAGCAGGAAGTTCATGTCGCTGTAGCCCTGGCCATGGCCGTGCGTGGGCATGTTCACCGGCATGCCGTTGATGCGGGTGGCGAAGTCGGTGCCGTGGTCGAGGTTGAAGCCGCGCAGGAAGTACTGGTTGGCCTTGCCGTCGCCCGAATGCTGCGTGACGATGACGCCGGGCACGAACTCCAGCACCTCCCCGGGGCGCTGCGCCGGCCGGCTTTGAAGCAGCTCGCGGCGGATGGTGCCGGCCGAGGCGGCGTCTTGCGTGCCCACGGCGTTGTCGTAGTGGCCGCCGCGGATGATGATGGTCTGCGGCGCGCCGGTGACGGGGCCGCCGTGGTTGGCCGCTGCGGGCAGCGCCAGCGTGGCGCCAGTGGCCGCAGCCCCGAGGGCGCGTGCGGCACGGGCCAGCGGGTGGAAACAGGTCGAGGGCATCGGGCACAGAAGGAGTCGTCGCGGTGCGAGGTTGTACGCCAAACCGCCCTGGCCGGATGCGCGGGCCGCAGCCGCACGCCGGGCAAGGCTCAGCCGGGCTCGGGAACAATCAGCGCCTTTGCTCCAGCACGGCCCCGCCCATGTCCTACGAAGACCCCTTGTGGAAACTGCGCCACGCGCTGGCCGGCGTGGCGCTGGCCCTGGTGCTGGCCGTGCTGGTGGCGGCGCTGCTGGGCAGCCTGCTGGGCGATGTGGTGGCCGGCACCTACGGCGCGCGCGTGGCCTTCTACAGCGCGCTGCTGCTCTACGTGGTGGTGGGCGCCGGCGTGCTGTTCGCCAAGGTGGCGCAGCACGAAAAGCGCCCGCTGTCGCCCGGCCGCGTGGGGCTGTGGTTCGCCAGCCTCTGGCTGTGGCCGCTGCTGCTGGCCCGCCGCCGCCCGCCCGACGCGGGCGCGCCCTGACGGCGCAGCCGGCTCACTCGGACTGCAGGATGCGCCGCCCCGCCGCCGCCTGCACCGGGCGCGCATTCATCGGGTAGATGCGCGAGAAGAGGTTGATCTGCTCGGCCGCCAGCGACTGCGGCGCGCGCATCACGATCCACTGCACGCCTTCCGAACAAGGTGGCGTGGTCAGCGAGCCCATGTAGGTGTAGTAGCGGCGGTCGTTGGGCAGCAGGGCCCCCAGGTCCAGCGGTTCACGCGCCTGCAGGGCTTCACCACGTTCGAGCGGCAGGTTGTTCCACACCTCCTGCACCACGGCATGGGGTGGGCCTTCGTCGAACAGCAGCGCCACCACGGCCAGGCGGCCCTGCGCGTCGCGGTGCACGAGGTGCAGCGACATCTCGAACTGCCGGCCGTCGATGCGCTCTTCCGAAGGCCGGTGGAAATGGAACTGCTGCAGTTCGAAGCGGCGCCCGCTGACCTCGATGCTGTTGCCTGGCACCACGTTCACTTGCACGGTGTGCCCGTTGTCGAGCACCGCGAACTGCGTGGGCTGGTAATCGAAGCGCACGGGGTCGAGGTCCACCGCCAGGCCACCGCGGATGTCGATGGGGCTCTGGCGTTCACCGCTCTTGCACAGCGCGTATTCGGGCTTCAGGCTGCCCCAGGCCATGGGCCCGACCTCGCCTTCGTAGCCCCAGCGCACGGCCCCGGAACCGGGGCCCTGGGTCACGCGCGACGGGCGGCTGCTGCCGGCAGGGCGCGTGCCGGGACGCGCCGGCCCGGCCGCTGGCAAGGTGCTGCGTGTGCTGATGCGCACATCGAAGGGCCCGCCACCGGCCGAGGCCGGCACCGTGGACAGGCGGTCGGCCAGGCGCTGGCGCAGCAGGTCCAGCGGGTCTGCGGGGGTCGGGCTCGGCGCCGGCTCGCTGGCCAGGGCAGGCAGGACCAGCAGCAGCGCCAGGCAAGCCATCGCGGCCTTCGCCGGGGCGCGGGCGCGGCCGGCATACCGCAGGCGAAGCAGGCGCGGCAGGGTGGGTGGTTGGGTCATGAAGCGGGCTCCTCGGTGGAATATCGGCCGCCACTGCCCCGAACTTGATGCCTGCCCCCCGCCGAGCCAGGCCCCGCCAGCGCAGGCCGAGCAAGAAAAAACCCCTGTCCGCCTTGCGGAACAGGGGTCTCTCAGCGCCGGCGGGCCTCAGGCGGCCTGAGCCGCCCGCCCTGCTTCGGCTGCCAGCGCCTCAGCGTGGGCGCTCCCGGCGCTCAGGCGGCTGGCTGCGGGCCCTCGCCCTCATGCGGGGCAGCGCACACCGATCGTGACGCGCAGCGTCACGTAGGCCAAGTCGCGCACGTCGATCACGCCATCGGCGTTGAAGTCGGCGCGGGGGTCGAAGCCCGGGTCGCCCACACGCAGGCCCAGCAGGCCGCGCACCACCGCCAGGTCGGCACAGCCCACCTGTCCGTCGCCGGTGAGGTCGGCGCGCAGCACCACCGTCAGGTCGGCGTTGGAGACGTCGAAGAACACGTTGTCCACCGCCTCGACCTTGATGCGCGCCGTGGTCGAGTTGATCAGCGGCACCGTCACCACCTGGCTGCCGTCGTTGGGCGTGGCGGCGGCCATCACGAAGGGATAGGTCAGGCCGCCGTCGCCGGACATGCTGATCCTCACCTGCGTCGTGCCGATCGGCGCGGCGTTCGTGCCGGCCACGTCCCAGGTCACCGTCACCGGCGAACCGGCCTCCAGCGTGGTGGCGGTGTTGGGCGCCGTCACCAGGAAGGGGCCGGTGCCCGGGGCCAGCGTCAGCACGGTGTTGCCGCTGTTCACGCCACCACGGCCGTCGCGCACCGTGAGGCGGAAGTTCAGACGCGCCGGGCTCGCGTTCACACCCGCAAAGCCCGCGTAGCTGGCGTTGGGCAGGAACTCCGAGTAGCAGTCGATCTGCGCCGCGGTGGGGGTGCCGACGACGGCAGGGCAGCTGCCGGTTTCCGCGTTGGTGTTGTTGATGAGGATCTGCGGGAGGTCAGGGAACACGCGCGTCGGGTTGCCGGTGGTCTGGTTCTGGCCCGGCGGTGCGTAGATGTTCGCGTTGAACACCGCACGCGTGCCGAACTGGCGGAACAGCGGGCCGTCGACCTTGGTGTTGTTCGTGAGGGCGGTGCCCGCCGCGCCGCCGCGGTCGGTCTGTTCCCACATGTAGGTGAGGGCGTCGCCTTCGGCATCGGTGCCGCTGCCGGTCAGCGCGAAAGGCGTGCGCAGCGGGATGGTGAAGGCTGCAGGCGTCACCACCGCAGGCGCGGTGTTGCCGGTGGCCGTGGCCAGACCGCCGCGGGTGCTGATGCCGCCCTTGGTGATCTCGCCGATGAAACCCGTGCAGCCGCCGGTGCAGTTCACCAGTTGCAGCTCGGCCGCGTTCTGGCCCGCCAGGGCGCCGCCAAAGCCGATGGTGAAGCCGGTATCGGTGAGCGAGGAGATGCTCACCGTGCCCCCCGCCGGCCACCCGGCAATGCCCTGCACCGCCGCCTGGATGCCGGCCGTGGTGAAGTTGGTGCCACGCACGATGGGTGCCGAATCGGCGCCGTTGTAGCGCAGCACGAACTGCTGGCCGTTGGTGGTGAAGGCCGTCAGCGCGGCCTGCTGCACCTCGGTGAGGTTCACTTCGGCGGCGTTGATGTGCGTGGTGATCTCGTCGAAGCTGCGCTGCGAGAAATACGGGTCGCTGTTGCTCTGGGTGTTGTCGGCGCCGCAGATGCCGGCGTAGGCCATCACCGAGGTGCCGCTGCCCGGTTCCACCGAGTTGTTGGCACTGCGGTTGCCGCCCGAGCAGCTGCCCACCACGCCGTTGAAGGTGTGGTTGCCGGCGAACTGGTGGCCGAGTTCGTGGGCCACGTAGTCGATGGCGAACACGTCGCCATCGGGCGAGGGCAGCCCGGTGCAGCCCTGGGCCTTGCCGGCCAGGCCCACCACGCCCAGGCTGGCAATGCCGCCGCCGCCAGCGCCCACGGCGATGTGGCCGACGTCGAAGTTGCTGGCACCGATGAGCAGGCCGATGACCGTGCGCGTGCGCGTCAGCGTGGTGCCCGAGCAGGTGACCGAGGCCGTGGGGTAGCAGGCCGTGCCGCCGCAAGGGCCGTTGGGCTGCGAGAACTGCGCTGCGGTATTCAGGTTCAGCAGGTCGTTGTTGGCCACCAGCACCATGCGCACCGAGAGCTCGTCTTCATAGACCTGGTTGACGCGGTTCATCAGCTGAACCTTGGCCGCGGTGACGTTGGCCACGCCGAAGAAGTTGGCATAGGCGGGGTCGGTCAACAGGGCCAGGCGGTAGGTGCGCAGCTGGTTGCCCACCGAGGCCATCAGCGGTGCGCTGTCGGCCACCACCTCGTAGGTGGTGGTGGCGCTGCTGCGGCCGTCGCTCACGGTCACTTCGTAGCTGCCCAGGCCACGGTAGGGCTCGGCCTTGAAGCTGGCGCTGAGGGTGCCGTCTTCGCTGGCGGTGGCGTAGAGGGTCTGGCGCACCACGGCCTGGCCGCCCTGGCGCACGGTGATGGTGACGGCGCCGTTGGGCACGAAGCCCAGGCCTTCCACCAGCACCTCGTTGGCGGCGTGGTAGCGCCCGCGCGAGAGCGACACCTGCGCCTGGCGCATCAGGCCTTCGCTGAAGCTGGTGACGCGGCGCGGCACGTCGGCGCGGTAGTAGCTGGCGTAGAGGCTCTGGTCGAGCTGGTAGTAGGGTTCCACGTACCACGAGCCCTTGGCCGCGCGCACCGAGGCCTGCACGCCCAGCGGCGTGACGCTCATGCGCAGCGAGGCGGTGGGGTCGTCGATGCCGCGGCCGGCGTAGGTCTTGATGCCGGGGTGGCGTGCGGCCAGGCCGGGTTCCATGATGGGGGAATCAACCACCGAGAAGCGCTGGTAGCCACCAGCGGGGTCAGGCAGCACCATCACCACCGGGCTCAGGCGGGCGGCGCTGCTGCGCTCGGCCGGTGCGGCCTGCAGCAGGCCGGCCAGGCTGAGCTTGTCCAGCGTGACGGCGCGCACGCGCGCGGCACGCACCGAGGGCTCGGCCCCCGCCGCCGACCGCGCCGCCGGCGCGCCGCGCTGGTCTTGCCAGAAGGCACGCGTGGGGTGGCGGGCGGCATCCACCGCCGCCGGGGCCACACGGGCGTTCGCACTGCCGGCAACCGCACGCGCCTGCGCTTGAGCTTCGGCGGGCCACAAGGCCACACCGGTCAGCACAGCGGACAGCACGGCGGCCGCGGCCAGAGTGCCGCGCGACAGCTGCGGCAGGGGGGACGGACGGAACATCTTCATCGAGGATCCTCTTCGAAGCCTGACGTCTGCCGTCGGAGGGCCGAGGCGGGCGGGGCGGGTGAACAACGAGACGGCCATCGAGCCCCGGCGGAAATGGCAAACCGCAGGGACCTCAGGCCTTCATGACCTTGCATAGGCAAGAATCATGCGCTGCAGCAGGCACCATCACATATCAGGGTAATGCTGGAGCCGGCGCGCAGACAGCCGCACAAATTGTGGAGGTTCTGCTATGAACGTGGTCAGTCTTCGGAGAGCCCCATGCCCGTTTTCACCCCCTCATTCAGGGGCTGCAAAGTCCGTCCTTGGCGGGGGTGTCGGCAGTGGCTGGCTGCCCTGGGCGCCGCGCTCTTGCTGCCGGCCTGCGCACAAGCGCCCGCGACCGTGACGGGCGCTGCAGCGCCTGGGCGCCCGGCGCACGACATCAGCCTGATCACGCTGGAGCGCAGCTGCTTCGGCTGCCCCGGCACCACGCGGCTGGAGCTGCGGCGTGATGGCACGGCCGTGCTCAGCACCACCGGCAATGCCAAGCTGGGCCAGGCCGACAGCGTGGCGCGCGCCAGCCTGCCGCAGCCGGCCTTCGACGAACTGGCGCGCCAGCTGCTGGCCAGCGGCTTCTTCGAGATGGCGCCCAGCTACCAGGAGGCGGGCCTGCAGGATGGCAGCTGGGCGACGCTGGCGGCCGTGCGGGGCGCGCAGCAGCACGCGGTGTTCCGCCGAGAAGAGGCCGGCCCGGCCGCGCTGCAGCAGTTGCTGGACGCGGTGGCGGCCCAACAGGCTCTACTGCGCTTCGTACCTGATAAGCGTTAGGTGCGCGTCAGGCCCCTCCCTTGAATGCGGGGGGTGGCGGCACGGCGGCTGCCGCAGCCGCAGCCGAAGATGACACCATCGCAACAGCCAGGGGCAGCACCCAGCGTGGCGCGCGCGCCCTTATCCACCATGGAGCCATACAAGATGAAGCACGGGCAGTTTTGCAGGCAGGCCGTCGCAGCGGCGGTTCTGGGCGTTCTGGGTGTCCTTGGCGCCGGTACGGCGCAGGCCGTGCCGGTGGTGTCGCTGGCCGCGAGCCCGAACCCGGTGGTGCCTGGCGGCAATGTGCAGGTCAACGTGCTCATCAGCGGTGCCATCGATCTCTACGCCTACCAGTTCTCCTTGCTCTTCAACCCGGCCGTGCTGCAGGCCAGCGCGCCCACAGAAGGCGCGTTCCTTGGCGCGGGTGGCACCACCTTCTTCGTGCCCGGCAGCGTGAACAACACCCTGGGCCGGGTGAATCTCACCGTGGGTTCGCTGCTGGGCGTGCTGCCGGGTGTCAACGGCAACGGCGTGCTGGCCAGCCTGAACTTCAACGCCACGTCCGTGGGCAGCAGCGTGCTTCAGCTGGCCGATGTGGTGCTGCTCGATTCCGCCCTGCTCGACATCCCGGCGCAGACGCAAGGCATCACGGTGTCCGTCATCCCCGAGCCCGGCACCTGGCTGATGTTCGGTCTGGGCCTGGCGGCCGTGGGTGGGCTGGTGCGGCGCCGCATGCCGGCCTGAAACCCTTCGCTCCTGCAGCGAACCCGGCCTCGGCCGGGTTCGTTGTTTTCAGCCTGCTTCAGCTACTTGAAGGCGCCAGCCGAGGCTTCACCCACACCCAGGCCAGCACGCCCACGCCCAGGAAGGCCAGCGAGGTGAGCGCCAGCGCCACTGGGGAGTGCATCACCAGCGGCACGACGATGCCCGCCACCGCCGCATTGGCCAGGCTGCCGATGCAAGACTGCACCGAAGAAGCCATGCCGCGGCGTTCGGGCACCTGGTCCAGCGTCAGCAGCGTCACCACCGGCACCATCAGCGACCAGCCGAAGGAAAACACCGCCACCGGCAGCATCGCCCAGGCCCAGTGCGGCGTGAACAGCAGGTTCAGCACGACGTTCAGCACCGCCACCACCAGCATGATGAGCAGGCCGTGGCGGATCTGGTGCTGCGGCTTGATGCGCCCGGCCAGCCGGCCCGAAAGGTAGGCCCCGCCCATGATGCCGCCGATGGTGAGCACGAAGAACCAGAAGAACTGCGTCGGCCCGAGCTGCAGGTGTTCGCCCAGGAACACGGGCGCGGCCAGCACGTAGAGGAACATGCCGTTGAACGGGATGCCACTGGCCAGCACCAGCGCCATGAAGCGCGGGCTCCTGGCCATCTGCCAGTAGCCGCGCAGAAGGTGGCGCACCTCGATGGGCTGGCGCGCCTGCACGTGCAGGGTCTCGGGCAGCCAGCGCCACATGCTGAACCACAGCACCGCGCCCAGCAGCACCAGCAGCCAGAAGATGGCGTGCCAGTCGGTGTGGGCGTAGAGGAAGCCGCCGATCAGTGGCGCCACGGCCGGGGCGATGCCGAAGTAGATGGTCACCTGCGACATCACGCGCTGCGCGTCGGCCGGCGGGAACATGTCGCGGATGATGGCGCGCGACACCACCATGCCCGCACCGGCGCTCATGCCCTGCAGCGCGCGGAAGAACACGAGCTGGCCGATGGTTTCGCTCAAGGCGCAGCCCAGCGAAGCCAGGGTGAACAGCGCCACCCCGGCCAGCACCACGGGGCGGCGGCCCAGGCTGTCGGACAGCGCGCCGTGGAAGAGGTTCATCACCGCAAAGCCCAGCAGGTAGCTGGACAGCGTCTGCTGCATCTGCACCGGCGTGGCGCCGAGCGTGGCCGCAATGCCCGAGAAGGCCGGCAGGTAGGTGTCGATCGAGAAGGGCCCGATCATGCCCAGGCAGGCCAGCAGCAGCGCCAGGCTCCAGCGCGGGCCGGGCCACAGCGTCTTGGCGTCGGGGTTCATGGGGATAGGTGCAAACCCTGAAGTCTAGTGGGGTGCGAACTTCGGTGCTTCAATGCCGCGCATGAAGCTCATCCGCAGAAACCTGGTGCTGGGCACCGCCGCGCTGCTGGCCCTGCCGGCCGTGGCCAGCAGCCGCCGCGCGCTGGCGCCGATGACCGAGGGGCCCTTCTACCCGCCGCGCAGCTGGCGCGAGAGCTGGCCCGACCAGGACGCCGACCTTTCGCGCGTGCGCCGCGGCACTGAGGTGCTGCAGGCCCGCGGTGAACACCTGGGGCTGGAGCTGACGGTGGCCGACACGCAAGGCCGGCTGATCGACAACGCCGAGTTGGAGATCTGGCAGTGCGATGCGCTGGCGCACTACCGCCACCCGCGCGTGCCCGAACGAGAAGGCCGCTTCGACCCGCATTTCCAGGGCTTCGGCGCCACGCGCAGCAGCCCGCAGGGGCAGGCGCGGCTGCGCACCATCAAGCCCGTGCCCTACCCCGGGCGCACGCCGCACATCCACTTCACGCTGCGCCATGCCAGCTTCGGCACGCTGACCTCGCAGCTCTTCGTGGCCGGCGACCCCGGCAATGCAGGTGATTTCCTCTGGCGCCGCCTGGCCGAGGCCGACCGCGCCGGCCTGACGATGGCGCTGACGCCCGCCCTGCCCGACGACAGCCTGCGCTGGATGGCGCGCCACACGCTGGTGGTGCCGGCCTGAACCCGCGGCGGGCCGCTGCAGGCGCTGCCCGCGTGAAAAGTGTGAAGTCAGCCGATAGGCCGGATTCTGTGCGGCAGCGCTTCTTGCGAAGCCCCGCCGTGACCGCCATTCCTCTGGGCCGAAGGTCGCCCTTCGGCTCGGTGCCACCTACCCGCCAGCTCCGCGAGTCACGTCAACGCTGGCCTACTTGGTGTTGCTGCGCGTAGAGATTGCCCGTTTCACCCAATCCGGAGCCTTGCTCCGGATTGGGTGGCTGCCTTGCGGCAGAACACCCTCACGGAACCCCGGACTGACTCGTCTCTGTTGCTCTGATCCTCGGCTCGCGCCGGGCAGCCGTTAACTGCTACGCCACTCTATGCAGTCCGGACCTTCCTCCAGTGCCAGGTTTCCCTGCTTGCACCAGCGGCGGTCTGGCTGGCTTCACCGAGCGGATTATCGCCCCCGGGCTCAGATCGACATCTTCTGCCGCACGCCCTCGGCTTCCATGTCGGCGCCGCGGCCGCGCTGCACGATCTCGCCGCGCTCCATCACGAGGTACTGGTCAGCCAGCTCGGCGGCGAAGTCGTAGTACTGCTCCACCAGCACGATGGCCATGGTCTTGCGGTCGGCCAGCATGCGGATGACGCGGCCGATGTCCTTGATGATGCTGGGCTGGATGCCTTCGGTGGGCTCGTCCAGCATCAGCAGCTGCGGGCCGGCGGCCAGCGCGCGGGCGATGGCCAGCTGCTGCTGCTGGCCGCCTGAAAGATCGCCGCCACGGCGGTGCAGGAACTGCTTCAGGATGGGAAACAGCTCGAAGAGCTCCGCCGGTATCGCCGTGCCACCGGGCTTCACCGCCAGGCCCATGCGCAGGTTCTCTTCCACCGTCAGGCGGCCGAAGATCTCGCGGCCCTGCGGCACGTAGCCGATGCCGCGCTTCACGCGTTCGTAGCTCGGCGCCTTGGTGATGTCGTGACCGGCCAGCTTCACGGAACCGGCCTTCACGGGCACCACGCCCATCAGGCTTTTCAGCAGCGTCGTCTTGCCCACGCCGTTGCGGCCCAGGATGACGGTGACCTCGCCCAACCGCGCCTCGAAGCCGAGGTTGCGCAGGATGTGGCTGCCGCCGTAGTACTGGTTCAGGCCCTCGACCTGGAGCACGGTCTCATCGGCCATGGCGGGCCTCACGATCAAGCAGGAGCCACGGATCCGGCTCTGCCGGGCCGTCGGCGAGCGGCCCCCTCGGGGGGTACCGAACGCAGTGAGGTTGGGGGCAGGTGTCATCGACCAAGGTACACCTCGACGACCTTCTCGTTGGCCTGCACGTCGCTGAGCAGCCCCTCGGCCAGCACACTGCCTTCGTGCAGCACCGTCACCTTCTTGCGCCCCTGCGTCAGCTGGTCGACGAACTTCATGTCGTGCTCCACCACCACCAGGCTGTGCTGGCCTTCCAGCGTGAGGAAGAGCTCGGCGGTGCGCTCGGTCTCTTCGTCGGTCATGCCGGCCACGGGCTCGTCCAGCAGCAGCAGCTTGGGGTCTTGCATCAGCAGCATGCCGATCTCCAGCCACTGCTTCTGGCCGTGGCTCAAGAGGCCGGCCGTGCGCTGCACTTCGTCTTTCAGGTGAATGAGCTTCAGCACTTCCTCGATGCGGCCGAGCTGTTCGCTGCTGAGGCGGTGGAAGAGCGCGGCACGCACGCCGCGGTCGGCCTTCAGCGCGAGTTCGAGGTTCTCGAAGACGCTCAGCTGCTCATACACCGTGGGCTTCTGGAACTTGCGGCCGACGCCGATCTGCGCGATCTGCGGCTCGCTCAGGCGCAGCAGGTCGACGTTGCTGCCGAAGAAGACGGTGCCGCTGTCGGGCCGCGTCTTGCCGGTGATGCAGTCCATCATCGTCGTCTTGCCGGCGCCGTTGGGGCCGATGATGCAGCGCAGTTCGCCCACGTCGATGGTGAGCGAAAGTTTGTTCAGCGCGCGGAAGCCGTCGAAGCTGACGGTGATCTCGTCGACATAGAGCGCCACGCCCTGGCCGAAATAGACCTGCTCGCCCTCCACCACGCTGGCGGTCTTGCCGCGGTGGCGGGCCAGGCGCTCGGCGCCGTCGGCCATGAGGTCGGGCGTCATGCGCGGTCCTCCGTCTTGCGCCCGCGCAGCTTCGCGAAGAGGCCGATCAAGCCCTGCGGCAGGAACAGCGTCACCGCGATGAACAGCGCGCCCAGGAAGAACAACCAGTACTCCGGAAACGCCACCGTGAACCAGCTCTTCGCGCCGTTGACGAAAAACGCGCCGAGGATGGGCCCGATGAGCGTGGCGCGCCCGCCCACGGCGGCCCAGATGGCCATCTCGATGCTGGCTGCCGGGCTCATCTCGCCAGGGTTGATGATGCCCACCTGCGGCACGTACAGCGCGCCGGCCACGCCGCACATCACGGCGCTCAGTGTCCAGATGCTCAGCTTGTAGGCCACGGGGTTGTAGCCGGTGAACATCACGCGCGTCTCGGCGTCGCGGATAGCCTGCAGCACGCGGCCGTACTTGCTTTGCACGATGAAGCGCGCCATCAGGAAGAAGCCGATCAGCACCAGCCCGGTGATGACGCACAGCACCACGCGCATGCTGGGCGTGTTGATGGGCACGTCGAGAATGCGCTTGAAATCGGTGAAACCGTTGTTGCCGCCGAAGCCGGTTTCGTTGCGGAAGAACAGCAGCATGGCCGCGAAGGTGAGCGCCTGCGTGATGATGCTGAAGTACACGCCCTTGATACGGCTGCGGAAGGCGAAGTAGCCGAACACGAAGGCCAGCAGGCCCGGCACCAGCACCACCAGCAGCATCTGCGCGATGAAGCTGTCACTCACGGCCCAGTGCCAGGGGAATTCCTTCCAGTTCAGGAAGACCATGAAGTCGGGCATCTCGCTCTTGTACTGGCCGTCGGTGCCGATCTGGCGCATGAGGTACATGCCCATCGCGTAGCCGCCCAAAGCGAAGAAGAGGCCGTGGCCCAGGCTGAGGATGCCGGTGTAGCCCCAGATCAAATCCATCGCCAGCGCGCAGATGGCGTAGCAGAGGATCTTGCCCAGCAGCGTGACGTAGAAGTCGCTAAGGTGGAAGCTGCTGCCGGCCGGCACCAGCAGGTTCAGCACCGGCACCAGCACGGTGATGGTGAGGATGGCCGCCAGCACGGCCGTCCAGCCGCGCGCGCTCAAGATGGAAGGCTTCATTCGGCGCTGCGCCCCTTCAGCGCGAAGATGCCCTGCGGCCGCTTCTGGATGAAGATGACGATGAACACCAGCACCATGATCTTGGCCAGCACCGCGCCCTGCCAGCCTTCCAGCAGCTTGTTCATCAGGCCCAGGCCCAGGCCGGCGTACACCGTGCCGGCAATCTGCCCCACGCCGCCCAGCACCACCACCATGAAGCTGTCGACGATGTAGCCCTGGCCGAGGTCGGGCCCCACGTTGCCCACCTGGCTGAGCGCGCAGCCCGCCAGGCCGGCGATGCCGGCGCCCAGGGCGAAGGCGTAGGTGTCCACGCGCGCCGTGTTCACACCCACGCAGGCGGCCATGCGCCGGTTCTGCGTAACGCCACGCACGAACAGCCCCAGCCGCGTCTTGCTGATGAGCAAGGCCATGCCCAGCAGCACCAGCGCGGCGAACACCAGGATGGCCAGGCGGTTGTAGGGCAGCACCAGGTTGGGCAGCACCTGCACGCCGCCCGACAGCCAGCTGGGGTTCTCAACGCCCACGTTCTGCGCGCCGAACAGCGTGCGCACCGTCTGCATGAGGATGAGGCTGATGCCCCAGGTGGCCAGCAGCGTTTCCAGCGGCCGGCCGTAGAGGAAGCGGATGACGCTGCGCTCCATGGCCGCGCCCACCAGCGCGCTGGCCAGGAAGCTGGCCGGAATGGCGGCCAGGATGTAGGTATCGAAGGCCTCGGGCAGGTACTGCCGGAAGACGTTCTGCACCGCCCAGGTGGCGTAGGCGCCGATCATGATGAGCTCGCCGTGCGCCATGTTGATGACGCCCATCAGGCCGTAGGTGATGGCCAGGCCCAGGGCTGCCAGCAGCAGGATGCTGCCCAGGCTGACGCCGGCGAACAGCACGCCCAGGCGTTCGCCCCAGGCCAGGCGGGCGTTCACGGTGTCCAGCGTGCGCTGCAGCGCGGCCTTCACCTCGGCGTCTTCCTCGGCGGACAGGCGCTCGATGAGCAGGCCCTTCACCGAAGGCTGGTCGCTGCCGGCCAGCAGCTCGGCAGCGGCCAGGCGCTGCGCCTTGTCGCTGCTGGCGATCAGCGCGGTGGCCTTCAGCATGGCCAGCGCGGCACGCAGCTCGGGGTCGGTTTCGGTTTTCGCGGCCTTCTCGAACAAGGCCAGCTTGCCTTCGTCGGCCAGGTCTTTCAGTTCCGCCACGGCCTGCGCGCGTTCGGCACGCTCGGGGGAAAACAGTTTCAGTGCGGCCAATGCGGCCTGCAGCTCGCGGCGCACGCGGTTGGGGTTGACCACGTCTTCGGCGCCTTCGGTCAGCGTGGCTGCGGCGCCTGTGGCAGCGTCGGTCACGGCATCGCCACGCACCACCAGGGCGCGGCCGCCAGCGATCTTCACCTCGTCGGCCAGCAGCGCCTGCACATAGGCGGCCAGCGCGGGGTCGGCGGCCAGCACCACTTCGTTCAGCGCAGCGATGCGGTCGTCACTGTCGCCCTGCGCAATGCGCAAGGCCTGGTCGGGGCTCAGCGCCAGCGCCGCGCCCGACCAGACAAGACAGCCCAGCAGCGCTGCGCACAGCGTGCGCAGCAGCTTCACGGGCTTACTTCTTCGCTGCCGCCACGGGCTCGTTCTTCTTGCCCTTGTTCTCGGGGATGAAGTCGCTCCAGGGGTCGGCCTGCACCGGGCCCTTGGTCTTCCACACCACGTTGAACTGGCCGTCGGCCTTGATCTCGCCGATGAAGACGCTCTTGTGCAGGTGGTGGTTCTTCTCGTCCATCTTGCTGACGATGCCCGAGGGCGCCTTCACCGTCTGGCCGGCCATGGCCACGCGCACCTTGTCGACGTCGGTGCTCTTGGCCTTGGTGACGGCCTGCGCCCACATGCGGAAGCCGATGACGCTGGCCTCCATCGGGTCGTTGGTCAGCGGCCGGTCCTTGTGGCCGGGGATGTTCTTGGCCTTGGCGTAGGCCGTCCACTGCTTGATGAACTCGTCGTTGGACGGGTTCTTCAGCGACATGAAGTAGTTCCAGGCCGCCAGGTGGCCCACCAGCGGCTTGGTGTCCACGCCGCGCAGCTCTTCTTCACCCACGCTGAAGGCGACCACGGGCACGTCGGTGGCCTTCAGGCCCTGGTTGCCCAGTTCCTTGTAGAAGGGCACGTTGCTGTCGCCGTTGATGGTGCTGACCACCGCGGTCTTCTTGCCTTCGGCAGCGAAGCGCTTGATCTTGGCGATGATGCTCTGGTAGTCGGAGTGGCCGAAGGGCGTGTACTCCTCCATGATGTCGCTGTCGGGGATGCCCTTGCTCTTCAGGAAGGCGCGCAGGATCTTGTTGGTGGTGCGCGGGTACACGTAGTCGGTGCCCAGCAGCACGAAGCGCTTGGCGCTGCCGCCGTCCTTGCTCATCAGGTATTCCACCGCGGGAATGGCCTGCTGGTTGGGCGCGGCGCCGGTGTAGAACACGTTGCGGCTGAGCTCTTCGCCTTCGTACTGCACGGGGTAGAACAGCAGGCCGTTGAGTTCTTCCACGACCGGCAGCACGCTCTTGCGCGACACGCTGGTCCAGCAGCCGAAGATGACGGCCACCTTGTCCTTGCTGAGGAGCTGGCGCGCACGCTCGGCGAACAGCGGCCAGTTCGAGGCCGGGTCCACCACCACGGCTTCGAGCTTCTTGCCCAGCAGCCCGCCCTTGGCGTTGATGGCCTCGATCTCCATCAGGATGGTGTCCTTCAGCACCGTCTCGCTGATGGCCATGGTCCCGCTCAGCGAGTGCAGCACGCCCACCTTGATGGTGTCTTGCGCGAAGGCGTGCGGGGTGATGCCGAGGCTGGCCGCGGCCAGGGCCGAGGCGATGAGGGTCTTGCCGACGTGGCGGCGGGTGGTGGTCATGGTCTCTCGCTCCTTGGTTGTGCAGCAGGCTGGGTTGCAGCGCTGTCACGAGGCTAGGGGCGGCAGCCAGGGCCACCAATACGCCAGACGGCGTACAGGCTGGCTCAGTCGGCTTCAGGCGGCTTCAGCATCTGCCCCGTGTCGGGGTCGAAGCCGCGCGCCCGCATCGCCTCGGCCAGGCCGGCGTCCAAGCTGCCGGCGTGGATGGGAAACCACTGCGCCAGCGCCGGCACCAGCTGCCGCACCACCTGCACATCGCCCTGCGCCTGCAGGCGGCGGCGCACCTCGTGCATCAGCTCCAGCACCTGGGCGTGCTCGGTGCCGTGGCAGTGGCCGGCGCCGAAACCCACGCGCAGCATCCAGGCGTCTTCCTGCGCGAAATGGGCTTCGCTGTGGGTGATGAAGTCGTCCAGCGCACGGCCCAGCGTGGCGGTGTCGCCTTCGAGCGCGGATTCGAGCGCGGCTTCCACGCCGCCCAGCAGCTGCACGAACTCGCGGTGCGTGGCGTCGATGTGGGGCTGGTCAACAGCCAGGGCTTCGTTCCAGGTGAGGGCAGACATGGCGATCAGGCAGCTTCGGTGACTGGCATTCTGCCCAGGGCGCGGCCGGCGCGTGGGCGCTGGGCACAATGCGGGCCGCGCGCCTTCACCCCTTCACCCCTGACCCCCGGAACTGCCCCGCCATGACCACCCCTGCCCTGCGCGCACTCCAGCGCCTGGGCGCCCGCTACGACCTGGCCGCGCTGCAGCCCCCCGACGCTGCCTACGCCCGCATCGCACGCAGCGCGCAGCGGCGCGAGGCCTGGCGTTCGCTGCGGCAGTGGTGCCTGGCCGGCCTGGGCACGGGGGGCCAGCCTGGCGCCGCATTGGCCGTGGCCGTGCTGGAACACGCGGCACGCGACCGCGCCCAGGCCCACGCCCTGGCCCAGGCGCTGTGCCTGGAACGCGATGGCAGCCTGCAGCTGCTGGCCTGCCGCAGCCGCGCCGAGCGCCTGGCCTTGCGGCTGAAGACCAAGCTGCACGACATCACCCCCGGCCGGCAACCCTTGCCCACCGACGCCTGGGACGCCGGCCTGCTGCCGGGCACGGCCGACGCGCTGCAGGCGCTGGCCCGCTTCGAGCCGCGGCGCCCCACGCTGATGGTGGCGCTGGGTCTGCCCATTCCTGCGCTGCGTGCCATCTGTGCGCTGCTGCATGCCCGCCAGATGCACTACGACCGGCCGGTACGGCTGCTGCTCGTGACAGGCCTGCAGGGGCTGGAGATGGGCTGGCCGGTGTCTCGCTTTCCCATGGACACCCTCACCCCGGCGGGCAAGCCCGCCTGAGCCGGCAGCGGCCCGCCGAGGCGGCGGCTCAGGTGCGCGCCAGCTCGCGCACGCGCTGCAAGGCCATCGCGGCAGCGGCGGTGCGGGTCTCGACGCCCAGCTTTTCGTAGATGCGCTCCAGGTGCTTCTTCACGGTGGCCGGGCTGCTGCCCAGGATGTCGCCGATGTCGCGGTTGGTCTTGCCCTTGGCCACCCAGTACAGCACCTCGCTTTCGCGCAGCGTCAGGCCGAAGGCCAGCATCGTGGCTTCCACGGTGGCGGCGTCGCTCACCTCGCGCAGCACAACCAGCCAGTCGTCGTCGACGGTCTTGCCCTGCAGCGTGCACACCAGCTGGCGCGCGCCGCGCGCGGTGCTCAAGGGCCGCGCCTCGCGCCCGGCGGCGGCCTCCTGCAGCCAGGGCAGCATGGCGGCGGGCAGCTCATCGGGCGCCACGTCGAAGTAGCTGGGCAGCCAGCGTCGCGCCAGCGGCGTCTGCCACACCAGGCGCGGTGGGGCAACAGCGGTGGCCGAGGCGGCCGCAGCGGCCGCAACAAGGGGCAGGCGCACGGCGATGGTGGCGTGGCCGTAGGCATCAAGCGCATTGCGAGCCTGCCGGGCCTGGCGCGCGGCCAGCATGTGCGCAGCCATGCGCGCCAGCACCTCGGGCGGGCGGATGGGCTTGGTGACGTAGTCCACGCCGCCGGCCTCGAAGGCCGCCAGCACGTGTTCGGTGTCGGTCAGGCCGGTCATGAAGACGATGGGGATGTGCGCGGTCTCGGGCCCCGCCTTCAGCCGGCGCGCCACCTCGAAGCCGTCGATGCCGGGCATCACCGCGTCCAGCAGCACGATGTCGGGGTCGGCCTGGGCCGCGCGCTGCAGCGCGCTGGCGCCGTCGGTGGCCACCAGCACGGTGTAGCCAGCGGCGTCCAGCGCGTCGTGCAGCAAGGCCAGGTTGTCAGGCACATCATCCACGATGAGTACGACCCCCAGGCTCCCGCTGGTCGCTGCCCCCCGAGGGGGCTCTGGCTGCGGCCCGGCGAAGCCGGTTCCGCGCCAGTCCTTGATCAAGGCACCTTTTTTCACATCGCTGTCCTCAGGGCTGGTCATCGGCGAGGGCCTTCTGGATCAGGGGTGTCATGCGGTCGAACTGGAAGCCCTGGGCCAGCGTGCGCAGGGGCGCCAGCCACGAAGCGCTGGCAGGGTGTTCGGCCTCGATCTGCTCCAGCACACGCTGCACGCCGCGCGGGTAACCCAGGTTCACCACCTCCTGCAGCGCCTGCAGCTGTGCACGCGGTGGCGGCGGGCCGGTGTCCGCGGGCGGCGGCGGGGGCGGCGGTGCAGCCGCATGCCACTGCAGCGCCAGCCGGCTGCCCAGCCAGTCGAGCAGTTCTTCGAAGCGCACGGGCTTGGTGATGAAGTCGGCCGGGGTGATGCCCACGTCGTTGTCCAGGCCCTTGTCGAAGGCGTTGGCCGAGACGATGGCCACCGGCGCCTGGCTCAGGCCCTGGGCGCGCAACAGGCGGATGGTCTGCCAGCCGTCGATGCCAGGCATGGCCAGGTCCATCAGGATGGCGTCGGCGGGACCGTCCTTCATCTGGCCCTCCTTCAGCAGGTGTTCCTTCAGAAGGTCCAGGGCGGCCTGGCCCGAGCCCGCCTCCAGCACGTCGAAACCCAGCGCCTGCAGGCGGCGCGCGAGCAGCGTGCGGTCGACCTCTTCGTTGTCCACCACCAGCAGGCGGCGGCGCGGCCCGGCATAGCCGCCGCGGGGCGGCGCGGCGGCCGGCAGGCGCATGCCCTGCAGCGCGGGCAGGAAGAGGCGCACGCGGAACAAGGTACCCTGGCCGAGCGTGGTGCTGACCGTCATCTCGCCGCCCATCAGGTCGGTGAGCATCTTCGCGATGGTCAGGCCCAGGCCGGTGCCGCCGGGGGAGGTGCTGCCGGCGGGCGTGTGTTCGCCGCGCGAGAAGGGCTCGAAGATGCGCTCCAGGTCGCCGGGGGCGATGCCCGGGCCGGTGTCTTCGATTTCGAACACCGCCATCTCGCGCACGTGCGCGGCGCGCAGGCTCACACGCCCGCCCTGGGTGAACTTCACGGCGTTGCCCAGCAGGTTGATGAGGATCTGCGTCAGCCGCCGCTCATCAGCGCGCACGAGTTCCGGCGCGCCTTCCACGTCGTGCTCGAAGCGCAGGCCCTTGGCCGCGGCCTGCAGCTCGAACATCTGCACGATCTGCTGCAGGCTCTGGCGCAGCCGCATGGGCTTGGGCTCCAGCGCCAGCTTGCCGCCTTCGATGCGCGCGATGTCCAGCGTGCCTTCGATCAGCCCCAGCAGGTGCTCGCCACCGCGGCGGATGACGCCCACGGCCTGCTTGCGGTGCACGGGCAGCGAGGGGTCTTCGTCCAGCAGCTGCGCATAGCCCAGGATGCTGTTCAGCGGCGTGCGCAGTTCGTGGCTGATGGCGCTGATGTAGCGCGTCTTGGCCTGGTTGGCGGCTTCGGCCTGGCGGCGCGCGGCCTCGGCGGCCAGACGGGCGCGCTGCAGTTCCTCGTCGGTGCGGGCGTGGCTGTCGATCTCCTTCACCAGCGCTTCGGTCTGGCGGTTGCTTTCTTCCTGCGCCACGCGGCGGCTGATCTGCGTGAGCACCAGCCACCAGCCGATGACGCCCGACACCAGCAGCAATGCACAGTAGGCCTTGATGAAACCCATGCGCAGCGCGGGTGCGGCGGCCGCCGCGACCTCGGCGCCTGCGGCGCTGAGCGCACGCAGCTCGGCCTCGTGCAGCAGGTACAGCAGCGCGGCCAGCGAGGGCGCCACCACGGCCATCACCAGGAGGTAGCGGCCCAGCCCGGTTTCCAGCTGCGGCCACCAGGGGCTGGGCGTCAGGCGGCGCAGCAGCGTGCGCAGCTGCACGCCGGCGCGGGCGGCCTCGGGCTTGCACAGGTCGTGGCAACGCGCGTCCAGGCTGCAGCACAGGCTGCAGATGGGGCCGCCGTAGGCCGGGCAGCCGGCCATGTCTTCACCTTCGTAGGCGCGCTCGCAGATCACGCAGCGGCGCAGCGCCTGCAGGCCGGCGAGACCGGGGAGGCCGACCATGGCGCCCGGCGCTGCGGCGCGGGCCAGGCCCAGGTAGCGGCCGGCTTCGTCCGCAGGGGCGGCCGGGGCGCAGGCGCTGTCGGGCACGCCGGGGCGGGCGATGTAGTAGCGGCCTTTCGTGGCCCAGGCGATCAGCGGTGCGGTGACGAAGGCCACCGCCATCGCGATGACGGCCGAGAAGGCTTCGGCCATGGGCCCGAAGGCGCCCAGGTGGGCGGCCATAGACAGCACCGAGGCCAGGCCCATCGCGCCCACGCCCACGGGGTTGATGTCGTAGAGATGGGCGCGCTTGAACTCGATGCCCTTGGGGCTGAGGCCCAGCGGCTTGTTCACCACCAGGTCGGCCACCACGGCCATGATCCAGCTGATGGCGATGTTGCTGTACAGGCCCAGCACGCCGCCGATGGCCTTGAAGACCTCCAGCTCCATCAGCATCAGCGCGATCAGCGTGTTGAACACCATCCACACCACGCGCCCGGGGTGGCTGTGCGTCACACGCGCGAAGAAGTTGCTCCAGGCCAGGCTGCCCGCATAGGCGTTGGTGACGTTGATCTTCAGCTGGCTCACCACCACGAACAGCGCCGTGGCCGCCACCGCCCAGCCGTAGTGGTTGAACACCAGCTCGTAGGCGGCCAGGTACATCTGGTTGGGGTCGACGGCGCGATCGGCCGGCACCGCCAGCTTCAGCGCCAGCAGCGCCAGCAGCGCGCCGCCCAGCATCTTCAGCACGCCCGGCACCACCCAGCCTGGCCCGCCCAGCAGCACCGCGCCCCACCATTGCCAGCGGTTGGCGCGCGTCTTCTCTGGCATGAAGCGCAGGTAGTCCACCTGCTCGCCCATCTGCGTGATGAGCGCCACGCCCACCGTGAGCGCGCCGCCGAAGAGCAGCGGGTTGAAGCTGCCACCGCTGCCATCCAGCCCGGCGTAGGCACGCAGGTCGCTGGCCAGCGTGGGGTGGGCGTTGAAGACGTAGACGTAGGGCAGCACCAGCAGCACCAGCCACAGCGGCAGCGTCCACAGCTGCAGCTGGCTGACACGTGTGACGCCGTGCGTGACCATCGGGATGACCACCAGCGAACAGATGAGGTAGCCCCAGGCCGGCGGGATGTCGAAGGCCAGCTCCAGCGCATAGGCCATGATGGCCGCTTCCAGCGCAAAGAAGATGAAGGTGAAGCTGGCGTAGATGAGGCTGGTGATGGTGCTGCCGATGTAGCCGAAGCCGGCGCCCCGGGTGAGCAGGTCCATGTCCAGCCCGTAGCGCGCGGCATACACGCTGATGGGCAGCCCGGCGGCAAAGATGATGACGGCCGTGGCCAGGATGGCCCAGAAGGCATTCACGAAGCCGAACTGCAGCAGCAGCGTGGCGCCCAGGGCCTCCAGCACCAGGAAGCTGGCCGCACCGCCGAAGGCCGTGTGCGCCACGCGCCAGGGGCTCCACTTGCGGAAAGACCGCGGCGTGAAACGCAGCGCATAGTCTTCCAGCGTTTCGCTGGCCACCCAGGCGTTGTAGTCGCGCCGCACCTTGATCACCCGCTGCTGCGCGGCAGGCGTGGGCGGCTGGGGGGGCTGCGGCGGGCTCGACATCAGGGCCTGCGGGTTTGCACGTTGCGGGCCAGCCCGCGGGCTCGGCTTACATTGGCACCTATCGTGCTGATGAGTCGACCATGGACCTGAGCCCCCGCGAGAAAGACAAGCTGCTGATCTTCACCGCCGCGCTGCTGGCCGAACGCCGCAAGGCGCGTGGCTTGAAGCTGAACGTGCCGGAAGCCATTGCGATGATCACCGCCGCCATCATGGAAGGCGCGCGCGACGGCAAGACCGTGGCGCAGCTGATGAGCGAAGGCAAAACCGTGCTGGGCCGCGACGACGTGATGGACGGCGTGCCCGAGATCGTCAGTGAGATTCAGGTGGAAGCCACCTTCCCCGATGGCACCAAATTGGTGACCGTGCACCAACCTATCGCATAAGCCTGGAGGCGCGCCCCCATGAACCCACCCCCTTACACCCGGCCCCTGCTGGCCGCCGCCGGCCTGGTCTTGGCCCAGGCCCAGGCCCTGGCTCACGAAGGACACGGCCTGCCCGGCACCCACCACTGGCATGCCGAAGACGCGCTGCTGTGGCTGGCGCTGGCCGTGGCGGCGCTGGGCGTGGCCTGGTTCTTCCGCCGCAAGTAGCAACATAAAACAAGGAACGCGGCTGCCATGACCCCAGGCGAACTGCTCATAGACGACGGCGAACACGAACTCAACCCCGGCCGCACGCCCCTGGTGCTGGTGGTGGCCAACACGGGCGACCGGCCCATCCAGGTGGGCAGCCACTACCACTTCGCAGAAACGAACGCCGCCCTGCACTTCGACCGCCAGGCCGCGCGCGGCAAGCGCCTGAACATCGCCAGTGGCACCGCCGTCCGCTTCGAGCCCGGCCAGCAGCGCACCGTGTCGCTGGTGGATTTCGGCGGCCGCCGGCAGGTGTGGGGCTTCCGCGGCCTCACGCAAGGGGCGCTGTGATGAGCGGCGCCCGCATCGGCCGCCGCGCCTACGCCGAGATGTACGGCCCCACCGTGGGCGACCGCCTGCGCCTGGCCGACACCGGCCTGGTCATCGAAGTCGAAAAGGACTTCACCTTGAACGCCGGCGGCTACGGCGAAGAAGTGAAGTTCGGCGGCGGCAAGACCATCCGCGACGGCATGGGCCAGGGCCAGGCGGTCAACGGCCCGGGGCACGACGAAGCGCACGACTGCGTCATCACCAACGCGCTCATCATCGACCACTGGGGCATCGTGAAGGCCGACATCGGCATCAAGGGCTGCCGCATCGCCGCCATCGGCAAGGCCGGCAACCCCGACGTGCAGAGCGGGGTGGACATCGTCATCGGCCCCGGCACCGAAATCATTGCCGGCGAGGGCATGATCGTCACCGCCGGCGGCATCGACAGCCACATCCACTTCATCTGCCCGCAGCAGATCGAAGAAGCGCTGATGAGCGGCGTCACCACCATGCTGGGCGGCGGCACCGGGCCCGCCACCGGCACCTTCGCCACCACCTGCACGCCGGGGCCCGAGAACCTGCACCGCATGCTGATGGCGGCCGAGGCCTTCCCCATGAACCTGGGCTTCCTGGGCAAGGGCAATGCCGCGCGGCCCGATGCACTGAGCCAGCAGATTGCGGCCGGCGCCATCGGCATGAAGCTGCACGAAGACTGGGGCAGCACGCCGGCGGCCATCGGCAACTGCCTGGACGTGGCCGAGGCCACCGACACGCAGGTCAGCCTGCACAGCGACACGCTCAACGAAAGCGGCTTCGTCGAAGACACCATCGGCGCCACGCGCGGCCGCAGCCTTTGCGCCTTCCACACCGAAGGCGCGGGCGGCGGCCACGCGCCCGACATCCTGCGCGTGGTGGGCGAGGCCAACTTCCTGCCCAGCAGCACCAACCCCACCATGCCCTACACCGTGAACACGGTGGACGAGCACCTGGACATGCTGATGGTGTGCCACCACCTCGATGCCAGCATCGCCGAAGACCTGGCCTTCGCCGAAAGCCGCATCCGCCGCGAAACCATCGCCGCCGAAGACGTGCTGCACGACCTGGGCGCCATCAGCATGATGAGCAGCGACAGCCAGGCCATGGGCCGCGTGGGCGAGGTCATCATCCGCACCTGGCAGACGGCGCACAAGATGAAGGCACAGCGCGGCGCCTTGGGCCCCGACACGGCGCGCAACGACAACTTCCGCGTCAAGCGCTACGTCGCCAAGTACACGGTGAACCCGGCCATTGCCAACGGCATATCGCACGAGGTGGGCAGTGTCGAGGTGGGCAAGTGGGCCGACCTCGTGCTGTGGCGCCCGGCCTTCTTTGGCGTGAAGCCCAGCCTTGTCCTGAAGGGCGGCTTCATCGCCGCGGCGCTGATGGGCGACGCCAACGCCAGCATTCCCACGCCGCAGCCGGTGCACTACCGGCCGATGTTCGGCAGCTTCGGGGGCACGCTGCAGGCGACCTCGCTCACCTTCATGAGCCAGGCCGCGCTGAAGGCCGGGGTGGGTGAGGCGCTGGGCCTGAAAAAGCGCCTTGCCGCGGTGCAGGGCTGCCGGCGCGTCACCAAGAAAGACATGGTGCACAACAGCTGGCTGCCGAAGATGGAGATCGACGCACAGACCTACCGTGTGCGCGCCGATGGCGAGTTGCTGAGTTGCCAGCCGGCCAGCGTGCTGCCGCTGGCGCAGAAGTACTTTCTGTTCTAGCAGCGGGTCAGGCGCGGGGGGCGCTGTGCGTGCGCAGCCAGGCAGCGAAGGTGGTTTCGTCCATCGAACCCGCGGCCACGGCCAGCATGGTCAACGTGGCCTCCGCCTGCGTGGCGACGAGCCGGCGGCCGTTCAGCGCCAGAAACAAACCCACGGCCAGGAAGGCGGTGCGCTTGTTGCCATCGACAAAAGGGTGGTTCTTGGCCAAGCCCACGCCATAGGCTGCGGCGAGATCGGCGAAGTCAGGCTCACCGTAGACCGCCAGGTTCTGCGGCCGCGCCAGCGCCGATTCGAACAAGCCCTCGTCACGCAGGCCGGGCGCGCCCCCGTGTTCGGCAATGCTCTCGTCGTGCAGCAGTTCCAGCGCCTGCCGCCGCACCCAGCGCCAGTTCACTTGGCCAGCTGATGGAAGGTGTCGCGGAACTCGCGCATGAACTCGCGCCCAGCCTTGAGTTCTTCGTCGAGCGTGGGGTCGTAGGGCGTCAGCGTGACACCGTTGGCGGCCTCGGTGACGAACACCGTGTCGCCCTTCTCCAGCTTCAAGCGTGCCAGCACTTCCTTGGGCAGGATGACGCCCACCGAGTTGCCGATCTGCGTGAGTTTCAAAGCCGTCATGGCACCACCTCCGTTATAACGAAAGTTATACTAACCGCCCCACCCCCCTTGCCGCAAGCCTGCCACCCATGCTGACCGTCAACAAACTCATTCCCCAGGGCCGTGGCCTGGCCCCGGTGCTCGTGAAACGCGCCGCCACGCTGGCGCTGGACTGGGACACGCGCCAGAAAAGCCGCTTCGACGCGCAGGACAGCCAGGGCCGCACGCTGGCCGTCTTCCTGCCCCGCGGCAGCGTGGTGCGCGGCGGCGACGTGCTGGTGGCCGAAGACGGCTCGCTGGTGCTGGCCCAGGCCGCGCCGCAGCCCGTGATGGTGGTGCGGCCCTGCGCCGAACACGGCCAGCCCTCAGACCTGCTGCGCGCCGCCTACCACCTGGGCAACCGCCACGTGCCGGTGGACCTGCGCGCCGACCGCCTGCAGTTCGAACCCGACCCCGTGCTGGCCGAGATGCTGCGCCGCATGCACCTGACGGTGAAGGAAGAACAGGCCGGCTTCGAGCCCGAAGGCGGGGCCTACCAGGCCGGAGGCCACGCGCATGGACACGACCACGGCCACGGCCACGGCCACGACCATGATCACAGCCACGACCACGGCCACGATCACGCCCCCACGCCCGCCCCGGCGCGCGGCAAGCCCATCGGCATTGCCGTCAGCGCAGCCCCGGCACCGCATGTGCACGGCCCCGGCTGTGGCCATGACCATGGGCACGACCATGGCCACGGTCATTCGCACTGACACGCCACCGGTGAACCCCCCCGCCCCCACCCTGCTGCAGCTGATGTGGTTGGCCTCGCCGGCCTTGCCGGTGGGGGGCTTCAGCTATTCCGAAGGCCTTGAAGCCGCCGTCGAAGCCGGCCTGGTGCACAGCGAAGCGCAGGCGGCCGAGTGGCTGTCGCAGCAGCTGCAGCTGGCGCTGGCGCGCAGCGACCTGCCCGCCCTGGCCCAGGCCCACACCGCCTGGCAGACGCACGACGTGGCGGCGGTGCAGGCCGTCAACACCTGGCTGCGCAGCACGCGCGAAAGCGCAGAGTTCCGCGCCCAGGCGGAGCAGATGGGCCGCAGCCTGCTGGAGTGGCTGAAGAACAGCCCGCACGCCGCCGACCCCCGCCTGCCCACGCTGGCCGCGCTGAGCCCCGCGCCCCTGTGGCCCACGGCCTTTGCGCTGGCTGCGGTGCTGGCCGGCGCGCCGGCGCGCGAAAGCCTGCTGGCCTTCGGCTGGGGCTGGGCCGAGAACATGGCGCAGGCGGCGATGAAAGCCGTGCCCCTGGGCCAGGCCTCGGCACAACGCCTGCTGCAGCGCCTGGCGGCCGAGCTGCCCGGTGCCGTGGAGCAGGCCCTGGCCCTGCCGCCCGGTGAACGCCAAGCCTACAGCCCGATGCTGGCCGTCCTGAGCGCGCAGCACGAGACGCAGTACTCGCGCTTGTTCCGCTCTTGACCGTGCCGCCAGCCGCCTTCCGACTTGCCTCCCGGAAAACGCGCGGCTGCGGCATGATGAGCGTCCCGCCCTGCCGCGCGCACCTGGAAGGCATCTGACCATGGCCACCGCACCCACACCCCGCACAGCCACCATGCCCTCGGCAAGCCCCACGCCACAGGCCCCGACGCCCGCCGCAAGACGGGCCGCTGCCTTCAGCGCCGTGATGCTGGGGCTGGCCGTCACGGCCCTTGCTGCCATGACGGCCACACCCGCGCACGCCGGCGTCGGGGTGTCCATCGGCCTGGAACTGCCGCTCTTCAGCCATGGCTACGGGCCGCACGGCTTCGGCCACCGCCACCGCGGCTACTACAGCCACCTGCCCCGCGGTGCGGTGAGCGTGGTCATTGGCGGTGGCCGCTATTGGCGCCACGGCAGCCACCACTACCGGCCCTGGGGCAGCGGTTGGGTGCTCGTGGCCCCGCCCGTGGTGCTGGCCGCACCCCTGGTGCTGCAGCAGGCCGAACGCCCCGAGCCCGCACCGGCGGCCGAAGCGTTACCCACCCCGCCCAGCCGGCCCGACCCCGTGATCTACCCCCGCAACGGCCAGAGCGCCCAGCAGACCGAGGCCGACCGCCAGGATTGCAACCGCTGGGCCACCACGCAGCCGGCGGCGCTGGCCGATGCCAGCGTTTTCCACCGCGCCGTTGAAGCCTGCATGGACGGGCGCGGGTACACGATGAAGTGAGCGCTGAGGCGAGCCTTGAAGTGAGCGTTCAGGCGTTCACACGCTGAAGCCCGCCGGCCTGGCACTGGGGCGCCCGCCACCGCCGCCTTGCACGCTTCGTGCATCATGCCCGGCATGAACACGAAGCTGCACCACATTCCCGGCCGCACCAAGAAACTGCCCCCTTTGCGCGTGGGCGTGGGCGGGCCGGTGGGCTCAGGCAAGACGACGCTGGTCGAGATGCTGTGCAAGGCCATGCGTGAGCGCTGGGACTTGGTGGTCGTCACCAACGACATCTACACCAAGGAAGACCAGCGTCTGCTCACCGTGGCCGGCGCGCTGGCGCCCGAGCGCATCGTCGGCGTCGAAACGGGCGGCTGCCCGCACACCGCCATCCGCGAAGACGCGTCCATCAACCTCGAAGCAGTGGACCGACTGCTGGAGCAATTCCCCGAGGCCGACATCGTCTTCATCGAAAGCGGCGGCGACAACCTCGCGGCCACTTTCAGCCCCGAGCTGAGCGACCTGACGATCTACGTCATCGACGTCGCCGCCGGAGAGAAGATTCCGCGCAAGGGCGGCCCGGGCATCACCAAGAGCGACCTCTTCGTCATCAACAAGACCGACCTCGCGCCCTACGTCGGCGCCGACCTCGGCGTGATGGAAGCCGACACGAAGCGCATGCGGCCCGACCATGCGGGCCGGCGGCCCTATGTGATGACCAACCTGCGCACCCAGCAGGGCCTGGCTGAGGTGGTGGCGTTCATCGAGAAGCGCGGGCTGCTGGTGGCATGAAGCCCCCCGGCAGCCGGGTAGAGTGACTGCAGTGAGCAAACTCTACTTTCGCTACGCCGCCATGAACGCCGGCAAGAGCACCAACTTGCTGCAGGCCGCCTACAACTACGAAGAGCGCGGCATGCGCGTGCGCCTGTTCACCGCGGCGCTGGACAACCGCACCGGCGTGGGCGTCATCGGCTCGCGCCTGGGCCTGCAGCGCCAGGTGGAGACCTTCGGGCCTGAGACCGAGTTCACCCTCGAGGGCCTGGGCGCTGGCATCGCCTGCGTGTTGATCGACGAGGCGCAGTTCCTCACGCACGAACAGGTGCAGCAGTTGCACCGCCTGGCCCACCGCGGCGGGCCGCCCATCCTGTGCTACGGGCTGCGCAGCGACTTCCGCGGCGTCGCCTTCCCGGGCTCGGCCGCGCTGCTGACCCTGGCCGACGACCTGGAAGAGATGAAGACCATCTGCGCCTGCGCGCGCAAGGCCAGCATGAACCTGCGCGTGGATGGCGAAGGCCGGCGCGTGAAGGAAGGCGAGCAGGTCGTCATCGGCGGCAACGAGCGCTACCGCGCCGTGTGCCCGAGCTGCTTCTACGCCGAAGACGACGACGAGGTGCCGGCGCCCGGGCTCTTCGGCTGATCGCCCGGCCCGGCCTGCGCTGGCGATTCCTGCGCCGGCCCGCCGCGCGTGGCCAGCCAGATGCTGGGCAGGATGAGCGCAGCGCCCGCCGCGTGGTACCAGCCCGGCGTCTCGCCCAGCAGCCACCAGGCCAGCCCGGCGGCGTACAGCGGCGAGAGGTAGAGCATCATGGCCGTGCGCGCGGCACCCAGCTCGCGCTGCAGCAGCGAATAGGCGCCGTAGGACAGCACGCCCGGCACCATGGCCGCCACCACCACCAGGCCGGTGGCGCCCCAGCTCCAGGCCGGGCCGGGCGCGAACACGGCTTCCAGAAGGGCGCCGGGCAGCAGCACCACCAGCCCGCCGCCGATGATGGCCACCAGCCGCGCCAAGGGCGGCAAGGTCGAAGGCCAGCGCTTGAGCAGCACCGAATAGGCCGTCCAGCTGAGCGCGCACGCGGTGATCCACGCATCACCCGCCACGAACTGCACCCCCAGCAGCCGCGCCGGCTCGCCGCGCGCAATCACGAACAGCAGCCCGGCCAGTGCCAGCGCCACGCCCAGCCACTGCGCCGGCCGCATGCGTTCACCCAGCATCCAGGTGCCTGCGGCGGCTATGGCCATGGGCGTGACGGCGTAGATGAGGGCGATGTTGGTGCTGCTGGTGGTGCGGCCGGCCTCGTAGACCCAGGCGCCGCAGATGTACATGCCGAAGAAACCCAGCACCAGCAGCTGGCCGGCCTCGCGCCGCAGCGCCGCGCGGTGCTGCCACAGCACCGCGGCCACGAAAGGCAGCAGCACGGCCGCGGCCAGCAACCAGCGCCCGGCGGCCAGCGCGTGCGGCGCGATCACGCCCTCGGCGGCACGCGCGATGATGTAGTTGCTGCTCCACAGCGCCGGCACCGTCCACAGCAGCCACTGGGCGCGGCGGCTCGGGGCCGCTGGCATCAGGCGCCGGGGCTGCAGGTGGCCATGTGGGTGGCCATGTGGGTGGCCATCACCTCGCCCAGGCGCACCGGCGCGGCCGGTGCCCAAGTGGGGTTGAAGCGCAGGCCGGCGGCTTTCGGGAACAGCAGCACCACGGTGCTGCCCAGCAGGAAGCGGCCCATCTCGGCGCCCTGCGCCAGCTGGATGCTTTGGTCGGCATAACGCCAGTCACGCACGGTGCCGGGCCGCGGCGGGTTCACCACGCCGTGCCAAGTGGTGGCCATGCTGCCCACGATCGTGGCGCCCACCAGCACATTCACCCACAGGCCCTGCGGGCCGTCGAACACGCACACCACGCGCTCGTTGCGCGCGAACAGGCCATGCACGCCGCGCGCGGTGGCCGGGTTCACGCTGAACAGCTCGCCCGGCACGTGGATCATGCGCAGCAGCCGCCCCGCGCAGGGCATGTGGATGCGGTGGTAGTCCTTGGGGCTGAGGTAGATGGTGGCGAAGTGGCCGCCGTGGAAATGCGCGGCCAAGGCGCTGTCGCCGCCCAGCAGCGCGGTGGTGCTGTAGCGGTGGCCCTTGGCCTGGAAGATCTGGTCGCCGTCGATGGCACCGAACTGGCTGATGGCGCCGTCCACCGGGCACACCAGGTCGGCGGCCGCCAGCGGGCGCGCGCCGGGTTTCAGCGGGCGCGTGAAGAACTCGTTGAAGCTGGCGTAGCTGGCGGGGTCGGGGTTGGCGGCCTCGGCCATGTTCACGCCGTAGCGACCGATGAACCAGCGGATGGCGGCCGTGGTGAGCGCGCCGCCCTGCAGGCCGGCCACCGCGCCCGCGGCCTGCGTGAGCAGTTGCTTGGGCAGCAGGTGCTGCGCGGCCACGGCCACGCGCTCACCCAGGGGCCGGGCTTCCGGCGTGGTGGTCTGCAGCGCGCTCATCGCAGCGGCGAAAGTTCGCGCATCGCGCGCACCGCACCCGCGCCCACGCTGGCGCCGAAGCGCTTGGCCAGGCGCTCGGCCACGTTTTCCTGCGGCGTGTAGTCGACCACCTCTTCGGCCTTCACCACTTCGCGGGCCACGTAGTCCAGGTTGCCGAGGCCATCGGCCAGGCCCATCTTCACGGCCTCTTCGCCGTTCCAGAACAGACCCGAGAAGGTTTCCGGCGTCTCCTTCAGGCGCTCGCCGCGGCCTTGCTTCACCACCGCGATGAACTGCTGGTGGATCTGGTCGAGCATGGCCTGCGCCAGCGCGGTCTGCGCCGGGTTGGCGGGGCTGAAGGGGTCGAGCATGGCCTTGTTCTGGCCGGCGGTAAGCAGGCGGCGCTCGACGCCCAGCTTCTCCATCGCGCCGGTGAAGCCGAAACCGTCCATCAGCACGCCGATGCTGCCCACGATGCTGGCCTTGTCGACGTAGATCTCATCGGCTGCGGCGGCGATGTAGTACGCGCCCGAGGCACACACCTCTTCCACCACGGCATAGACCTTCTTGCCGTGCTTTTCCTTCAGCCGCCGGATCTCGTCGTTGACGATGCCGCTCTGCACCGGGCTGCCGCCGGGGGAGTTGATGCGCAGCACGATGGCCTGCGAGCCGGGGTCTTCGAAGGCGTTCTTGAGGGCGGCCACCAGCAGGTCGGCGCTGGCTTCGGTGTCCATCGCGATCTCGCCGCGCACTTCCACCAGCGCCGTGTGCGGCGTGCTGTGCGTGGTGGTGCTGACGCCGCTGAAGAAGGTGTACCACAGCACCACCAGCGCCAGGCCCAGCCAGGCCAGGCGGAAGAAGATGCGCCAGCGGCGCTCGGCCCGCTGCTGGCGCAGCATTTCCAGCGCCACGCGCTCCAGGCTGCTTTCCAGCGCAGCGCGCGCAGGCATGGCGGCGGCAGCTGGCGGGGAGGACGGGGCGGGGGCCGCCGAAGCGGCAGGTTCAGGCGCCACCGGCCCGCCGGGCGGGGTGGCTTCAGGGCTGCTCATGGGGGGCTTTCAGGGGGTGGCCGGGGGTGGCGACGGTTCGTCGAAAGGCACCGGCGTGATGTCGCGAGAAGGATACCAATACACCTGCCCACCCTGTTCGGCCACGGCCACTGGCGTGAGGCGGCCGCGCCCGCAGGGGCCGCCCACGCAGCGGCCGCTGTCGGGGGCGTACGTGGCGCCGTGCAGGCTGCACAGGATGAAGCGCTTTTCGATGTCGAAGAACTCGCCGGGCTGCCAGTCCATCTCGGTGGGCACGTGCACGCAGCGGTTGAGGTAGGCGCGCAGCTGGCCTTCGAAGCGCACGACAAAGGCGCGTTCCGGGCGGCCGTGCTGCTGCACGTCCCACACCCAGGCGCGGCCGGTTTCGGCCACCTCGGTGCTGGCGCACAGCGGCAGGCCGGGGCCTGCGTCGGGGCTGGGGCCGGGCGGGTCGAACGGGTTCACGCGGGTGTTTTCGAGCCGGAAGCCTTCAGGCGTTTTCCAGCAGCCAGGCGTGCAGTTCGTGCGTGCTGTGGGCCACGAAGAGCGGGCCGTGCGCGGCGAAGGCTGCAGGGTCGTGCGCGCCAAAGCTCACCCCCACGCGCGCCGCGCCGGCGTTGGCGGCCAGCAGCAGGTCGTGCGTGGTGTCGCCGATCATCAGCGTGCGTTCGGGGGTCACGCCCAGCTCGGCCATCAGCTCCTGCAGCATCAGCGGGTGCGGCTTGCTGGCGGTCTCGTCCGCCGTGCGCGTGGCGTCGAACAGGCCCTGCAGCTGCGCGTGCTGCAGCGCATCGTCAAGACCGCGGCGGTTCTTGCCGGTGGCCACGGCCAGCAGGTGCTGGCGGGCCTTCAGCGCGTGCAGCATCTCCACGGTGCCGGTGAACAGCACCAGGTCGTCGCGGTGCGCCATGTAGTGGTGGCGGTAGCGCTGGGCCAGTTCGGGGTAGCGCTCGGCGGGCAGGCCGGGCACGGCGTGCTGCAGCGCGTCGTGCAGGCCCAGGCCGATGACGTAGGCCGCGGCTTCGTCGCTGGGCACCGGCACGCCGATGTCGCGGCAGGCGCCCTGGATGCACTGCACGATGAGGCCGGTGCTGTCGAAGAGCGTGCCGTCCCAGTCGAAGGCGATGAGGTCGAAGCGGCGGCGGCGGGCGGGTGTGTTCATGGGTGCAAAAGTGTCTCGCAGTCGGCCGGCAGCGGCGCCACCAAGGTGATGCGCTCGCCGCTGGCCGGGTGGTCGAAAGCCAGCTGGCGCGCATGCAGGAACATGCGCTCGAAGCGCGTGGCGCGCGCGAAGGCCTTGTTGCGCGCGAAATCGCCGTACTTGGGGTCGCCGACGATGGCGCAGCCGTTGCTGGCCAGGTGCACGCGAATCTGGTGCGTGCGGCCGGTCTTCAGCGTCACGTCCAGCAGGCTCAGCGTCTCGCCGCCGGCCTGCAGGCGCTGTGCCACCTTCACCAGCGTGATGCTGCGCCGGCCGTCGGCGTGGTCGGCGGCCACCACGCGCACATGGCGTTCGCCCTGGGCGTCCAGGCCCTTGTGCAGCGCCTGGTCGATGACCTTCAGCTTCTCGGGCCAGGCGCCGAACACCAGCGCGGCGTAGGTCTTGCCGGTGTCTCGGGTGCGGAACTGGTCTTGCAAGGCCGTGAGCGCGCTGCGCTTCTTGGCCAGCAGCAGCACGCCCGAGGTTTCCTTGTCGAGGCGGTGCACCAGTTCCAGGAAACGCGCCGCCGGCCGCGAGGACCGCAGCTGCTCGATCACGCCCGAGCTCACACCGCTGCCGCCGTGCACCGCCACGCCAGCGGGCTTGGCGATGGCCAGCAGGTGTTCGTCTTCCAGCAGCACCGGAAACTCGCGCGCCGGGGCCGGCGGCGCGGCCGTGGGCTCGGGCAGGCGCATGGGGGGCACGCGCACATCGTCGCCTTCGGCCACGCGGCTGTCGGCGCTGGCACGGCCCTTGTTCACACGCACCTCGCCCGAGCGGATGACGCGGTACACATGCGTCTTGGGCACGCCCTTCAGCACCCGCAGCAGGAAGTTGTCCAGGCGCTGGCCGGCCGATTCAGCGTCCACCCGCAGGTGGCGCACGGCCGGTGCCGCGCCGGGGGCCGGGGCGGGCCCTGGGGTTGCGGCGGCTTTGCCCCCTATAATCTGCCGCTCCACGTTTGTGCTGTAAGTGCTTGATTTATCGGAGTTTACCCGGGCACTGCAGCGGCGGCGTGGAGGGTTGGGCGGATGATGGTTCATCCGGCCCGCCGCAAAAGGTGATGCAACGCCCGCAGCGGGCGTTCGGGTCGGGGCCCCAGAGGTACCCGTCAGGCCGCAGCTGCAGGTGGCAGACAAACGTAGAAGAACCCGTCTCGCCGAAGGCAAGACACCCGTGAACATCCGTGGTGGCAGAGCGCTGGTCCCCTTGGTTCCAGCCCCTGCCACCCGCGCCCGGTGCGCCCAGCAGTCCATGCCGTTTCCGTCTCCCGAACACCCCCGAGCACGCGCCGATGCGCCGCAGCCCTGCGCTGCCGGCACAGGCGCGGGGGGTCCGCCGCGCGATCCGCGGCGGCGCGGGCTGGCGGTGCATGCCCCTGCCGCCGCACCGCAAGCGCACGCGCCAACGCTGCGCCGCTGACCGCCGTTACCCGGCGGCAGCAACGCAGTCCAGGGCATTTCGCGCCGCCGGTTTTTCCGCGTTTTTCGTGCATCGATGTGAGAACGGGTGGGGCCCCCGCAAGGGCCGCACCTTGTCCCGTAGCAGCGGGGCCTGCAGGCCCCGCATGGAGTGCACATGAAACGCATGCTGATCAATGCCACGCAGCCGGAAGAGCGGCGCCTGGCCATCGTCGACGGGCAGAAACTGCTCGACTTCGAAACCGAGATCGAGGGGCGCGAACAGCGCAAGGGCAACATCTACAAGGCGGTGATCACCCGCGTGGAGCCCAGCCTGGAAGCCTGTTTCGTCGATTACGGCGAAGACCGCCACGGCTTCCTGCCCTTCAAGGAAATCAGCCGCAACTACTTCCGTGAAGGCGCCGACGTCAAGAACGCGCGCATCCAGGACGTGGTGAAGGAAGGCGACGGCCTGCTGGTGCAGGTGGAAAAGGAAGAGCGCGGCAACAAGGGTGCCGCCCTCACCACCTTCGTCAGCCTGGCCGGCCGCTACCTCGTGCTGATGCCCAACAACCCGCGCGGCGGCGGCGTCAGCCGGCGCATCGAGGGCGAGCAGCGCGAAGAGCTGAAGGAAAACCTCGACCAGCTCGAGTACCCCAAGGGCATGAGCCTCATCGCGCGCACCGCCGGCATCGGCCGCAGCGCCGAAGAGCTGCAGTGGGACCTGAACTACATGCTCAAGCTCTGGGACGCCATCGACGGCGCCGCCAAGGGCGGCAAGGGCGCCTACCTGATCTACCAGGAAAGCAGCCTGGTCATCCGCGCCATCCGCGACTACTTCACCGCGGACATCGGCGAGATCCTGATCGACACCGACGACATCTTCGATCAGGCCCAGCAGTTCATGAACCACGTGATGCCCGAGACGGCGCACCGCGTGAAGCGCTACCGCGACGACGCGGCGCTGTTTTCCCGCTTCCAGATCGAGCACCAGATCGAGACGGCCTTCAGCCGCACGGTGAACCTGCCGTCGGGCGGGGCCATCGTCATCGACCACACCGAAGCGCTGGTCAGCGTGGACGTGAACAGCGCGCGCGCCACGCGCGGCAGCGACATCGAGGAAACCGCCACGCGCACCAACCTGGAGGCTGCCGACGAGGTGGCGCGCCAGATGCGCCTGCGCGACCTGGGCGGGCTCATCGTCGTCGACTTCATCGACATGGAAGAGAGCAAGAACCGCCGCGAGGTCGAACAGCGCCTGCGCGACGCGCTGCGCAGTGACCGCGCCCGCGTGCAGTTCAGCAGCATCAGCAAGTTCGGCCTGCTGGAGCTGAGCCGCCAGCGCCTGCGCCCGGCGCTGAGCGAAGGCAACCACATCACCTGCCCGCGCTGCAACGGCACCGGCCACATCCGCGACACCGAGAGCTCGGCGCTGCAGATCCTGCGCATCATTCAAGAAGAAGCGCTGAAGGAAAACACCGCGGCCGTGCATGTGCAGGTGCCGGTGGAAGTGACCAGCTTCCTGCTCAACGAGAAGCGCAGCGAGATCACGAAGATCGAACTCAAGCAGCGTGTGACCGTGCTGCTGGTGCCCAACAAGCACCTGGAAACGCCGAACTACAAGCTGGAGCGCCTGCGCCACGACGACCCGCGCCTGGAAAGCCTGCAGGCCAGCTACACGATGATCGAGGAGCCCAGCGACGAGGTGGGCATCACGCGCCGTCGCAGCACCGACGAAAAGGCCAAGGCCAAGCAGGAACCGCTGATCAAGGGCGTGCTGCCCGACCAGCCGGCCCCGCCTGCCCCGCCGCCC
>LJHT01000015.1 GCA_001295905.1 beta proteobacterium AAP51 | reverse complement strand
GCCGGGCTTACAACGCCTGCCGTAGCGGGTCCGGGGTGCAACGAGGGGTTAGGCGTCGTCGCGGAGCACTTTGCATGCGGCCTCAATACCAACTCCTGTCAACTGATTTGTGCCTTCAAGGTAGCCCTCAAGCATGTGATCCGGCATGCTCGGCAGATACTCAATGACTGCGCCTTTTGGGTGGTATGTCATGTGATGCGAGCCAAGAGCGCTTAGTTGTCCATGAGATACCGCGCTCAGCATCGAATACATGTCATGCCACTGTTGTCCGTCAACCGCAACAATCAGATCACGGAAGCTCATATTCCTTGCGCCCTCCTTCTTTATGACCTTGTTACGATCCAAGAATCTCTTGGCGAAGGGATTCGTATGTCTGGAATCTTCGAGTAGATTCAATCTTTCGAGGTTGTCCATGAGTTCAAGGCTTAGGACGTTCTTCCGGCTATCTTGTGCCAAGAATCGAAGTCGAATAGCTGATTCGAGCACGGTTCGAAGAAGTATGGGAATACCGGTCTTCGCTGGGAACGTGGTTAGGTGGGAGATCGTCTTCGAGACTTCAAGCAGCGAACAACCTAGAGATGCTGCGGAGAGATGATCAAGGCGGCTCGCCTTGTAGCCAATAGAGAGAAATTCGCGTTCAAGTACGTCGATGTTGCGTTTGAGCGTTTCGCACGCGGCCAGCGACTTTGAGGATGTGGGCATGAGGAAGCGGGTGGGTACGACGCCTAACGTTCGAGCTAACCGGCCCGATGCGGCGGGATGGCTTGGCCCGGGCTGGGAGAATGTACCGCGTACCCCAGACCGGGCCAAGACAGCCCGCCGTAGCGGGTCCGGTGGTTCAGCGAGGGGTTAGGCCGCACCTCGCGCACCGTGCCGCAGTATGAGTTTCTCTTCCGCGCACCACAGTGCTTCCCCGTGGCGGCTGAGGAGGTAACAGGGGCGGTACTCCGCCGCTGCTGGGCAGGCCGTGGGTAGAGCGTCTCGCGCAGCGAGTCGCGGTGCGTTGCAAAGGCGCTCACCATACCTGAGCCGCTGCGGTGCCTTGGTGGTAGCGAAGTTGCCAGCCTTGGCCTGCCTTGAGCCACATGGATGAGCGAAGCGTGTGGTTGACCAGGCTTGCGTCTTGCACGACGTGCGCTGAGCGATAAGTGAGCAAAGCCACCCCAGGAGCGAGAAGCACCACTGAAAACTCTTCCGAGCGGATGACCGGTTGCGACTCTTGCGACGCCAAGAAGTTGACGATGGTTTCCCGGTTGTACGCGCGACCGGAGCGGCCGACTTCGTGAAACTCCGGATGCAGCAACTGTTCGAGGCGCTCACGGCTGCAGCGAACCCCAGGGTGATGGAGTTCGACTTCGAGGGCCTGAAGCTCTTGAAGCAGGGGAGACACGGAAACTGTATATGGTGCGGCCTAACGTTCGAGCTAACCGGCCTGCGGAGGCGAGCGCCGTAAGCCCGGTACGCGA
>LJHT01000144.1 GCA_001295905.1 beta proteobacterium AAP51 | reverse complement strand
CTCAGGCCGGGCTTACAGTGCCTGCCGTAGCGGGTCAGCTTGAGCGAGGGGTTAGGCCTCACACGAAGCTTGGCAAGGAAGTGCCCCAGATTCGGATCGGTTCGTTCATGCGGCACCTCGGAGAAGTGAAACCAGCGCACCTGATTGAACTCCGACACGTCGAACTCAATGGGTTCATGTCGTGAACGCTTGACCGGATACCAGAGCGAGACATCCGTGTGGCCGCTGGTCAGCCCAACAGTCTGTGTGACTGTAACCATAAGCGGGCTTCCCAACTCGGACAACTGTACGGCAAGCCCGAGTTCTTCCTTTAGCTCGGCCTAACGTTCGAGCTAACCGGCCTGCGGAGGCAAGCGGCGTAAGCCTGGCTCGTGATGATGCTACAGCTGGCACGAGCTAGGCTTACACCGCCTGCCGTAGCGGGTCCGGGGTGCAACGAGTGGTTAGGCTTCACTGTGTGTCCTGAACTGACGTTGGACGAGAAAGGAGGGTACTGCAACGTTGGATGCTTTGTCGAAGATGGGGGAGGGCCCCCCGATGTCGGTGTGCAGGCGCAGGCATCAAACCGCCACGTGCTGCTGGGGTAAAGAGTCCTGGTGGTGAGCGACGATGGAAAAGGCGCGGCAATGACTGCGTCAGGTGGGATTCGTGGAGTCGAACGCAAGTGAACCGTTGATGACGTGTCGAGATGACCTAACCGGTGTCAAAACCGCGGCGTGGTGATGGCTGCGGGATGAGGTGGGGGCTCCCATACCCGGGACCTGCGTTGTGCCCCACTGGCACCCGGCATACAGACGGCGAGAACACGAATCAGGCTTCGATGAGGAACAGGAGAACCTGTCGTCCCGATGCGAAGGGAGCGGCGCAAGTGGCGGACACCACAAGTGCCTGAGTACCGATGCGGGGCACAGGGGCAGAAGCGTTCGTAGTAGGGCTGAAGGTTCTGTAATGGAACTGGACCGAAGGGGCGCTGGTGGTCCAGCTTGAGTCCGTCACGGCCAACCTTTCGGGGGAGGAGCCTTTGGACGAGAGCAAGGTCGTCGAGCGGTCTCGGCGGCTGGGCGCTGGGAGCCGTATGAGGCGAGAGTCTCACGTACGGTTCTGAGAGGGCCTGGGGGTGAAATTCCCCCGGGCTACTCACTGGTAGAGCGCACGAGTTTGACTTGTACGTCGTATCCAACTGCCTTGGCATAGCGGCGCAGGGTGCTTAGAGAGGGAGCATGACGGCGGGCGCTTTCCAAGCGAGAGACGGCGCTCTTGGTAGTACCCATCTTCTCCGCAACAGCGTCTTGGGTGAGCCCAGCCCGAGTACGTGCCTTGAGCAACTGATCGACGACGGAGTACTCGAGCGCGAGTGCGTCGTAGGCCACCTTGAAGCCTGGCTTTGCACTTGCCTTCTTCAAGAAGGCGGCGTGGTCGTGTGGAACGGGCGCGTACTTCGACTCAGCCATGTTTCAGCTCCTTTACCCTAGTGCGGGCGATCTTCAGCTCTCGTTGGGGTATTTCCTGCGTCTTCTTGATGAAGGCGTGAACGACGGTTACCTTCCTTCCCGACAAGAAGCAGTAGAAGGCTCTTCCAATACCTTCTTGTCCGTGTGGACGAAGCTCGAACAAGCTTTGCCCGAGGTTCTTGGCGTGCGGCATCTTCAAGGTTGGGCCGTGTTCGAGCAAGAGCTCGACCAGTCGGGCGTAGTCCGCCAACACCCCAGCCGGCCAAGACTCGATCTCGGCAAGCACTCGGGGGTTGTAGTACTCGATGTGGAAGCGCACCTGCGCATGTTAGCACACGTGCGAACAATCGGACTGCGAGTTGCGAGGCCTAACGCTCGAGTTCACCCGGCCCGCGGAGGCAGGTGTTGTAAGCCCGGCGTGTGACGATGCTAC
>LJHT01000143.1 GCA_001295905.1 beta proteobacterium AAP51 | reverse complement strand
GTGTGACGATGCTACCGCTGGCACACACCGGGCTTACAACGCCTGCCGTAGCGAGTCCGGGGTGCAACGAGGGGTTAGGCCTCAGCCGGCTATTCGTAGAACTCCGAGCGAAACTCACAATGAGTGCCTCTGGGCTCTAGAGTTTCGATTCCCGCCTCATACTCAATGACTATCTTGCCATCTGGGTCGGTTTGGTCCGGTGTATTCAGTTTTCGAGATTTCCACCACTCGCGGAAGTGCGGTAAGAGCTTTGAGCAAGGGGCTTCCAGTATGTAAGACATGGAGTCGTGGTAGACCATCCGCTCTTCAAGCGCGAAGTCTTGCTCGTAGCGCAGGGCAAGAATAGTCGTTCCGTTCCACCTCGCTCCCGGAACTACAAAGTTCAGGGATCTCTGGCGTTGTGAGATCCTTCCTGACTCCCGCTCGACTCTGCAGCCAGCTCTCGCACCCCGTACCTGCGGCGGCTGCATGCTTCGCGGGCTTTCAGAGCACGGACGTGTTGCATCGCTGCTCCGACTGACCCACTGATTCAGCTGAACGTTCTGGCGATCGCTCCATCCGTCGATATTGAGGCGGTTGGCACCAGCGGGGGCTGCTGCGAGCAGCGCGATGACTGCTGCGGCGATCTTTGCGGTTGCGGTGTGCACGGACTTGGATTCTGAGGCCTAACGTTGGAGCTAAGCGGCCACCGACGGCATGCCGCCAGGCCCGCGTGGTGGATGATTGCACAAGCCGCCACGCGGGCCTGGCGGCATGCCGTTGGTGGTCCGCTTGAGCGACCGGTTAGGCAGCGCGCTGATGTGCTGCGACCCACGCGGGTGGAGTGCAAGCGCAAAAATCCCCGGCGCCTTAGCGCCGGCTGAGGCGTTGGCCTGAGTTCGTGGCCAGCACAGCACTCGCTTCAGCAGCCCGGCCTCAGACGGGCTGCTCGCGATACCGGTGTAGCGAGACCCAAGCTGGCCGTGCCGTAGGCCGGAGAAACCGCAAACGCCGCGTCCGGAGCGCGTGTCTGCGCGGCGACGCCCGCGAAGGGTGGTGGTGTGCCGAAGCATTACCCGCCGATGCCTAACGTTGGAGCTAAGCGGCTGCCGACGGTGTGACACCAGGCCCGCGAAGCCGAT
>LJHT01000142.1 GCA_001295905.1 beta proteobacterium AAP51 | reverse complement strand
GCCGCGGCTTTGCCGTGGTGGCCAGCGAGGTGCGCAGCCTGGCGCAGCGCAGCGCCGCCGCCGCGCGCGAGATCAAGACGCTGATCGGCAGCAGTGTCGAGAAGGTGGAATCGGGCACGCGCCTGGTGGCCGACGCCGGCAGCACGATGAACGAGATCGTGGCCAGCGTGCAGCGCGTGAACGACATCATCAGCGAGATCAGCGCCGCTGCGGCCGAGCAGAGCAACGGGCTGGGCCAGGTGAACGGCGCGGTGTCCGACCTCGACCGCATGACGCAGCAGAACGCGGCGCTGGTGGAAGAAAGCGCCGCCGCCGCGGAAAGCCTGAAGGACCAGGCCACGCGCCTGTCGGGCCTGGTGGCCACCTTCCGCCTGCGCGCGGCCTGAGCGCGCTGCAAGCGCTGAAAGCTCCGAGAGCTTTTTCTCACCTCGCCGCTCAAGTCCCGACGGTCGCGGCCCGATAACCCTTCAGATTCCCCTTACTTCCTTAGGAAAAGCCATGGAGATGATTGCCGAAGCCAGCCACGTGGCCCGCCACGAAACCGAGCGTGCCATCGCGGCCGCCACCGCGGCGGCCAGTGCCGGCCGGGTGTCGCAGGGCGGCGAGTACCTCACCTTCCGGCTGGGCGCCGAGGAGTACGGCATCGACATCCTGCGCGTGCAGGAGATCCGCTCCTACGAGCAGCCCACGCGCATTGCCAACTCGCCCAGCTTCATCAAGGGCGTGGTGAACCTGCGCGGCGTCATCGTGCCCATCATCGACCTGCGCCTGAAGCTGGGTTGCGACAGCGCCGAATACAACACCTTCACCGTGGTGGTGGTGCTGAACGTCAAGGGCCGCGTCGTCGGCGCGGTGGTGGATTCGGTCTCGGACGTGCTGGAACTCAGCAAGGAAGAGATCAAGCCCGCCCCTGAGCTGAGCTCCAGCGTGGACGCCTCGTTCATCACCGGCATCGGCACCGTGAAGAGCCACCAGGGCGACAAGGAAACCGCCCGCATGCTCATCCTGATGGACATCGAGGGGCTGATGAGCAGTGCCGACATGGGCCTCATCAGCTACTGACCCACCCCACCCCGCAAGAAAGACCGCCATGCGCCACACCCTGCTTCCCACCTTGGTGGCCTTCGCCACCCTGGCCGCCCTGCCCGCCTTCGGCAAGACCGACGCCACGCGCGAGGAAGCCGTGGCCATGGTCAAGAAGGGCATTGCCTTCATCAAGGCGAACGGCACGGCCAAGGGCTATGCCGCCATCAGCGACAAGAAGGGCCCCTTCATCGACCGCGACCTCTATCTCGTGGTGTACGGCCTGGACGGCAAGTGCCTGGCGCACGGCGCGAACGAGAAGCAGATCGGCCGCGACCTCATCGACCTGACCGACATCGACGGCAAGTACTTCATCAAGGAACGCGTGGCCATGGTCCGGGCCAAGCCCACGGGCGCCTGGCAGGAATACAAGTTCACCAACCCGGTGAGCAAGAAGATCGAGCCCAAGGTGATGTACTGCGAGAAGCTGGAAGAAACCGCGGTCTGCGGCGGCGTCTACCCCTGATGCGCCTGCTGCGGAGCGCGCCATGAAGCTAGGACCCAAGCTGCTGCTGGCCCCGCTGATGACCGCCGTGGTGGCCCTGGGCGCCGGCGCGCTCTACGCCACGCTGGACTGGCGGCAAGACCAGGCGCTGCGTGCCAGCAACGCCGCCGGCCTGGCCAGCGTGAAGGCCACCGCGCAGGCTGCCGAACAGCTGGTGCAGGTGCGTGCCGAGGTCTTTCGCACGCTGGCGCTGCTCGCTTCCATGGACGAAGCGCAGGTCAAGGCCAAGCGCGCGGAACTGGCCGCGCAGGTGCAGGCCGTGCAGCGCGCCTTCGAGGCCATGCCGGCGCAGAACGGCAACGACGGGGCCATCACCCAGGCCGTGGCCACCGCCACGCCGCTGCTGGCGCAGTACCTGAAGCAGAGCGACAAGGCCATCGACCTCAGCGGCACCGACCCCAACATCGGCATCGGCGCCATGCGGGCGGCCGAGAACACCTACGGCGAACTCGCCAAGTCCACCCAGGCCCTGCTGGCCCGCAAGCAGGCGCTGATGACCGAAAGCGCCGACGCGGCCGAAGCGGCTGCGCTGCGCCTGAGCCTGGGCCTGGGCCTGCTGCTGATGCTGGCCACCGCCGGTGCACTGGCCGCGGCCTGGCGCCTGCAGCGCCGCGTGATGGCCGATGTGCACAGCGCGCTGCGCCTGAGCCAGGACGTGGCCGCCGGCAAGCTGGACCAACAGGTACAGAGCCGCTCCGACGACGAGATCGGCGAGCTCTTGCGCAGCCTGAGCGAGATGGTGGGCACGCTGCGCCATTCGCTGCAGACCGTGCGTGCGGCCACCGACCACATCGGCACCGCCGCCAGCGAGGTGGCCAGCGGCAACACCGATTTCAGCCAGCGCACCGAGCAGGCCGCCAGCCGCCTGCAGCAGTGCGCCAGCAGCATGGAGCAGCTGACCGCCACCGTGCGCCAGACCGCAGACGCCGCACGCACCGCGAACCAGCTGGCCGGCTCGGCCAGCAGCGTGGCGCAGCGTGGCGGCGAGGTGGTGGCCCAGGTCGTCAGCACCATGGACGACATCAATGCCAGCAGCAAGAAGATCGCCGACATCATCGGCACCATCGACGGCATCGCCTTCCAGAC
>LJHT01000141.1 GCA_001295905.1 beta proteobacterium AAP51 | reverse complement strand
CGGGCCCGCCCCTCTGGTGCTGCTGCGCTACACGCCCTGAAGGCGGGCCCCCGCAGCGGGGTGCTCCGGGCCGCCGCCCGGTGGACTCCCTGCGGGGGTGAGGCGCGGCGGGGGCTGGGCGGATAATCTGCAGTCATCCCCTTCCTCCCCCAGCCCGGAGCCCCGCCATGGCCAGCGTCAACAAAGTCATCCTCGTCGGCAACTGCGGCCGCGACCCCGAAGTGCGCTATGCGCCCAGCGGTGCGGCCATCGCCAACGTCAGCATCGCCACCAGCAGCCGCCGCAAGGACAAGAACACCGGCGAAAGCGTCGAAGAGACGCAGTGGCACCGCGTCACTTTCTACGACCGCCTGGCCGAGATCGCCGGTGAATACCTGAAGAAAGGCCGCCCGGTCTACATCGAAGGCCGCCTGAAGTACGGCAAGTACACCGACAAGGACGGCGTCGAGCGCAACACGGTGGACATCGTCGCCAACGAGATGCAGCTGCTCGGCGGCCGTGAAGGCGGCGGCATGGGCGGTGGCATGGGCGGGGGTGACGACATGGGCGAAGCCCCGGCCCGCGCGCCGCGCGCCGCGCCGCCCGCGCGCAGCGCCGCACCGGCCCCGCGCCCGGCCCCCAAGGCCAGCACGGGTTTCGATGACATGGACGACGACATCCCGTTTTGAGCCCAGCGCCGGGCCCGCAGCGGCCCACTTTCCTGGCCGGTGTGGACGGCGGCGGCACCGGCACGCGCGTGCGCCTGCAGGACGCCGCCGGTCGCACGCTGGGCCAGGGCGAAGGCGGGCCGTCGGGCCTGGGGCAGGGCATCGAGCCCGCCTGGCGCCACGTGCAGCAGGCGCTGCAGGCGGCCTTCGAAGCCGCGGCGCTGCCACCGGCATCACCTGAACACATCGCCCTGGGCCTGGGCCTGGCCGGCGCCGGCGTGGCGGCACAGCGCGCAGCCTTCCTGGCTGCCGACCCCGGTTTTGCGCTGTGCGTGCTGGACAACGACGGCGTCACCCAGCTGCTGGGCGCGCACGCGGGCGGGCCGGGCCTCGTGGTGGCCGCCGGCACGGGCAGCGTCGCCGCCGCGCGTGATGCGGCGGGCCGCGTGTGGCAGTGCGGCGGCTGGGGTTTCCCGGTGGGCGATGAAGGCAGCGGCGCCTGGCTGGGCCTGCGGGCCATGGCCCATGCGCAGGCGGTGCTGGATGGGCGCGAGGTGCCGAGCGGGCTGTCCGAGGCGGTGATCTCGGCGGTGATCGCAGCCGAGAGCACGACCGTCAGCACGACCGACAGCGCGGCTGTGGCGCCGGCCGCCGGCGCGACGGCTGACACCACGGCGCCCGCGCTGCTGGCCTGGTGCGCGGGCGCCACTGCACGCCGCTACGCGGAACTGGCGCCTGCGGTGTTCAGCGCCGCCGAGGCTGGCTGCGCGGTCGCGCAGGCCCTGCTGCAGGCTGCAGCCGATGAACTGGCGCGGCTGTTGCACGCCCTGCAGGCACGGGCCCAGCCGTCGGGGCCGCATGCCAAGGCCTGGCAGGTGGTGGCCAGCGGCAGCCTGGGGCCGCGGCTGGCGGCGCTGTGGCCGGCCGAGCTGCAGGCCCGGCTGGTCAGCCCGGCCGGCGACAGCATGGATGGCGCCCTGCACCTGCTGCGGGCCGCGCTGGCGGCCCCAGCGCTGGCCGTCGGCCAGGCTGCGGGCGCAAGATAGACCCGTGCAGCTCGAAGGCCACATCCTCACCCCCGCCGGCTTCGTGCGCGGCCGGCTGCGCATGGCCGAAGGCCGCATCGCCGCGCTGGACGGCGCGGCCGTCAGCGAAGCCGAGGTGCGCGCCGACGCAGGCAAGCCGCTGCTGCTGCCCGGCTTCATCGACCTGCACGTGCACGGCGGCGGCGGCGCCGACACCATGGAAGGCGGCCCGGCCGTCACCACGCTGGCGCGCCTGCATGCGCAGCACGGCACCACGGCCTTGCTGGCCACCACGATGACGGCGCCGCTGGGCGAGATCGAGGCCGCGCTGCGGGCACTGGCCCCGGCCATCGCGCAGCGCCCGCCCGGGGCCGCGCGCGTGCTGGGCGTGCATCTGGAAGGGCCCTACATCAGCCCCGACAAGCTCGGCGCCCAGCCCGCTTTCGCACGCCCGCCGCTGCTGCCCGAGGTGCTGGCGCTGCACGCCATCGCGCCCATACGGCTGGTGACGCTGGCGCCCGAGGTGGCGGGCAACCTGGCCTTGATTCCCGCGCTGGTGCAAGCCGGCATGCGGGTGCAGATCGGCCACACCGCGGCCACCTACGAGCAGGCCTGGGCCGCGCTGCAGCAGGGCGCCAGCGGCTTCACCCACCTCTTCAACGCCATGAGCCCGCTGCACCACCGCGCGCCGGGCGTGGCCGGCGCTGCGCTGGCGCATGCGCAGCACGCCGAGATCATTCCCGACCTGCTGCACGTGCACCCGGGTGCCATCCGCGCCGCGCTGCGTGCGATACCGGGCCTCTTCTGCGTGAGCGACGCCACCGCCGCCGCCGGCATGCCCGATGGCGAATACGGCCTGGGCCGGCAGACCGTCATCAAGTGCATGGGCGGCGTGCGCCTGGCCGATGGCACGCTGGCCGGCAGCACGCTGACGCTGGACCAGGCGCTGCGCAACCTGGTGGCCATCGGCCTGCCGCTGCAAGAGGCTTCGGCGCGCTGCAGCCAGCACGCCGCGCACTACCTGGGCCTGGCCGACCGCGGCCGCCTGCAGCCGGGCGCCTGGGCCGATGTGCTGCAGCTGGACGCCGCCACGCTGCAGCTGCAGCAGGTGTGGGCCGAGGGCGAAGCGCTGCAGGGTTGAGCCGGCGCACGTACAGTGCAGCGCCCGACGACGCTGGAGACGCCCATGAGTCACGCCCCGACACCCCGCCCGACCGCCGCCGACTTCCAGCCCGAGGTGCTGCAGCTCTTCGACCAGTACGTGCACGGCGACCTCAGCCGCCGCGGCTTTCTCGACCGCGCCGCCGTCTTCGCCGGCAGCCCTGCCGCGGCCGCCGGCCTGCTGGCGGCGCTGAGCCCGCAGTTCGCCGCTGCGCAGGTGGTCAAGCCCGACGACGCGCGCATCGCCACGCGGCGGGCCAGCTTCCCTTCGCCCGAAGGCCATGGCACCGTGCAGGGCCTGCTGGCCCGGCCGATGCAGCCCGCGGGCCCGCGCCCGGCGGTGCTGGTGGTGCATGAAAACCGCGGTCTGAACCCGCACATCGAAGACATCACGCGGCGCCTGGCGGTGGAAGGCTTCCTCGCCTTCGCGCCCGATGCGCTGGCCGCCTACGGTGGCTACCCCGGCAACGAAGACGACGCGCGCGCGGCCTTCGCGAAGGTCGACCAGACCAAGGCGCGCGCCGACTTCATAGCCGGTGCCCGCGCCCTGCGCGCGCTGCCGGAAAGCACCGGCAAGCTGGGCGTGGTGGGCTTCTGCTACGGCGGCGGCATGGCCAACTACCTGGCCACGCAGCTGCCCGACCTGAACGCCGCCGTGCCCTTCTACGGCGGCCATGCGCCGGCGGCCGAGGTGCCGAAGATCCAGGCCCCGCTGCTCATCCATTTCGCCAGCGACGACCCGCGCATCAACGCCGGCTGGCCGGCTTACCAGGAGGCCTTGAAGACCGCCGGCAAGCGCTTCGACGTGCACATCTACCCCAATACCCAGCACGGCTTCCACAACGACACCACGCCGCGCTTCGACGCCGCCGCCGCCCAGCTGGCGTGGACGCGCACGCTGGCTTTCTTCCGCGAGCACCTGGGGTGACGGTGAAGGCCTTGACCGCCTTGACAGTTGCGACAGCCGCGACAGCCGGTCAAGCACGGCGGAAAGCCCTCGGCATGGCCCTGTGCCTGGCCGCCCTGCTGGCCGCTGGTTCGGGGCTGACCGGCACCTCGCCCGCCATGGCGCAGGCCAAGAAGGACACCGCGGTGCTGGCGATGTCGCTCGAACCCCCGGGCCTGGACCCCACCGCGGGTGCCGCCTCGGCCATCGGCGAAGTGGTGCTCTACAACATCTTCGAAACGCTGATGAAGGTGGGCAGCGACGGCAGCACCACGCCGCTGCTGGCCGAGAGCTGGGCCGTCACCCCCGACCTGAAGAACTGGAGCTTCACGCTGCGGCGCGGCGTGGCCTTCCACAACGGCGAGCCCTTCAACGCGGCCGCGGTGCGCTTCAGCTTCGAGCGTGCGGCCGAGGCCGGCAGCCGCAACAAGGACCGCGCCACCTTCGCCAACATCGAACGCTTCAGCCAGCCCGACGCGCACACGCTGGTGCTGCACCTGAAGAACCCCAACCCCGACCTGTTGTTCCAGCTGGGCCAGGCCACGGCCGTCATCGTCGAGCCCAAGAGCGCTGCCACCAACGCCACGCAGCCCGTGGGCACCGGCCCTTTCCGGCTGGCGCAGTGGCAGCGCGGCGCTTCCATCACGCTGGAGCGCTGGGACGGCCACCGCAACGCCAGGAACGTGGCGCTGCGCCGTGTGCAGATGCGCTTCATCAGCGACGCGGCCGCGCAGGTGGCGGCGCTGCTGTCGGGCGACGTGGATGCGTTTCCGCGCGTCTCGGCCGCGCGCAGCCTGAAGCAGTTCCAGAACAACCGGCGCTTCCAGGTGCTGGTGGGCGGCAGCCGGGCCAAGACCATCCTCGCGCTGAACCACCAGCGCCCGCCGCTGAACGACGTGCGCGTGCGCCGCGCCATCGCGCTGGCCATCGACCGGGCCGCGCTCATCGAAGGCAGCGCCGACGGTTTCGGCGTGTCCATCGGCAGCTACTACGTGCCGGGCGCGCCGGGCTACGTGGACACCACCGCGATCAACCCCCACGACCCCGCCCGCGCCCGCGCGCTGCTGAAGGAGGCTGGCGTGGCGCTGCCACTGCAGCTGTCGCTGAAGCTGCCGCCGGTGGCCTATGCGCGCCAGGGCGGCGAGATCGTCGCGGCCATGCTGGCGCAGGTGGGCATCACCGCGAAGATTGAGAACGTCGAGTGGGCGCAGTGGCTCAGCGGCGTCTATGGCCAGAAGGCCTACGACCTCACCCTCATCAGCCACGTGGAGCCGCTGGACTTCGGCAACTTCGCGCGGCCGAACTACTACTGGGGCTACGAGTCGGCCGAGTTCAAGGCGCTGTGGGCGCGCATCCAGGCCACGCCCGATGCCGCGCAGCGCAACGCGCTGATGGGCGAGGCCCAGCGCCTGGTGGCGCGCGACGTGGTTTCGGTCTACCTCTACCAGCCCACTTGGCTGACCGTGGCCAACGCCCGCCTGCAGGGGCTGTGGAAAGACGCGCCGCTGCTGGTGAACGACCTCGCCGCGCTGCGCTGGCAGTGAGCCGGGGCGCCGGCCCTCTCCTCACCGTCCAGGCCGCCCAGACGGGTGATACAGGCGCGGGGCGCCGGCGCTTATGCTCGGCAGACACATGCGGAAACATCTGCGCCACCACCGGGTTCTCAGCGCCGTGCAGGCCGCTGCGGCCGCTGCCTGCCTGGCCGCGGTGCAGCCAGCGGCTGCGCAAGCCCAGGCGCCGGGCGCCGCAGCGGCCCGCCCCCTGGCTTCGGCCGAAGAAGTGCTCTTGCTGGTGAACGCGCAGCGGGCCGCGGGTGCCCATTGCGGCGGCGAATGGCAGCCGCCCGCACCACCCCTGCGCTGGCACGCGGCGATGGAAGCCGCCGCCACCGAGCACCTGCACGACGTGGCCGCACGCGGCCAACTCAGCCACGACGGCAGCGACGGCAGCACCGTGGGCGGGCGCATCCGCCGCCACGGTTATGTCTGGGGCGGCGTGGGTGAAAACCTGGCAGCAGGCCACCGCAGCGCGGCCCGCACCCTGGAGCAATGGCTGCGCAGCCCCGCGCACTGCCGCACGCTGATGCAAGGCAACTACCGCGACATGGCCCTGGTGGGCCACGAAGTGCCGGGCAGCCGCCACGTCGCTTGGTGGGCGCTGGTGCTGGCGCGGCCGCTGCAGTAAGGGCCGCCCGGCTTCAGCCAGTGGCCTGCAGGTGGGCGTCGTCGCCCCACACCTCGATCTGCAGCGCCCCGCCGGCCCAGCGCAGGCGGTTCACGCCGGTGTTGGGTATGGCGCATTCGCGCAGGCCGTGCAGCGGCCGGCCGTGCACGGTGCGCCACAGCATGTCGAGCACGCCGCCGTGCGTCACCACCACCAGGCGCGTGGCGGGCCGGGCGGGCTCGGCATGGGGGCGAAACTGCAGCGCGTGCTCGGCCAGCGTCTGCACCGCCTGCAGCACGCGGGTGTGGAACTGGCGCTGGCTTTCGCCACCGGGCGGCGCGAAGTCGGCGTCGCCGCCCACCCAGTCTCGCCACAGCGCGGGGTGCTGCGCCTGGATGGCGGGCACGTCCAGCCCTTCCAGCACGCCGAAACTCTGCTCGCGCAGGCCGGGCAGTGGCTGCAGCGGCAACTGCCAGGCGGCCGCCAGCGGCGCGGCGGTCTGGCGCGCGCGCAGCAGGTCGCTGCTGAACAGCAGGTCGTGGCGCTCGGGTGCCAGGCGCTGCGCCAGGCGCGCGGCCTGCTGCTCGCCGGTTTCATTCAGCGGCACGTCGATCTGGCCCTGGAAACGCTGCTGGCGGTTCCAGTCGGTCTCGCCGTGGCGGATGAAGAGCAGCTCGATCATGGCGGCGCCGCGCAGGCCGCTCACTTGGCGAAGAGCTGGCCGATGTCCTTGAAGGCCTTGAACTCGAGCGCGTTGCCCGAGGGGTCCTTGAAGAACATCGTGGCCTGCTCGCCCACCTGGCCGGCGAAGCGGATGTAGGGCTCGATGACGAACTTCACGCCCTGTGCGCGCAGCCGCTCGGCGAAGGCGTGGAACTGCTCCCACTCCAGCACCACGCCGAAGTGCGGCACGGGCACGTCGTGGCCGTCCACCTCGTTGTGGTGGGCGCGCGCCGGGCCGGGTGCGAGGTGCGCCACGATCTGGTGGCCGAAGAGGTCGTAGTCGATCCACTCGGCGCTGCTGCGGCCCTCGGGGCAGCCCAGCACGCCGCCGTAGAAGGCGCGCGTGCTGTCCAGGTCGGCGACGGGGAAGGCGAGGTGGAAGGGGGCGATGCGGCTCATGGCAAGGGCGGTGCGGCAAGGAGATGGCGCATTGTCTGCGCAGGCCCGTGCAGTGCCTGTCACGGTGGCTTCATGGCAGCGTCACGCGGGGTTTCTAGCGTCCGGGTGTGCCGTTCTACACACCCACGCCAGGAGTTGCCATGTCCCAGCCCCCGTTCGAACCCACACGCCGCGGCTTGCTGATGGGCAGCGGCGCCGCCGTGGCCGCCGCCTTCGGCGCGCCCATTGCGGCGCTGGCCGCGCGCTCGGCCGAAGCCAGCGCCACGCGGGATGCGCGCACCGTGCCCGGCTCGCAATGCGCCGCGGCCACGGCCTCGCTGCTGATCGACAGCCCCTACGGCTTGACGGCCCCGGTGAACGACCTCACCACCGGCCTGCCGCTCATAGAGTTGCCGGCCGGCTTCAGCTACAAGAGCTACGGCTGGCGCGGCGACGTGATGAGCGACGGCCTCGTCACCCCTGGCGCGCACGACGGCATGGGCATCGTGCGCGCGCGCCGCGTGGGCCGCAGCACGGAGATCGTGCTCGTGCGCAACCACGAGCTCAGCACCAGCAGCAACCCGGCCAACATCTTCGGCGCCGGCCGCGAAAACGTGGCCAAGTACGACACCGGCCTCACCGGCGCCAACTACCAGGCCGGCGGCAACACCAACTTGGTCTGGCGCGATGGCAACTGGGTGGAAAGCTACGCCACGCTGGGCGGCATCAACCGGCCCTGCGCCGGCGGTGCCAGCACCTGGGGCAGCTGGCTCAGCAACGAAGAGATCCGCAGCAACAACGTCAGCAGCACCGGCAAGAAGCACGGCTACATCTTCGAGATTCCGGCCGACACCAGCCTGAACGCCGTGAACACCACGCCCATCTTCGACATGGGCCGCTTCGCCCACGAAGCCAGCGCCATCGACCCCGCCACCGGCTACTGGTACCTCACCGAAGACCAGGGCAGCGCCAACACGCTGTACCGCTTCCTGCCCAACAACCTGAGCGGCGGCCTGAATTCGCTGCACGCCGGCGGCCGGCTGCAGGGGCTGAAGGTACGCAACGTGATGAACGCCGACCTGCGTTTCCCCACGCTGTGCCAGGAGTTCGAGTGCGAGTGGGTGGACATCGCCAACCCCGACGCCGACGGCGCCACGCTGGCCAGCGTGGTGGGCAACGTCTCGGCCAGCGGCCCCTACCTGCAGGCCTATGCCAACGGCGCAGCCATCTTCGGCGCCAACGAGGGCTGCTGGGTCGCCAGCAACGTGGTCTTCTTCACCGACAAGGCCACCGGCACCACGCCCACGCCGCGCGCCGGCGTCATCTGGGCGCTGGACCTGGCCACGATGATGCTGAAGGCCATCTTCGTCAGCCGCGACCGCGTGGTGGGCAACTCGCCCGACAACATCTGCGTCAGCCCGCGCGGCGGCCTGCTGTTCAACGAAGACGGCGGCAACAGCGCGCCCACCAGCGCCACCATCGAATCACAGCACCTCAAGGTGCTGGCGCCCAGCGGCAACAGCTACATCTTCGCCAAGCACAACTACAACCTCACCGCGGCGCAGGTGGCGGCGGTGGGCAAGCCGGGTGCAGCCACCGGCAACCAGCGCAACACCGAATGGGCCGGCAGCGTGTTCAGCCCCGACGGCCGCGTGCTCTTCGTGAACCTTTACTGCGGCGTCACGCTGGCCATCACCGGCCCGTTCCAGAACGGCCACCTGTGAGCCTGGCCTTGCGCCGCTTCCAACCCCCTTCCCACCCCTTCCGCAAGTTTTGAAAGGCAATGCCATGAACAAGACCCTCTTCGCCGCGGCGCTGGCCGCCGTGCTGGCCCTGCCGGCCCAGGCCGTCACCTTCGAAGGCGCCGTCACGCAAGGCACCACCACCGTGGTGGACTACAGCGGCCTGCGCCTGGTCTCCTTCGACGTCGACTTCGGCAACACCGCGCCCGCGGTGCTGAGCTTCCGCATCGACGCCGACGACGTGGCCGGCGGCCTGCCCATCACGCTGAACGCGATGCTGCGCAACTTCACCGGCCTGGGCGTGCCCGCCTACGCCTTCACCCTGAGCAGCGGTGCCTTCGGCACCATCGGCACCGTGACGCGGCAGTTCGGTGGCACCACCGACATCGCCGTCAACGGCAACACCGCCACCTTCACCTTCAGCACGCCCGAGTTCCTGGACGTGGAAGTGGGCAACGCGCTGGGCACGACGGCCGGCACCATCGACTGGACGCTGACCGGCTTTCAGGCCGGCGACCGCCTCGACCTTAGCGTGAGCGTGGTGCCCGAGCCCGGCACCCTGGCCCTGCTGCTGGCCGGGCTGGGCGCGGTGGGTTTCATCGCCCGGCGCCAGCAGCGCCAGGCTTGAGTGCAAGGTCGCTGGCCAGGGCGCCAGCGGTGACGCTGGCGTCGGTGCGCACCAGCGCCAGCGGGTAGCGCTGGCCGGCGAGGTGGTCTTCCAGGCACTGCAGCACCAGCGGGCTGCGGTGCCGCGTCGCGCTGGCGCGTATCTCGTCGGCCGTGAGCCACAGCGTGCGCACGATGCCGGTGTCCAGCGTGCGGCCGGGCAGGGCCTCGCCCACCGTGCCGGCGTAGGCGAAGCGCAGGTAGGTGATGTCTTCGCCCGGGTGCGTGGCCGTGGCCGGGCGCTGGAAGCGCGAGAGGTACAAGCCCAGCAGCGCCCGCGGCGTGAAGACGCGCGCGGTCTCTTCCAGCGCTTCGCGCACCACGCCTTGCTCGGGCGATTCGCCGGGGTCCAGGTGGCCGGCCGGGTTGTTCAGCCGCAGGCCCTCGGGCGTGTGTTCTTCCACCAGCAGGTAGCGCGCGCCGCCCGGCGCGGCATGGTCGCCGTCGCAGATGACGGCGGCCACGGTGACGCTGGGGCGCCAGCGCTCGGGCAGGGCCATGCGGGGCTGTCCTGGGCTCAGGACGCCGTGGGCAGCGGCGTGCGCGTGGCGGCCTCTACCGCCGTCTTCACCGCAAGGCGCGAGGCGTGCAGCAGCGGCTCGGTGTAGCCGCTGGGCTGCGTCTCGCCCAGGAACACGAGATCGATGGCCGCGCGGTAGGCTGCGCTGGTGTCGAAGTGGCCGGCCATGGGGCGGTAGAGCGGGTCGCCGGCGTTCTGCTGGTCCACCACCGCCGCCATGCGCTGGAAGGTGGCGTGCACCTGCTCGGGCGTGACGATGCCGTGGCGCAGCCAGTTCGCGATGTGCTGGCTGCTGATGCGCAGCGTGGCGCGGTCTTCCATCAGGCCCACGTTGTGGATGTCGGGCACCTTGCTGCAGCCCACGCCCTGGTCCACCCATCGCACCACATAGCCCAGGATGCCTTGGGCGTTGTTGTCCAGTTCCTGCTGCTTGTCGGCCGCGGTCCAGCCGGCCACGGTGGCGGCGCTGGCCACGGGCACGGTGAGCAGCCCGGTGAGCAGGGCTTCGCGCTGCGCCGTGGCGTCGATCTTCTCCAGCTCGGTCTGCACCGCGGCCACGTCCACCTGGTGGTAGTGCAGCGCGTGCAGCGTGGCGGCGGTGGGGCTGGGCACCCAGGCGGTGTTGGCGCCGGCGCGCGGGTGGGCGATCTTCTGCTCCAGCATGGCCGCCATCAGGTCGGGCATGGCCCACATGCCCTTGCCGATCTGCGCCTTGCCGCGAAGCCCGCAGGCCAGGCCCACCAGCACGTTGTTGCGCTCGTAGGCCTGTATCCACTCGCTGGCCTTCATGTCGCCCTTGCGGCGCATGGGGCCGGCGCGCATGGCGGTGTGCATCTCGTCGCCGGTGCGGTCGAGGAAGCCGGTGTTGATGAAGGCCACGCGGCTCTTCGCGGCTTCGATGCAGGCTGCCAGGTTCACGCTGGTGCGGCGCTCTTCGTCCATGATGCCCAGCTTCACGGTGCTGTCGGGCAGGCCCAGCAGCTGCTCCACGCGGCTGAACAGCTCGCTGGCGAAGGCCACCTCGGCCGGCCCGTGCATCTTGGGCTTGACGATGTAGACGCTGCCGGCGCGGCTGTTGACGATGGGCGTGTCTTCGTCCAGCTGGCCGTGGCGCTGCAGGTCGTGCAGCGCGATGGTGGTGGTGACCACGGCATCCAGGATGCCTTCCGGAATCTCCTGCCCGCCCTCGCCCCACAGCACGGCCGGGTTCGTCATCAGGTGGCCCACATTGCGCAGGAACATCAGGCTGCGGCCGTGCAGCACCACCTCTTCGCCCTTGGGGCCCTGGTAGCGGCGGTCGGGGTTCAGGCCGCGCGTGAAGGTCTTGCCGCCCTTGCTCACCTGTTCGGTGAGGCTGCCCTTCAGGATGCCGAGCCAGTTGCGGTAGCCCAGCACCTTGTCTTCGGCGTCCACCGCGGCCACGGAGTCTTCCAGGTCGAGGATGGTGGACAGCGCGGCTTCCAGCACCACGTCGGCCACGCCGGCGGCGTCGCCCTGGCCGATGGGCGCGGTGCGGTCGATGCGGATGTCGATGTGCAGGCCGTGGTGGCGCAGCAGCACGCCGCGCGGCGCGGCGGCGTCGCCCTGGAAGCCGATGAAGGCCGCCGGGTCGGCCAGGCCGACCGACTTGCCCGAGGCCAGCGTCACGCGCAGCTGGCCGCCGCTCACATCGGTTTCTACCCAATACCGCGTGCTGTCGGCATGGCTGCCTTCGGCCAGCGGCGTGGCCTGGTCGAGCACGCGGCGCGCGTAGGCGATGACGCGTGCGCCGCGCACCGGGTTGTAGGCGCCCGCGCGCGTGGCGCCGCCGTCCTCGGCGATGGCGTCGGTGCCGTACAGCGCGTCGTACAGGCTGCCCCAGCGTGCGTTGGCCGCGTTCAGCGCATAACGCGCGTTCAGGATGGGCACCACCAGTTGCGGGCCGGCCTGCAGCGCCAGTTCGGCGTCCACGTTCGCGGTGGTGGCCTGCACGCGCGCCGGCTGCGGCAGCAGGTAGCCGATGTTTTCAAGAAAGCCGCGGTAGGCCGCCATGTCGGTGATGGGGCCGGGGTGGGCGCGGTGCCAGGCGTCCAGCTCGGCCTGCAGGCGGTCGCGCTCGGCCAGCAGCGCGGCGTTGCGGGGAGCCAGGTCGCGCACGATGGCGTCGAAGCCGGCCCAGAAGGCGGTGCGGTCGATGCCGGTGCCTGGCAGCACTTCGTCGTCGATGAAGCGCAGCAGCGTGTCGGCCACTTGCAGGCTGTGGAGGGTGGTTCGCATGGGAGCCTCGGCGGATGGGATGAAGGTTCTGGAGAAGGGTGGGGGTTCAGGCCGCCGGGGCGCCGGCAGCGGCGCGCGCCCCCGGCTTGGTGGGCAGGCAGGCCAGCACCTCGCGCAGGTTGCGGCCGGTGTAGGTGGGCGGCGGGCCCAGGCGCTCGGGCGGCGCGCCGCTGCGGTTCACCCACAGCGTGGCGTAGCCGAACCAGGTGGCGCCCAGGGCGTCCCAGCCGTTGCTGCTGACGAAGAGGATCTCCCGCGCCGGCAGGCCCAGCGCGGCGGGCCCCAGCGCGTAGGCGGCGGGGTCGGTCTTGTAGCGGCGCACCGGGTGCACGCTGATGACGTGCGTCAGCAGCTCTGCGAAGCCGGCGCTTTTCACCGCCACGTCCAGCATCTCGGGGTTGCCGTTGCTCAGGATGCCGGTGGGCACGCCGCGGCGCTTCAACTCGGCCAGCACCTCGCCGTTCTCGGGGAAGGCGCTGAGGTGGCGGTACTCGTTCATCAGCCGCTCTTCGGCGGCCGGTGTCAGCGCCAGGCCCAGGCGTTCGGCGCTGGCCTGCAGCGCGGCGCGCGTGAGTTCCCAGAACGGGCGGTAGTGCAGGTCGGGCTGGTGGCTCATGCTCACCAGCCGCGAGTACTCGATCTGCCGTTCGCGCCACAGCAGGCTGAGTTTCTCGCCCTGCCCAGGGAACAGCTGCTCGGCGGCCAGCACCACGCTGTGCACGTCGAACAGCGTGCCGTAGGCGTCGAAAAGCACAGCCCGAATTTTCATGTCGCCACTCTATTCGATATGCGCAGCAGCATTAAGCGCATCGAATGTCATTGATTTGTGTGTTGGATATGCATAATCTGTCGCATGGACCGCCTGAAGCAGATCGAATCCTTCGTCGCCGTGGCCACCAAGGGCAGCCTGACGGCGGCCGCGCTGGCCGAGGGCGTGGCGCCTGCGGTCATCGGCCGGCGCATCGATGCGCTGGAAGAGCGGCTGGGCGTGAAGCTGCTGGTGCGCACCACGCGCCGCATCACGCTCACGCACGAAGGCAGCGCCTACCTGGAAGACTGCCAGCGTGTGCTGACCGATCTGGCCAGTGCCGAGGCCAGCGTCAGCGCGGGCGGCGTGAAGGCCAGCGGGCACCTGCGCATCACCGCGCCGGCGGGCTTCGGCCGCCGCCACGTGGCGCCGCTGGTGCCGCGCTTCGTGGCCGCCCACCCCGATGTGAGCGTCAGCTTGAACCTGAGCGACCGCGTCGTCGACATCGTCAACGAAGGCTTCGATTGCGCCGTGCGCGTGGGCGACCTTCCCGACTCCAGCCTCGTCAGCGTGCGCCTGGCCGACAACCGCCGCCTGTGCGTGGCCACGCCGGCCTACCTGCAGCGCGCCGGCACGCCGCAGACGCCTGCCGAACTGGCGCGCCACGCCTGCCTGACGCTTTCCAGCGACGCCAGCCAGACCCGCGGCTGGGCCTTCCAGGTGGACGGCGAAGTGACGCACCTGCGCACGAGCGGTCCGCTGGACTGCAGCGACGGTCAGGTGCTGCACGACTGGTGCCTGCAGGGCCTGGGCATCGCCTGGCGCAGCACCTGGGAGGTGGAGGCCGAGGTGGCCGACGGCCGCCTGCAGGTGCTGCTGCAGGACTTCGCCGCGCCGCCCAACGGCATCTACGCGGTGTTCCCGCAACGCAAGCACCTGCCGCTGCGCGTGCGCCTGTGGATCGATTTCATCAAGCACACTTACGGCGACCCCGCCTACTGGAGCGCACCACTTGGCGAGTCTCCGGGCGAACCCCCTGGCGAACCACCCGGCGCACCACCCGTCGCGGCCCCTCAGCTGGCGCCACTGGCCGCCGCGCCCCTTCCTGCAAAGAGCCGACCATGAACGAACTGCTCGCGGCCTACCGCTCTGTCTCGAACAACTGGGCGCAGATCCAGGGCAGCCGGCTTTGCGGCTGCTGCAGCTGCGTGCAGATGTTCCCGCCCGAGGAGATCGTGGCGTGGACGGGGCTGGACATGCACAACATGGACGACCCCAAGGCCGTCGACGCCCAGACCGCGCTGTGCCCGCGCTGCGGCAGCGAAGCCGTGCTGGGCGACAAGTCGGGCTACCCGATCACCGCCGCCTTCCTGACGCGCATGAACGAGGCCTGGTTCCAGCGCACCATCATCCGCAAGCCGGCCCCGAAAAAGTAACGGGCCCGGCCCCCGCAAAGGGGCCGGGCCTTGGTGGTCAGTGCTTTCTCAAAGCTTCACTTCTTGGCGGCGGCCGCGTCGGCCTCGCACTTCTTCATGAAGCTGGTCTTGGCGGCGCCGGCCAGCGGCTTGCCGTTCTTGTCGATGGCCTTGGCCTCGCAGCTGCCGCCGGCTTCGCTTTCGCACTTCTTCATGAAGCTGGTCTTGGCGGCGCCAGCCAGGGGCTTGCCGTTCTTGTCGACGGCCTTGGCTTCGCAGGCGGCCGTGGCGGCACCGGCGGCGAACACCTGGCCGGCGAACAGCGCGCAGGCGGCCAACAGGGCGATGCGCAGGGTCTTGTGCATGGGAACTCCTCTTTCTTGGGGTGGGGTGGCAAGGTGCCGCCGAACATTCCAACACCTTCAGGCGCGCGCGGCTACCCGTGAACGCACCAGGGCCCCGTCCAGCTGACCTGGCTGAAGCTGACCAGGCCGGCCGCGCCGACCTACAGCACCCGTCGCGGGTGCGCCAGCGCCTCGTGGGCGCTGTGCAGGCGCCTCACCAGCACGCCGATGAAGGCCTTGTCGAAGAGGTGGCGTGTGGGCAGCGACAGCTGCGCCAGCGTGTCGGGCGTGAAGGCCAGCGTGGTGGCCTGCTGCGACACCAGGATGTCCACCGTGTGCACGCGCAGCTCGGGGTTGGGCGCCAGGTAGGCCATCTCGCCCACGCTGCTGCCGGCGCTGATCTGAGCCACCAGCTTGCCTTCGCGGTACACCTCCACCTGCCCCTGGGTGACGATGTGGAAGGTGTTGCCTTCGTCACCCTTGCGGAACAGTGCCTGGCCGTAGGTGTGGCGCTGCCACTTCGCGCGGCGCACCACCTCCCACAGTTCCACGTCGCCGAAGCCGGCGAAGAAATCGAGCGAGCGCAGCAGCGTGAAGCGCTCGGAATCCAGCACCTCCTGCAGCGGGCCGCGCGCCAGCGCCTTGTCGGCCGACAGCGCCGAGAGCGCCTGCGCGAACTCTTCCCAGCTCGCCGGGCGCTGCTCGCGGTCCTTGGCCAGGCAGCGTTCGATCAGGGCCTGCAGCGCCTCGGGCACCCCCTCGCGCAGCGTGGCCAGCGAGGGCGCCTGGCCGTGGTAGATCTGGTGCATGATGGCCTGCTGCTGCTGGGCATCGAAGGGCGGGCGCCCGGCCACCAGGTGGTACAGCACGCCGGCCAGCGAATAGATGTCGGCGCGCGCGTCGAGCACGTCGCCGTCCAGCTGTTCGGGCGACATGTAGGCCAGGCTGCCCACGCGGTAGATCTGCGTGTGTTCCGCGGTCTGGTTGAAGACGCTGCCGAAGTCGGTCACCTTCACCTGCGTGACCTGCTCGCCATCCAGTTCCACCAGCAGGTTGGCGGGTTTCACGTCGCGGTGGATCAGCCCCTGGCGGTAGCAATAGCCCAGCGCCATGGCGCACTTGAAGCCGATTTCGATGATCTGCGACAGCGGCAGCAGCCCGTCGGCGCGGCAGAAGCGGCGCAAGGTGCCGCCGCTCACGTACTCCATCACCAGGTAGGGCGCATCGACGTCGGCCACGGCGTCGAGGATCTGCACCACGCCCGGGTGGTGCAGCCGGCCCACCAGCGCGGCCTCGGCGGCGAAGAAGCGCCGCTGGAAATGCGACTCGCGCGAGTTCGGCAGCACCCCGGGCCGCACGCGCTTGATGGCGACGTCGGCACCGGAGAAGGGGTCGTGCGCCAGGAAGACCTCGCTGGTGGCGCCTTCGCCGATCTTGGCCTTGATGCGGTACTTGCCGATGTGGCTGGGCAGCGCCGGCTCGGGGGGCAGGGTGTGCGGGGCGGCGGGGCGGGGCTGCGACATGGCGGGCAAGGTCAACCGCATTGTGGTGCCTGGCCCCCGCCAGGGCGCGGCTGCAGGGCCCGTTCGATCCTTGGAAAAGAGGGGCGAAAAGTAGAATCACCGGATGATCCAAGCCAAGCAAGAGTTGCAGCAGGCCCTGCAGGGCGCCCTGGCCGAGGTGGCCGCCGGCTTCGGCGTGGCGGCAGACGCGGCCATGCCGCCAGCGGTTTTTGAATCGCCCAAGCAGGCCGCCCATGGCGACCTGGCCATCACCGCCGCCATGCCGCTGGCCAAGGCGCTGAAGAAGAACCCGCGCGACATCGGCCAGGCCCTGGTGGCCGCGCTGCAGGCCACGCCCGCCTTCCAGCGCTGGGTGCAGGCGCTGGAGATCGCCGGCCCCGGCTTCATCAACCTGCGCCTGGCACCCGCGGCCAAGCAGGCCGTGGTGCACGAGGTGCTGGCCGCCGGCGCGCGCTACGGCATGCAGCCCCAGCAGCCCGGCAAGCGCGTGATGGTGGAGTTCGTCTCGGCCAACCCCACCGGCCCGCTGCACGTGGGCCATGGCCGCAACGCCGCCCTGGGCGACAGCATCAGCCAGCTGCTGGCCACGCAGGGTGCCCAGGTGCAGCGCGAGTTCTATTACAACGACGCCGGCGTGCAGATCAACAACCTGGCGCTGTCCACCCAGGCACGGCTGAAGGGCCACAAGCCCGGCGAGCCCGGCTGGCCCGAAAGCGCCTACAACGGCGAGTACATCGCCGACATCGCCGCCGACTTCGCCGCGCAGAAGACCGTGCGTGCCGACGACCGCGAATTCACCGCCAGCGGCGATGTGGACGACCTCGACGGCATCCGCCAGTTCGCGGTGGCCTACCTGCGTCACGAGCAAGACCTCGACCTGCAGGCCTTCGGCGTGCACTTCGACCACTACTTCCTCGAAAGCAGCCTCTACACCAGCGGCCGGGTGCAAGACACCGTGCAGCGCCTGGTGGCCGCCGGCAAAACGTACGAGGAAGGCGGCGCGCTGTGGCTGCGCACCACCGACTACGGCGACGACAAGGACCGCGTCATGCGCAAGCAAGACGGCACCTTCACCTATTTCGTGCCCGACGTCGCCTACCACCTCAACAAATGGGAGCGCGGCTTCACGCAGGTCATCAACGTGCAGGGCACTGACCACCACGGCACCGTGGCACGCGTGCGCGCCGGCCTGCAGGCCGTGGGCCTGGGCATCCCCCAGGGCTACCCCGACTACGCGCTGTACAAGATGATCCTGGTGATGAAGGACGGCCAGGAGGTCAAGCTGTCCAAGCGCGCCGGCAGCTACGTGACGCTGCGCGACCTCATCGAGTGGACCAGCCGCGACGCGGTGCGCTTCTTCCTCAGCAGCCGCAAGAGCGACGCCGAGTTCGTGTTCGACATCGACCTGGCCTTGAAGGCCAGCGACGAGAACCCGGTCTTCTACGTGCAGTACGCCCACGCGCGTATCTGCTCGGTGCTGGCGGCCTACCCCGGCGTGCGCGATTTCGCCGCGGCCGACCTCTCGCTGCTGGTGGCGCCCACCGAAGCCGCGCTGATGCTGAAGCTGGCCGACTACCCCGGCATGCTGACGCGCGCCGCCGCCGACCTGGCCCCGCACGACGTGGCCTTCTACCTGCGCGAACTGGCTGCCGCCTTCCACAGCTACTACGCCGCCGAGCGCTTTCTGGTCGACGACCCCGCGCTGGCGCGGGCGCGCCTGGCCTTGCTCAGCGCCACGGCCCAGGTGCTGAAGAACGCGCTGGCGGTGCTGGGAGTCTCGGCGCCCGAGGCCATGGCGCGTGAAGCCGCCCCGGCGGCCGAGGTGGCGGCATGAAGCCCGGCCGCGGCCCGCAGCGCGGCGGTTTTGTGCTCGGCATGGTGGCCGGGCTGCTCATCGGCCTGGCGCTGGCGCTGGCCGTGGCGCTGTACATCACCAAGGCGCCTGTGCCCTTCATCGACAAGGTGCCGCAGCGCACCGCCGAACAAGACAAGGCCGAGATCGAGAAGAACCGCAGCTGGGACCCCAACGCGCTGCTCGGCGGCAAGCCGGCACGGCCGTTGAACGCGCCGGGTGCGGCCTCGGCAGCGGCCGCTTCTTCTGCGCCCGCCAGCCCCTTCCCGCCGGTGGCTGCTTCGCCGGGCACGCCGGTACCGGCATCGCCAACGACCCGCGACCCGGCCGCCATCCTCTCGGGGGCGCCTGTGCCGGGCGCTGCGCCTGCCGCGCCCGGCACGGCCAAGCCCGCCGCCACCGCGCAGCCCGTGGCCGACGGCTTCATCTTCTTCGTGCAGGCCGGCGCCTACACGCGGGCCGAAGACGCCGAGCAGCAGCGCGCCCGCCTGGCCATGCTGGGCCAGGAGGCCAAGGTCAGCGAGCGCGAGCAGGCCGGCCGCGTGGTGTACCGTGTGCGCGTAGGCCCCTACCCCAACCGCGACGATGCCGACCGCCTGCAAAGCAGCCTGCAGCAGCAGGGCGTGGAATCGCAGATCGTGCGCGTCGAAAAGCCCTGAAGCCTGTCGCCTCGCTGAAGCGGCACACTCGCAACCTGGCGCTGTCGGAACTTGAGCCCGGGCGCAGACTCCATCGGGGCGACGAGCTCCTCACCCACGAAAGGAATGGCATGAACCGGCGCGATTTTTCTTCCCTCCTGGCAGGTGCCGCAGGCGCTGCGGGGGCCGGCCTGGGCCTGGCCGCCAGCGGCAGCGCCCTGGCCCAGGGCGCGCCCGTGGAAGGCAAGCACTTCGTGCGCCTGCAGACCCCGGCGCCCGTGACGCTCAGCGCCGACAAGAAGATCGAGGTGATCGAGTTCTTCTGGTACGGCTGCCCGGCCTGCTTCGCCTTCGAACCCACGGCCGATGCCTGGAAGAAGCGCCTGCCGGCCGACGTGCAGTTCCGCCAGCTGCCCTTTGCCTTCATCGGGCCGCTGGAACACCAGAAGATGTTCTACGCCCTGGAAGAACTGGGCCAGCGCGAGGCGCTGCAGAAGCGCATCTTCAACGCCATCCATCTGGAGGGCCGGCGCATCAACACCGAGGCCGACATCATCGCCTTCGTCACCGCCAACGGCGTGGACCGTGCGAAGTTCGTCGAGGCCTGGAAGTCTTTTGGCGTCAACACCCGCCTGAACCGCGGCAAGCAGCTCTCGAACGCGTACAAGATCGATGGCGTGCCGGCCATCGGCATCCAGGGCCGCTTCTACACCGCGCCTTCGCTGGCCGGCGGGGGCGAGCGTGCGGTGGCGGTGGCTGAATTCCTGATCCAGCGCGTGCGCCAAGGCGGCTGAGCCGGCGCGTGCAAGGCCGGAAGGCCTTGCGCGGCAGGCGAAGGCCAAGCGG
>LJHT01000140.1 GCA_001295905.1 beta proteobacterium AAP51 | reverse complement strand
CGGGCTTACAACGCCTGCCGTAGCGGGTCCGGGGTGCAACGAGGGGTTAGGCCTCATTCGCGATGCGTGCCGGCTGGTAAGTGCTGGCGGGCGAGATCAATGCCAGTCCTAAACGCGACGTCCACAAGTTCGGCGCCAGAAAAGTCGTTTCCATGAAAGTCGTTTCGTGACCGGCCCAGGGCAAGTTGCACCTCGGGACTAACGGTGCCATTGAAGAATGCACGCTTCACTATGCCGCTGACTACGTTGTCTACCATCGCGATATTGTGCGCGTAGAACTCAAGCACTTCAACGTCTCGAAAAGAGCAATTCTCGAAACGAGCGTTCCCGGGAGCAATGGCACGAATCGTAGATCGGTCGAAGACGCAGTTGCGATAAATGGAGTCTTCCAAGCCGGCCCCGAAACAGACCATCTCAAAGATGGCGTTGGTGAAGTTGCATCGCTCGAAGACGCACCCAACGGGACTGAATCCCTCAAGAGTTCTGCCCGACCAGTCTGCGCCAATGTATCTCCTCCTCAGGTACTCGGGCTTGACCGAGCTTAGGTCAACTCGCCTTCGGGCATGCCATCTGAGGAAACGTTGCAACATGAGGGGCGGATTCTCACGTGAAGTGCAACACCTTCGGGAAGGGGGTGCGGTGAGTGGAGACTTGCTGTTTTCTCTTCCGGCAAGAAGGGCTGCAGCATGGGATATCACCAACTCACCGCGAGGGAACGCTATCTGATCGTGGAGCACAAGTCCATGGGCGAGAGCCTGAGGGAGATAGCGAAGCACCTGTGTAGGAGCGTGTCGACGATCAGCCGGGAGCTCAAGCGCAACGCGTGCACGAGCGACGGGAGGTACCGGGTGGAGAAGGCACAGAGCTACGCGCAGGCCAGGCGCAGGCGGTGTCGAAGGGGAACGAGGTTTGACGCTGCCTGGGTAGCGGAGGTGCACCGCTGGGTGCAGAGGAAGTGGAGCCCGGAGCAGGTGAGTCGAAGGCTGCTCAAGGAGGGGCGGCTGAGCATAGGAACGGCGACGATCTACCGGTGGGTGGCCAAGGACAGAGCGCGGGGAGGGCGGAGCTGGCTGCAGACGAGGCAGCTGTCGCACCGGTACCGCAAGGGCTACCGGGTGGTAGATCGCAGAGGGAGGGTAGCTGGCAAGAGGCCGCTGAGCGAGAGGCCCGCGGGCGCCCGGGATCGGAGCGAGGCGGGGCACTTCGAGGGCGACACGGTGATGGGCAAGGACGGGCGGCACTGCTTGCTGACGCTGGTGGACCGTAAGACACGCTGGACGAGGATCTTGAAGCTGCCAGCCCGCCAGGCGTGGGAGGTGAACAAGGCGCTGATCAGGGAGGTCAGGGCGGGCAGGCTGAAGATGAAGACGCTGACGCTGGACAACGGGACGGAGTTCCACGGCTTCAAGCAGTTGGAGGAAGAGCTGGGCATCGAGGTGTACTTCGCTCAGCCGTACCACTCATGGGAGAGGGGCACGAACGAGAACACGAACGGGCTGATCAGGCAGTACCTGCCGAAAAGGACGTGTTTTAAGGATCTAACTCAAAGACAATGCAACGAGATCGAGCGAGAGCTCAACGACAGGCCGAGGAAGGTTCTCGGGTTCAGCACGCCGAACGAGGCGTGGGCTGAAGAGTGTTGCACTTCGAATGGGAATTCGTGAGGCCTAACGTTCGAGCTAACCGGCCTGCGGAGGCGAGCGCCGTAAGCCTGGTACGCGATGATGCACCATGTGCCGCGGACCGGGCTTACGGCGCTTGCCGTAGCGGGTCCGGTTGAACGAGTGGTTAGGCGTCACTGCGGCCAATGAGCGTATTCAGGGGACTTCTGACGAAGGCGGACGCTCGCGAGAGGAGAAGCGCTTGGCGAAGAGCTGTGAGGCTTGGCTCAAGCATTTGACCGAACTGCAATGAGTAGAGCGAGCATTCGATTTCTTGCGCCAGCCGGCAGACAGATTCCAGGAACTGGTCATGCTTTGCGCGCGCATCCACGCGGGCCGAAAGCTCACCGGTTTTGTCCTCATCCAGTAGTAGGTCGAAGCGGCTTCCTTGCTCTGGTCCGTACATGACCCAGCCTTCCATCACCTCGTGGCCAGCGCCGAACTGCGCAGAAAGAGCCGTCTTGGCGATCTCGCAGCGTTCCGAGTCGAGTGGGTTGGTGCGGCACCCGTCCGCAGTGCACACCGGCATTCCCGCACCGGGCGGAACAAAGAGGATGTCGAACTGCCAGAGTGCCATCGCGGTTGGTTTGTGACGCCTAACGTTGAAGCTAACCCGGGCCGCGGAGGCGGGCGGTGTAAGGCCGGG